>JAFGGH010000013.1 GCA_016930645.1 Sedimentisphaerales bacterium
CACAGCGATCCCGATTTGTCGGGATCGCGAGCAAATCTGATGCCGACAGCCGAAGCCGCAACAGGCATAAAGCGAACACTAAAACTTGAATTGCTCTAATTATACTGATTACATTCACTCAGCCGCCTCGTGTACATCGGGGCGGCTTTCTTATGCGCCAGATAAGCTTTTAATTTATTTGACACAAACTCTCTGAAAAATTAACCTTATATGAAATATATCTCTGTGAACTCTGTGAACTCTGTGGCTTATAATAATTTTTGTGAACTTTGTGTTCTCTGTGGCAAAAAAGGAACAACAAATGATAATAGTAACAGGCGGTGCGGGCTTTATCGGCTCGAATCTCGTGGCGGCACTTAACCAGCGGGGTATCGATGATATTCTCGTTGTTGACCAGCTCGGCTCCGATACCAAATGGACGAACCTGATTGAGCTTAAATTTGCCGATTATGTCGAGAGCGATGACTTTATCGAGATGGCTATAGAAGGCGAGCTGGACGATTCGGTCCAGGCCGTATTTCACCTCGGCGCCTGTACCGACACCACAGAAACCGACACAGCTTACCTGCTGAAGAATAACTACGAATATACCAAGCTGCTCGCGAACTGGGCGGTGGAAAATAACATCCGCTTCATCTACGCATCCAGCGCCGCTACTTACGGCGACGGCTCGAAGGGATTCAGTGATGATGAAGAAAATATCGCGGAATTGTCGCCTTTGAATATGTACGGTTATTCCAAGCAGCTTTTCGATTTGTGGGCAAAACGATCGGGCTTATTAAATAAAATCGCAGGCCTGAAGTATTTCAATGTCTTCGGCCCTAATGAACACCACAAAGCCGATATGCGAAGCTTTATCCTCAAAGCCTACGAGCAAATCACCGCGGACAGCAAGGTCAGATTATTCAAATCACACAATCCCGACTACGCCGACGGTGAATATAAGCGCGATTTTGTTTACGTCAAAGACGCGGTAGATATGACACTGTTTTTCATGGACAATCCCGACGTAAACGGAATTTTCAATGTCGGCACCGGCAAAGCACGCACCTGGAACGATATGGTAAAAGCCGTCTTCACCGCTATGGACAAAAAACCGAAGATTGAATTTGTTCCAATGCCGGACAACCTCAAAAACCAGTACCAGTACTTCACACAAGCCGAAATGGAAAAACTAACCAACGCCGGCTATAACAAACCAACCACCCCCCTTGAAAACGCAATCAAAGATTATGTCTGCAATTACTTAAAATAAGACACAATTTAAAAGGAGAGAAAAATGCTGGGCTTAAGTGAAAAATTTGACAAAGCCGCAGAAAATTATGTTGCTTCCCTTGGTTTATCACGAGAAAATCTAACTGACGACCAATGGAATATTATTAGAAAACAAATTAAAACTCAAAGATTGGCCTTCCCGTTTTTAATCATCGTAATCGTTATATGTTTTATTTTTGGATGTCTGTATCTCAATATGTGGAAAAAATATAAGAAAATACACATTTCTACTATTTCTTCTATTATGGAAACACCCGAAGAAAGTGAAAACTTTCTGAAATCCAAAGATTTTAGTGAAAGTATGAATACTCTATCATACTTGGCTTCCCAGGTAGCTATGCAATTTACAATCGGATTCGTTTTCTTTATCAATGTTATCTTAAACATAACACTGGTAAGGAAAGAAAGAAAAAAGATTTTCAAAATCCTTTTACAAACCTCTCAAATGGCGGAATAGTATTTACTCCAAAATATAATTTGGTTAAATCGTTCGAATTTGTTATTTATTCCTCTTTCAGTTATAATCAGTGTAATCAGCGATTTTAAACGCTGTACGCAGTACGCGATACGCAGTACGAGAATATGCCTTTTACACCATATCATTTTGGGCCTAACGGGTTTGTCGGGCTGGTCTTTAAGAAATGGCTGGACCTGCCCGCCCTGCTGCTGGCCAATGTTATTATCGATATAGAAGTATTGTTTCGAAGCCATCGCGTATCCGGGCCTTTAACGCACTGGAACTTACCGCATCAGGTTTTTCATTTTCATACGCTGCTTATAGGCGGTCTTGTCGGCGCGCTTCTCGGTTTTGTTTTATATCCATGGAAGGGATTACTGGGTAAAATAATGTCGCTGGTTCGATTGCCGTATAAGCCGACTTTGTTAAAAATGGTTCTTTCAGGAATATTGGGTGCCTGGTTGCACGTAATAATTGATTCGATTTATCACCGGGATGTTGAAATGTTCTGGCCTGATACAAAGTTAAGGCCGCTCTGGAACAAGCTGACACAAACCCAGGTCAAGTATCTCTGCATCGCATTTGCCCTCGCCGCGACTTTAGTGTATATCTTTCATCTGGCAAAAGAATTAAGAAAGAAAAAGCAAACAACTTCACATAAGGATAATGAAAATGCTCAAAAAGATAGCTAATTATTTCGTTACAGGACTGCTTGTCTTCGTACCTGCGGCAATAACCATCACTGCCATATTCTGGGCGGTTTCGATTTTCGACAGACTTGTGGGCGTTTACCTTTACAAGTTATTGGGCAGATACATTCCCGGCCTGGGCCTGATTAGCGTATTGGCGTTGATTTTTCTGATAGGCTTTCTCGCGTCGAATTTCATCGGCAAAAAACTTTTCGGTCTGCTCGACAAGCTCTTTACAAAAATACCGATAGCCAAGCTGCTGTATTCAGCCACGAAGGACTTTATCAAGGCCTTCACCGGCGACCACAGAAGTTTCGACAAACCCGTCCTGGTTGAGCTTATCAAAGACGGCCCGAAGGTCATGGGATTTATTACAAAAGATTCACTCGAAAAGCTCGGTATAATCGACCACGTTGCGGTCTATCTGCCGCAGTCATACAACTTCGCAGGCCAGACAATAATAATGCCCCAGGACTGTGTCCAGCCTTTGAATATCAATCCCGCCGACGCGATGAAATTCATCGTTTCCGGCGGAGTCTCGGACAGCTAATAAATCACCTATACGTCTCATAATAAAATTTTTTTCTTGCATATCCAAAAGAAAAAACGTATAATGATGGGTTAATGTACTGTCGGACAGATGGTAAAGCTATAGTCTTAACTTTCCAACTTTGTAACCACCAACAAGCTCCCAGGCCCGAAGTAGCCAGTCATGGGAAATTTTCTTTTTACACCGTAAAAGTGTGGTGATTTCCGTGTTGAAAATCAACAATGATAAACGTATATACAGAACCTTAACAGCTTCTCTAAGTGAAGCTGTCAGAAAGACTTATGCTCTGTCGACAACTGTTCCAAAAGCCTTTGCGGCAATGGTCTTTAGAGGTGATTTTGTTACCAAGTCGGCTATTTTGCTTTTTCTTGGTGCCGTTGCTGTCGCGGTTTTGGGTAATTGGAAACGGTTAGCCACGGTCTATGAAGAGCTTAATTCGCCAGGCCTTGGGCTGTTCTGGCTGGACATCTCAAGAACGCTGATTCTGCTGCTTCTTATAGTCTTTATCTGGCGGGTTGTCCTCGTGATTTTATACAGGCCGGATAAAAGTGTAAGCGACGAAGAGCTGCCGAATTGCACGGTAATCGTCCCGGCTTATAACGAGGGTCTGACAGTCTTGCATACCCTGAAATCAATCGCCGTAAGCGATTACCCTGCCGAGAAACTGCAGATAATCGCCGTTGACGATGGAAGCGTTGACGATACATGGCTGTGGATTAAGTGGGCTGCGGATCTGTTCCACGGCAGGCTCGAAACCATCAGACTAGCCAAAAACAGCGGCAAACGCCGCGCCCTATACGAAGGCTTTATCCGAAGCAAGGGAGAAATCCTGGTTACTATCGACAGCGACTCAATCATCCAAAAAGATACACTCAGGCTTCTGGTAAGCCCGTTTGTTCACGACTGCAAGGTCGGCGCCATAGCGGGCAACGTCCGCGTACAGAACTTCAGGCAGGGTATCATACCCAGGATGCTGGAGGTTTCTTTCGCCTATTCCTTTGATTTCATCAGGGCAAGCCAGAGCATGGTTGATACTGTTTTCTGCACTCCCGGCGCACTTTCGGCCTACAGGAAAAAGGCTTTTGAAAAAAATCTGCAAACCTGGCTGAACCAGAAATTCTTCGGCAAGCTGGCAACCATCGGCGAAGACCGGGCGATGACTAACATAATAATCCGTAACGGCTGGAAGGTTAAATTCCAATCCAACGCACATGTCTTTACGAATATTCCCGTCGGGTATAGAAAACTCTGCAAAATGTTTCTCCGCTGGGCGAGAAGCAATATCCGCGAAACACTGATAATGAGCACATTTATATTCACAAGGTTCCGCCGTACACGCAGCACAGGTGCAAGAATAAACTTCATTTTAAGCTGCATTAATCTTCTGATGCCGCGGATGCTGGCAGCCAGTTTTGTTATGTTAAACAGCCACCTGCCGCAATTGTGCCTTCTACAGCTCATCGCTGGAGGTATGTTATGGGCGTGTTTACCTGCCGCATTCTACACGTTGCGAAATAAAAGTTCCGACGCCCTTTACGCCTTCGCGTATTCGGTATTCTGGATTTTCGGGCTTTGCTGGATAACTCCATACGCAATGCTGACTGCGACAAACGGCAAATGGCTGACACGGGACATCTCACCAAAGAGGATCAAAACCGCCACCAATACCCTCGAAGCGGCTGCTACAGCAGCAGCTTAAAATCAAATCATCGTTGTCAGGCCTTATTGATTGATATATCTTTGATTTTGGCTTATAATCCAGCCGTTTATATTTTTGCCGGAAAAAAACTATGTCACAAATCAAAGAACAATTTGAGCAGCTTAAGCACGGCACGGTCGAAATCTTCAACGATACCGAGCTTGCCGAAAAGCTCGCCGCATCTGCTAAGGAGAAACGGCCTTTGCGGATAAAGCTCGGTCTTGACCCGACAAGCCCGGACATTCACCTCGGCCATACCGTTGTCCTCCGCAAAATGAGGCAGTTCCAGGATTTGGGACACAAAGCGGTTTTAATCATCGGCGATTACACAGCAAGAATCGGCGACCCGACCGGCCAGAATACAACCCGCCCGATGCTGACCACGGAAGAAATAGAGCAAAACGCCCAGACCTATTTCAAACAGGCCGGAAAAATCCTCGATACCGCCAAAGACAAGCTCGAAGTCCGTTACAACAGCCAGTGGCTATCGAATCTGAAGCTGGCTGACATTATTAAGCTTACACACGTGATAACTGTTGCTCGTATGCTCGAAAGAGATACTTTTGAAATACGCTACAAAAAAGGCAGACCGATTGGTGTCCATGAATTTATCTATCCATTAATGCAGGGCTACGATTCATACGCCGTTAAAAGCGATGTCGAGCTGGGCGGCACCGACCAGACTTTCAATAACCTTGTTGGAAGAGATATTCAAAAAGCCCAGGATCAGCAACCTCAGGTCGTTATCACAATGCCGATTCTTGTCGGCCTGGATGGCATTGAGAAGATGAGCAAGTCCAAGAATAATTACGTCGGCGTAACCGATGAGCCTAACGATATGTTCGGCAAGATTATGAGCATCAGCGACGAGATGATGGAAAATTATTTCACGTTGCTGACCGATTTGCCAGGTGATAAAATCACAGAACTAACCGATGGTTCAAAAACCCATCCAAAAGAAGCCAAGGTCATGTTAGGCAAAACTATCGTTACGCAGTTTTATAATGAAGCTACCGCCGAGTTAGCCGCTAAGGAGTTTGATAAGGTTTTCGCCCAGGGCCAACTGCCCGATGAAATTCCCGTATTCAAACTGCCTGCTGAATTGATTACAGTAAAGCAATTATTATTAGCCTGCAAGCTCGTCGAGACCGGCGGCGAAGCCAAACGAATGTGTGCCCAGTCAGGAGTAACGATTGACGGCCAAAAAGCCGCCGACCCCAACGCCCAAATCACTCCCAAAGCCGGAATGATTATCCAGGTCGGCAAACGCCGTTTCGCCAAAATCAAATAGCCACAGAGTTTTTCCTTTATATTTAGCCACAGAGCACACAGAGGACACCGAGATATAATTGCCACAAAAAACACAAAAAATTGGGTTCGTTTTTTTTACATACCCCTCTTTTTGAGCTAAAATTGGCTTTGAATTGGCTTTGTTTTTCTTTGAAATCGTCGTTTTTGGGCTAAAATCAAGGGAAATTGGCTTTGTTTTGTAAAAAAAGGTGCGATTTGTAGAGGCCCCTCTACAAATGTAGAGACGTAAGTGCCGAGACCACAGAGATTTATTGCCACAGAGGGCATAAAAACCGCGAAAATTCATCGCTGGCTTTAGAAAGTATATTAGTCCCGATATATATCGGGATACTAATATAGTGCTCCAACGTTTAGGTTTTTGAATCACAGATTTCATTTTGGAAAGCCACAGAGAAATATAGCCACGAATTAACACTAAATAATGTAGGTAAAAAATACTATCACTGATTACACTGATTTTATTGATTTTTTTCATTTTTCTGTAACGATATGTCTGTTTTTGGGGTAAAAACAGTGTTTACGGTTCACTATACAGTGAACTGGAGCATATTATAACATATTATCTAACATTTGTCAAGGAAAAAATTAGTATTTTGCCACAAATTTCCACGAATTATTATTTTACCACAGAATTCACCTGCCTTCGCCAAGGCTACGGCGGGGATGTTTTCCGGCTGGCTATAAAAACGAAAAATTTCTCAAATATGCTTGAATTATATTGCTTTTAGCATTATATTATAATTATGGAAGATATTCGTTTTAGCTGGGACGCTCGAAAAGCCAGTCAGAACCTGAAAAAACACAAGGTTTCCTTTGATGAAGCAGCTACAGTATTTTACGACGAAAAAGCGATTCAGTATTTTGACCCGGACCATTCCAAGGCCGAAGACCGTTTTCTTCTTCTCGGTTTGAGCTGGCGTCTGAGGGTACTGGTTGTGTGTTATTGTATAAAAAAAAGCGATTATGAAATCAGGATTATCTCGGCGAGAAAGGCAACAAAGAAAGAAACAAAAGTATATACAGGAGCAGCAAAATGAGAAAGGAATATAATTTTTCAAAGATGAAAGGACGAAAAAACCCGCATGCCAATAAACTCAAAAAGCAGGTTACTCTTCGGCTCGGTACGGATGTTATCGAATACTTCAAGTCGATAGCAGAAGAAACCGGCGTGGGTTATCAGAATCTCATCAACCTGTACCTCAAGGAGTGTGCCCATTCGGGCAAGAAGCTAAAGCTCAAATGGGCGTCGTAACTGTATTGCGTCGCGCGTATCGCGTATTGCGTTTTGGGGAATCACTGATGACGCGGATTTTTTCTTTTTCTTAAAGTGATTAGGCCAAAGCCAAGCAATAAGAGCATAGATATATTTTTCATGATTCCTAACTGCTAACTTTTACTTAATTTTATTTTTTAAATTATACAACTTCATTATCTCTTGTCTCTTTGCGAATTTTCTCGATAATTTGCTCCTTTCGGCTTTTATTGCTGGAGCTTATGATTAAACCTACTGTTGCAACAATGATAATTGGAATGAACATTTTCTGTTCTTGTTTATTACCGTCTAACCAAACTAAACTTGACAGCAAAATTCCCAACCACATCATTATTAGCTGCATTTTGTTCATAATCTCTTCCCTTAGTAATCACCAACCAACTTAATTTCTCACCTTCAATCGCTAATTTAGGCACAGCTATTGGTTTCATCCTCTCAAAAATCACCCGATTTAGTTGTCTTTCTATCCTTATAATTCTTTATCTTGCCGGATACATAGCCCCACATAGCACCTACACCTCCAACAATAAGCACTAATACTATCATGGGCAGTGCTTCCATGGCCCTTCTTTCAAAAAATCCGACACGACTTTCAGCAGTTTCACTATATGCTGATACTGGGTCAAACTCAAAAGAGCCCAGAATTGAGTCACGCTCACGCTTTGATTGACTCCAATTAATCTTTAAGTCATAAAACATCACTTGTATTATGGCACGCCTACCAAAGTGC
Source organism: Sedimentisphaerales bacterium (assembly GCA_016930645.1). Lineage (GTDB taxonomy): Bacteria > Planctomycetota > Phycisphaerae > Sedimentisphaerales > Anaerobacaceae > JAFGGH01. Next base: position 7,985 of record JAFGGH010000013.1, read on the forward strand.
CCAACTATTATCCCTTTAATTTCACCCATATTTGCTACGTCTGCCTCTAAACCAATCTGATAGAGCCTATTATTGCTGTCTAAGTATGCCTTTCCTACAGCAATATCAGAAATGGTTCTCTGAGCTTCTGCGCTAAAGTTCTCGCTGACATCAATAGTATCTAATCCGCTTAGATGCTTTACGAATTCCTTAAATTCACATGCGTAAATCTGCCTGTTTAGACCCCAATTAGAATATGTCATTACCTGAATAATTACATAGGGATATTGAAACCACGTTTCTGCCGTACCATATTGGAAGGCCGTTTCGTAACATATCTTCAAATTGCTTTCTGAAGAGATAAGTTGATTGAAATTCTCAAGAATAATGTATTTGGGTATTTGAATCCAATCCGCTGGGACTGCAATTAAATAACCGTTCACTTCACTATGAAAGCGACCTTGCTCCCTGGCTAAACATCTTTCAGAGTAAAGAGCAATTGAAAGCAATACCACCAATATCAAAAGCCAGCATTTTCCCCTTCGCATAAATCCCCTTTCGATAGATGCTACTTTTTCTTTAACCCTTAAAGAATATCCGGCGAACCAAGAACTAAGAGGTATGTTGCGACTATAAGAACAACACTTACTACGACTGTTGATTTTGCTTTTTGGTTCTTGTGGCGTAAGAGAGCAATTAAAGCCAGAACTAACGCCAAAACACCAATGGAAATCCATGGTATGATAGAAGCAATGTGCAAAGTAATAAATTCTAAGTTAACTGTAGCAAGAGCCGTAAGCATGATTGAAACATTTTTCCCCAGACGTGACAGGTATACATTAAATCCACTCATTAGATAATCGGAACCTACGCTATATAAAATCAGAATATTCAGAAATATAAGCGCGTTTGCCCCTCTGATTTCTTTAACGCCTGCCGTTGAACTGTTAGTTTTTTTTATGTCTTCAACTCGTTTTGATAATATCTCATGTTGCTCAATAGCAGCCTCTCTAAATTGTGCTCTACCAGAACAATCACTTTTTTCATTAGAAACCAACGTTTCTTTTTGTTTTACAGTATCGCTCATTTCATTGACTTTCTGAATAAAATATGATTGCCAACTATAGGATAAAAACAGTTTTCGTCCAGATTGTCTATCGACTATTTCCTAGACGCTATTAAACGAGGAAATCAACAATTTATATTGGAAAATGAGGTAGAATATTGTTTTTTAATTTATTTGCTCGATAATATCGGACATCTGGACTGCGATGGAAAAACAAATATCCTTTAATATTATCCGACTGCGCTAGGAATGACCCGTCTTCGTTTCCGGCGTCGTTTTACTTTACCGAGACAAGACACTACGCCGAGGCAGGCAAAACCCAGCCATACCCGCCTGCGGCGGGTGAAAATGGCGGGGCTAAATTTTAATCAATTTGGAGAACCCTCTACGATGTAGAGGGCTAACAATCTTTGGTGAAAAACGCTGATTGAAATCTGGTAGAATCTGTGATTCCGCCTTCGTCAAGACTACGGCGGATAAAAATCCGTGTCGAAAATCGTAGATTGAAATTTGAGTTACTTGTCCTCCGAAGCCTTGGCGCAGGAGGAATCTGTGGTTAGAATAGGGGTATGGATATACCTAAATTGGAAAAAGCGGTTCGATATGTCGGGCTGTATGTTGTCGATTTCGGCGAGCATAGCGGGGTCGGCTTTACAGCACAAGAGGTCGCTGAGCTATTAGAGAGTGAAAAGTACAAAGACGTTCAGGTCTATAAAATACATAAGGCCTACCCGGACGGCAGAATCGAGCTAAAAGGCATACCGGCCCAGACGTTCCAGCTTGAGACGGGAATGTTCTTTTATTCGGCAGACGAAGAAACCGCTAAAGACGATTTCAAGAGACTCTCCGCTATCGCGGTCAGTTCGGCTCCGCCTTGCCGGGCAAAGGTTCATTTAGCTAAATACAGCGATGATAAATTCGTAACGGCGATTGTTTATCCGGCTGAATTCGATGAAGAAATCAGCGACTGGCTATTGGCGAATGATTATAAGACACCCGGCCTGGCAGAAGGCGGAATAAGCGCTACGCAGCAATACTACCAAAGCGCCCCTGAGGTTTTAGAAAGACACCAGTTGTTCGGCAAAGACGAAAACAACAGCAGGACGGGTGATGAGCTGTTAGCTAAGGTCAGGCTGGCTGTACAGAGATAAAATGGCTCGCAAAACGAAAAAAGGCTCAATTCTCGGCTGGGCGGCAGGCGTGTTTTCGGGGCTATCCGGCAAAAAAAATACAAAACCAACAGAAAAAGACCTGTCCAGACTTGACTTTAAGGCCAGTACGCAGAAAATAGGGGTCTCTTTGACGGAACGTATTAGAGATGTATTCAGATTCAAATGGATTAGGAAAAAATGACTGCCGATAACAGCCTGCCGCCTACGAATAATATTCCCGCTCCGCCGGGCGAAAAACCAAAGCTCACAGACAACGCCCTGACGGTTCTTAAGGCAAGATACCTCATCAAAGACGCGGACGGTAAATGTATCGAGACGCCCGCCGAGCTTTTCAGCAGAGCGGCGTGGACGGCGGCATCGGCGGAAAAGAAATACGGGGCGACACCCGAAAAAATAAAAGGCTGGCACAAGCGTTTTTACGACATTATGGCCGGCCTAAAGTTTTTGCCGAACTCCCCAACGCTGATGAACGCCAGCCGCAACAGCCAGATGCTAAGCGCCTGTTTCGTTCTGCCTGTCAAAGACAGTATCGAGGAGATATTCGAGACAATTAAGCAGACCGCGCTGATACAAAAGGCTGGCGGCGGCACGGGATTCAGCCTCGATGAGCTTCGCCCGACCGGTGACATCATAAAATCAAGCGGCGGCACAACAAGCGGGCCTATCAGTTTCTGGAGGGTGTTTTCCGAAGCGACTAACGCGATACAGCAGGGAGCATACCGCCGCGGCGCCAATATGGCGATGCTAAGCCTGACTCATCCCGACATTCTGAAATTCATTTATGCCAAGCAGAACCTCGAAGCCTTTACGAATTTCAATATCTCCGTCAAGGTAACCGACCGGTGGATGAAGGAGCTGGCTAAGAACCCGACGACCTTGCACATCGTAACCAATCCCCGCACAGGTCAAAATTATCTTCTGCCTAAAAAGCTCGATGTTGAAACTTACGATATAGGCGATTTGAAAGAGACAGGCGCCAAACCCCCCGCCAATGCTACAGCAAGGCAATTTTATACAATCGGCGATATCTGGAAGATAATCGTCAAATGCGCATACGCTACAGGCGAGCCGGGCCTGGCATTTATCGACCGAATCAATAAAGACAACCCCATTCCGTCTCTCGGCGATATCGAAGCGACAAATCCCTGCGGTGAGCAGCCGCTGTTATCTTACGAGGCCTGTACTCTGGGCAGTATAAATCTCACTAAATTTGTCGTAGAACAAGATGGCAAAAAAAAGATGGACTGGGACGGCCTGGCCGCGGCAGTCAAATTAGCGGTACGATTTCTCGATAATGTCATCGATTCAGCCCAATATCCCGTTCGTGATACGGTAAAGCTCGCCCAGGCCAACCGTAAAATCGGTCTTGGCGTGATGGGCTTTGCCGATACCCTGTTTTTGCTCTCAATACCTTACGACAGCAGCAAAGGTATCGAGTTTGGCGAACAACTGATGAGCTTCATAAATGAAAACGCACACAAGGCAAGTGCCGCTCTTGCGGCCGAGCGCGGGCCGTTTCCAAACTGGAATGAGAGTATCTGGCGAACCGAAAGAAACCTTCAAATCCGAAACGCCTCGGTAACAACAATAGCCCCGACCGGCACTATCAGTATTATCGCAGGCTGCTCTGCCGGCATCGAGCCGCTATATTCACTCATCTTCAAACGCCGTGTCCTCGAAAACAAAGAGCTGATTGAGATTAACCCTGTCTTCAAATCAGTCGCTGAGAAAAATGGTTTTTACACCAAAAGGCTCCAGCAGCAAATCGCCAAAAGCGGCTCAATCCAGAATATTGAAAAGATTCCCACCTCTGTCCGCAGGATTTTCAAATGCGCTTACGATATCAAGCCCGACTGGCACATCCAGATGCAAGCTGTTTTTCAGAAGCATTGCGATGCGGCGGTTAGTAAAACCGTAAATCTGCCTGGCGATGCTACTATCGCATCGGTGGAAAAGGCCTTTATACAGGCCTATCAGACCGGCTGCAAAGGCATCACAATATATCGTCAAGGCTGCCGAAAACTCGAACCAATGATTCTTTCATAAGCATTTGTATCAATGATTGAACGTGCGAATAAGAAGCGATATACATTACTGATTTACCTGATGCTGGCTGTAGCTGTCATTACGGCTTATGAGCCGATGCGCCATAACGATTTTATCAACTATGACGATACCGTGTATGTAACTAAGAACCCGCATATTACCGGCGGCCTGACCGCCAAATCCGTCATCCGGGCATTCACCAGTCCGCACTTCTATATGTATCACCCTTTGACTACACTTAGCCACATGCTGGACTGCGAACTGTTCGGGCTCGAACCTTTCTGGCACCATGCCGATAGCTTGCTCTTTCACACATTTAGCACCTTGTTACTGTTCTGGGTTTTAAAAAGGATGACCGGTGCTGTCTGGGCCAGCGCCTTTGTCGCTGCGGTTTTTGCCCTTCATCCGTTACAGGTAGATTCCGTTGCCTGGGTAGCTGAACGCAAAAGCGTGCTGAGCGGATTTTTCTGGATATTGACGATAGCAGCTTACATCCGCTATGCCGAGCGTCCGCGTGCCGGCAGGTATCTTCTGGTGGTTATTGTATATATTCTGGCACTATTGTCCAAACCCGTCGTGGTTACCCTGCCTTTCGTATTGCTGCTGCTGGACTACTGGCCGCTGCGGCGGTTTGAATCCAAGACCGGTAAAAATTCAGGTTCAGAAAAACCTCAGTATAAACAGTTTTCATCAAAGTACCTGGTTATTGAAAAGCTGCCGTTGTTTATCCTCAGCGTGATTTTGAGTGTGGTAACCTTCGTCGCTCAACGCGGCGGCGGCGCTGTCATGTCTCTGGCAGATAGACCTGTCAAGTACCGCCTTGCCAATGCTTTTATCGCATACTCAAAGTACGTTGAAAAGTTTGTCTGGCCGCACAAATTAGCTATATTCTATCCTCATCCCGATAAAACTGTTTCAATCGTTTCCTCTGTCGTCTGTGCTTTAGTTCTCTTATTTCTCACAGCTACGTTTATTTATCTTGGACGCCGCAAAAGGTACCTAACAGTCGGATGGCTGTGGTTTGTTGGCGTGCTTGTCCCGGTAATTGGCATTGTCCAGGTAGGTTCACAGAAGATGGCCGACAGGTATATGTACATACCAGTCATAGGACTTTCTGTTATAATAGCGTGGGGTATTCAAGATATTGCCAAGAAGCTTAATACGACAGCGCGATATATTTTTATTCATACGGCACACAACTCTTCAATTTGTTGACATTTATGCCCAGTTCTCTCAGGCGTTC
>JAFGGH010000014.1 GCA_016930645.1 Sedimentisphaerales bacterium
ATATTCTACCACTTGTTTGAAATGTAAAGTTCACTAAAAAGTTATAAGCTTTTTAGTAAAATTCATATAAAGCCCGATAATCATCAAAAATAAAAAAAACGCCGAGTGTTATTTTTACTCGGCGGTTAGTTTGTAATAAACTATATTTTTTACTCGCCCTGCTTTTTGTCTTCTTCTGTATATCCCTGAGCAAATTCTTCCTTTTGCGTTTCAGGGCTTTCATCGGCCTGTGTTTGCTCTTCCTTCGGCTTTTTTTCGTCAGCAACGGTTTGAGATTCAGTGTCGCCCTGTTCTGTCTTTGAGTTACTTTCATCCATATTCTGGGCATCTCTATTGGAAAGGACCGTCTCGACGGCAACAGCTTCAGGTGGTCTTGCAGGCTCTGGTTGCTCTGCCGTATTCTCCTGGGCGGCCCATTGTGCCCTTCGCAGAGATAACCCAATTTTGCGGGATTCGGTATCAACTTTCAAAATCTTGACCTCGATTTCCTCACCTGCTTTGACAATATCCTGTGGGTTGTCAATTTTATGGTCAGCCAACTCTGAGATGTGCAGCAGACCTTCCAGTTCCGGTTCGAGTTCCACAAAAGCACCAAAGTTTGTAATCTTAGTAACTTTGCCTTTTATAATCTGTCCAGGGATGTATTTTTCCGGAATAGCGTGTACCCAGGGGTCCTCGGTCATTTGCTTTATACCGAGCGAAATCCGCTGCTTCTGCTCATCTACGTCAAGTACAACGCACTTAACATGGCTGTCTTTATCCAGTGCCTCGCTTGGATGGTTATATTTTCTTGTCCAGCTTAAATCGGAAATATGGACCATTCCGTCGATCCCTTCTTCAATCTGAAGGAACGCACCGAAGTTTGTAAAGCTGTTTACTTTTACGGTAACAATGGTGCCGGGAGGATATTTCTGAGAAGCGACAGCCCATGGATTGGTTTCAGTTTGCTTGAGGCCAAGCGAAATCTCCTGCTTATCCTTATTCACATTAAGAACTACCACCTCTATTTCGTCTCCGAGATTCAGCATCTCGTTGGGATGATTGAGTCTCTTTGTCCAGCTCATTTCGCTGATATGAACAAGTCCTTCGATTCCATCCTCAAGACGCACAAAGACACCATAATTCATAACATTTACAACGGTGCCTTTCACACGAGTCCCGATAGGATATTTTTCTTCGACATTTTCCCACGGGCTTTTGGTTTTTTGCTTTAGGCCTAATGATATTTTCTCATTTTCCTTATCAACACCGATTACAACGCATTCGATTTCCTGGTCAAGGCTGACAACCTCCGAAGGATGCGATATTCTGCCCCAGCTCAAATCTGAAATATGCAAGAGACCGTCAATTCCGCCTAAATCAACAAATACACCAAAGTCGGCGATATTCTTTACGACACCTTTTCTAATCTGGCCTCGTTCGATTTCAGTAAGAAGCTCTTCTTTGCTGCTCTGACGCTTTTCTTCAATCAGCTTTCTGCGGGAAACAACAATGTTGTGCCCCTCTTCGTCAATTTTGAGAATCTTGCACTCGACCTCTTTACCGATAAACCTGCTGATGTCTCCTGGCTTTCTGATATCCACCTGAGAAGCCGGCAGAAAGACAGGTACCCCGATATCTACAAGCAAACCGCCTTTTATGCGTCTGATTACCTTACCGGTTACAATGTCACCTTCATTTTTGGTCGTGATGATACGTTCCCAGCCTCTGATGCGGTCTGCCTTTCGCTTGCTCAATACGACCAAACCATCGCCGGAATCTGTATCTTCGAGTAAAACCTCAATTTCCTTTCCGGGCTCGATTTCCTCCGGGTCGTCAAATTCACTTATGTCTATTACACCCTCACTTTTTAATCCGACCTCAACTATTACATCATTCCCGATTTGTGATACAATTGTTCCTTCAAGAATTGTTCCCGGCAGTTTCGAATCGACTTTCCGCTGCAAAACATCCTCAAGATACTGATTCTCATCCTGCCCGAATAACTGCCCTACCTGCTCTTCGAGCTCCTGGTCCGACAAACCCAGCTTGTTAATAATATTTCTGTCCACCATAAACTTAAATTTCCCCTGTGGTCTTTTTCTTAAACAGGTTTATAATGCGCCACCCGTCTTCGCCTTCGGCTACGCCGAGGCAAGACATTTACATTATCAAACCGTTGTGCCGCGCGGCACTAATTTAAAAAAGATTAATAAAAACACATTGGCCCACGCAGCCAATGCCGCTTACTTCTCAATCATTTATTCCGTTTTATTATCGTATTCTTTCAGCTTCCTGACAAACTCTGCGATAATCCACTGGGGTGTCGAGGCACCGGCGGTTACGCCTGCTTTGGTTTTGCCCAAAAGCTTACTTTTATCAAATCCCGACCAGTTTTGCAAATGGTAAGTTTCGCTGTTGTATTGCCTGCAAAGCTCAGCAAGCTTACGTGTGTTTGCACTATTCAGGCCGCCAAGAACAAACATTATATCCACTTTTTTGCATAAATCCACTGCTGATTGCTGTCTTTTTATGGCTTCTTCACATAAAGTATTGATAGCCCTTATTTCTCTAAAACCGCATAAACATATCGCCCTTAGCATATCACAAAAGTATTCAAGGCTTTGAGTTGTCTGGCATATAACTCCTAACATGCTGTCTTTAGGCAGCTTATGTAAATCCTCCTTATCAGCAACAACGGTTACATCTTTTGCCGAACCGACTACAGCTTTGACTTCGGGGTGGTCTTTGTTGCCGAGTAAAACTACTTTATAGCCCTGCGATTCCAGTTCCGAAGCGATTTTCTGTACCCGCTTTACGAGCACACACGTAGCGTTAACAATTTCCAGTCCCCGCTCTTTCAGTTGTTCTATCTGGGCCGGAGCTGCGCCGTGCGAGCGAATCAGGACAGTACCGGATTTTATCTGGTCTATATTTTCAACCGTCTCGAGTCCCATATCGGCAAGTTTTGATACAACATCATTATTATGGATAATCGGGCCGAGACTGCAGATTTGTTTTTTCTCCTGCAGCACTTTTTCGGCAAGCTTAATAGCGTTGGTAACGCCCGCGCAAAATCCGCATTTTTCTGCAACAATAACTTCCATAATTTTTACTCTGAAGTTTTTAACCGCTCTGAATTGTCATTATAAGTATAAGGATTTTTTCCACGCCGGATACGACACTGATTAAGCATTTCTCTTGTAACGTCTGTTAAGTAAGCTGCTAATTTATCATCACCCATCCGGGCAACCTGTTCGGGATTGATTGGTTTGCCGTAAGAAACAGTTATATGTTTCAACGGCAAAAACATCTTCCTGCCTTTCGGCCAGCATTCATACGCACCGTCTATCACAACAGGGACAACAGGAGCGTCAGCCTTTCTGCTCAGCATCGCAAAACCGGGACGCATCGGTTTTATTTTCCCGTCTGTTGTCCTCGTTGCCTCCGGAAACAGGCAAAGCCCGAGTCCCATCTTGAGTTTTGCTATCATTTGCTTAACAGCCGACAAATCGGCGGTATCACGCCGGATAGGTATTGCACCTACCGAAACAATTATGCTTCTGAAAAGCCAGTTCCTGAATAATGAGTCCCTGCCAATATAAACAAGCTGGCGACGCAGAGGGGCCCCGCAGAATATCGGGTCAAGGTAACTCTGATGATTGCAGATAAGCAGAAACGGCCCTTTTCGGGGGACATTTTCCTGGCCTTGCAGGTGCATTCTGAAAAAGACAACACAGAACATCCTGCACATCCACAAGCCAAAAATATACCAGAATCTTTGTAAAGTTCTCAGAAACATTATTTCCTTATATATTCCAAAAGCCTTTGAACAACTTCATCCAGGGTCATATTACTTGTATCAATTTCAATCGCGTCATCGGCCTTCTTCAAAGGGCTGCACGCCCTAACACTATCGCTGTTGTCGCGGCTTTGCATTTGCTGTTTTAACTGTTCCAAAGAGATGTTACCTTTAGACTCGAGTTCCTTCAAGCGGCGTTTGGCCCTTGTTTCAATGTCTGCTTTCAGATAAAATTTGAAATCCGCATAAGCAAAGGCAACCGTGCCCTGGTCTCTTCCTTCGGTTACTACTTTTTCGTGTTGAGAGGCAAAGTGCCTTTGCATTTCAACAAGCTGTTTTCTCACTTCCGGACAGGAAGCTATGTATCTGGCGTTTTCCGTTACCCTGGTATCGCGAATCTGCCCGGTAACATCACTGTTATTTATAAAGACCTTCATGCCCTCATCGCAAGGCTGAAAATCAAAAGAGGTTTCCCTAAGCACATTAAGCAACTCGTTTTCATCTTGTAAATTCACACCAACATTAAGAGCCGCTAATGTAACAGCACGATACATAGCACCGGTATCAAGGAAAACCGCACCGAGCTTTTCGGCAAGCATCCTTGCGACTGTGCTTTTGCCGCTTGCCGCGGGACCATCAATTGTTACTACCAGCTTTGACATGGGATGGATTTACTCAAACTGATTGTTTATTATCTTTTACTTTCACTACTACGATACTGGTATCATCAATCTGCCTGGATAGACCGACAAAACGCCGGCGGTATCCTAACAGATTATCTATCATTACCGAAGCAGAATCGCAGGAAAACAGCCCGGCAGCTTCAAGCATAAGCTCTTTGCCCCAAAGACTTCCCTTATAATTCATCGCGTCGATAAGCCCGTCGGTGTAAAATAAAAGACAATCATCCCGTAGAAGGTCTATCGTTTCAATCTCATAAGAAGCCTCTTTATCAACTCCAAGTACAAGGCCTCCCTGACTTAATTCTGAGACTTTGGCTGCCCTGATAAGCAGCGTAGGTTCATGACCGCAACTGCAATAAGACATTTTCATCTTTTCAGTGTCTATAAGGGCATAGAACAAGGTCACAAATTCACCATCACGGCATTCTTCACAGGCCATTCGGTTCAGACGGGTAATCGTCTCATTAATCTTTGCCGCTCCTCCAGCATCGGCATAGGCGCGGATAGCGCCTTTGAACATGCTCGTCATAACCGCAGCAGGTATCCCCTTTCCGATGACATCAGCTATGGCAATGACAAGTTGATTTTCAGATAGCCTGATGAAATCATACAAATCACCTCCGACATCAAAGCACGGTATGTATTTCGCCGCTATATCCAGATGCTGCATTTTCGGTGCCTTTTCTGGAATCATCCGTCGCTGAATAACACCAGCCAGCCTCATTTGGTCAGCCAGTCTCGCCCCTTCAATCGCTCTTGAGTAAAGCTGCGCGTTGGTAATAGCAACAGCACACTGCGAAGCCACCACCCTGGCAAGCTTGATACTGTCTTCATCAAATCTCTTAGGCGTCGGGCTGTAAAGCCGAATGACCCCGATATTCTTGTTCCTGAACTGCATAGCAACAGTAAGCTGGCTAATCAGCCCTTCCTTAACGACAGCATCGCGGTAAGTAACCCGCCCATCTACACGCATATCATCCAGTACCATAGCCTCACCGGCAAAAGCCGCTTTTATTACCGGGTCGTCTTTCGAGACAACCCCCTTATTTCGGTACTCTTCGCTCAGGCCATAGGTGCTCCTCATCTGAAGACCGCCGGCCTGCTCGTTTAGAAGACGAATTGAGCATGCCTTGACGCTGGTAACTTTGACCGCAGCCTCGGCAAGCTTATCGAGCACTTCCTGCAGCGAGAATTCACCCGCCACCAGCGTCGTGAGCTGGTAGATTTTGTCGTCTTTTTCTAATTGTTCTTTGCTCTTTCTTACCATAGTACCCTGTAATAAACATAAACTTCTTATTATAACCGAAATAGGACAATAGGTACATAATTTTCCGGCAGCAAGCTTATGGAAACTTGAACTTCCATACGGTAAATAATATAATCTGTCCTGTGATGTTCCCTGTTTTTTGTTAATTATTGACGAGTTTTTTAATAATTATTTGTTTTCATTGAAGACTAATTCGAATGAGCCAGACTGCAAAACATATTATCTTTTCCGGCAGAGTTCAGGGCGTAGGCTTTCGCTTTACAGCTCATAATATTGCCAAGCGCTGCGGTCTTACCGGCATAGTAAGGAACCTGCCTGATGGAACAGTCGAAATGATAGCCCAGGGAAGCTCCTGTGACATTTCCGACTGCATCAGTGATATTCAAGAATCTTTCGCAGGTTATCTCCGGGATGTCAAAATAAACGAAATTAATTACAACCCTCGTTACACGGATTTTAGAATAACCTTCTGATTATCGTTAAGGTTCTTGCCCCTGATTATTTTCCACGCAAATTCGCGCGTTGCGTTTCATTGCATTTAGGCCGGTCCGATGAATCGGTGAACCAGCGAATTCTCTTGCAAATTCTTCCCCACTCATATTGATAATTTTATCAAGCTCTATTGCCGCCCTGTCGGGATGGTACTTAAAGGATTTATTGGCACAGGCGGGCGCCTTTTTTTGATACGGACAGGCAAGGACACATTCATCACAACCGAACAGCCAATTATCCATTTTGCCGGTCAGCTCGTTGTCGATTCGGCCTTTATGTTCAACTGTCAGATAGCTGATACATTTGCGAGCATCAAACCAGCCGTCTTTCCGAAGGGCGCCGGTCGGACACATCCTTAAACATTTATCACAGCCGTTACATTGCTTTTCTAAAGGCTCGTCGCATTCAAGGTCAATAGTCGTAATCAGCTCACCTAAAAAGATTTCCACACCAAGCGCGGGATTTATGAGCAAATGATTTTTGCCTATAAATCCGAGGCCTGCCCGAACAGCAAAGGCCCTTTCAGCCAAAGGAACCGAATCAACACATATTTTGAATCTCGAATCGGCGTCAATGTCACTTACTATAAAATCAGCCAACCGTTTGAGTAATTTTTTCATAAATGTATGATAATCCTCAAATTGAGCATATCGGGATACACGCCCTGCTCCTGTTGGTTTCAGCGTGGTTTCTCCAGGTTTATAATTCAAACCGACAACTATAATCGATTTGGCATTAACAAGAAGCTCGGCGGGATTTATGCGTTTATCGAGATTTCTTTTGAAAAATTGCATTTGGCCGGCATAGCCGAAATTCAGCCATTTCCGGAAAATTTCGGCCTCTTCAGGCGATAATGGTTCAGCAGATGATATACCTGCAAGGTCAAATCCCAAATCGAGGGCTTTCTGCTTTATTCTTTCGGCGTTATCCATAATTGCAATATTATACAAAACTATTGTCAATTTGAACTGATTTTATATGATATGGAAAATTTCGGGAGTTCTTTTTATGAGCAATGGATTGACAGGACTTATTGGCGGCACCGGTCTCGGCGACGCCCTGAGTGAGCGGCTCAGTGATTTAAAAGCCGTCCGGATAGACACCCCCTTTGGTAAGCCGAGCGGGCCGGTTTTGACCGGTAAATTCGGGGGCAGAGAAATCGCTTTTATTAACCGCCACGGCGCGGGACATAAATTCGGCCCCAGCGAAGTGCCATACGCGGCGAATGTCTATGCACTTAAAAAACTCGGGGCAACGGTTTTGATAAGCTCCGGTGCGGTAGGCTCGCTGCGAGAAGAGATAAAACCCGGCGATTTGGTAATTGTCGACCAGTTCATCGACAAAACCTTCAAAAGGCAGAATTCTTTTTTTGCCCCGCTTCGCCCGCGAAGCGAGGCGAGCGGATACGGTGCTGTGCATTGTGAATTCGCCCAGCCAACCTGCGGCAGGCTCAGAGACCATATATCCCAAGCCGCAAAACAGGCTGATATAAATGTACATAAATCGGGAACCTATGTTTGCATGGAAGGACCGCAATTTTCAACCCGTGCTGAATCACTGATGCACCGGGCATGGGGAGGAGATTTGATAGGTATGACCGCCCTGCCCGAAGCTAAGCTGGCCCGCGAGGCACAGATGTGTTATGCTTTGATTGCCCTGGCAAGTGACTATGACTGCTGGAAAGAAACTGAGACAAGCAAAGACAAGCAAACACTACTGGAGGAAATTATCGGTAATCTCCAAGCCGCGACAGGTAACTGCCTTAATCTGATTACCGCTGTTCTGGCAAGCGACAGCCAGCTTTCATTTGACGACTGCCAATGCAGAAAAAGTCTGGAACTGGCGGTTTGGACCCGGAATGAACAAATCGATTCGGCAAAGAAAAAGGAATTAGATGTATTGTTCGATTAAACTATCACATTAAAAACAATAAAAGGAGATGGTACAAATGAAAACACGGATATTTGTAAGTATGGCTGTAATCGTAATATGTACGCTTTTGATTTCAACCATCGGTTGCGAGCCGGAAAGCAATGCTACCCCTCGGCAGGAAAGGCTCTATTCAGCCGAAAATATGGAGCTTAAAAAACAAATAGCTCAACTCGAAAAGAAATATGAAAAAGATGTCGTAGCAAAAGATAAAGAACTTCAGCAGTGTCTTGAGGAAAACAAAGTACTAACAGAGCAAATACAGGAAGAAACAGCCAAAGCCCTCGAGGAAAGTTTAACAACTATGCTTATGGAACAGGTTCAGCAGCTTACTGATGAAAACATAAAGCTGCAAGCTAAAGTCGAGCAGTTAGAAAATACACAAACAAAGCAAATCAAGTAACTTGTATGCCTTGTCCAGTCTATATTGGAATAGCAGGCTGGTCTTATCCGGACTGGAAAGAGATAGTCTATCCGGACTCGAAAACCGACCAGTTGAAATATGTCAGCGGTTTTGTTGACTGTATTGAAATAAACAGTACTTTCTATCGACCTCCTTCTGAAAAAACCACAAAATCATGGCTCCAAAGAACTGCTGAAAAAGAGGATTTTTTCTTCACCGCCAAGCTTCACAGAGAATTCACTCACGAAGGAAAACTAAATCCTCGAACCATCCGTGACTTTCATAAAGGCTTCGAGCCGATGATCAAAGCAAACAAGCTGAAACATCTTTTGGCTCAGTTCAGATATGACTTTAACGACACCGCTGAAAATCGTGAGCGCCTGAAAAAAATAATCTGCTCTTTTTCCTGCCCGTTCAATTTAGCGGTCGAGTTAAGACACAAAAGCTGGGAAAATCCCCAAGCCCTTGATTTTTTAGAACAAAAAGGTATTACCGTCTGCAATCTCGACTATCCGACAACCTACAATTCATTCGATATTCAACATTGCACTGTCGGGACCAATGGCTACTTTCGTCTGCACGGCAGAAACGCCGATAAATGGTTCAGCAAAGCCGGCAGAGACGAAACCTATAACTACTATTACAGCAAACGCGAACTTTCGGACATACAATCAAGAATCAACGCTCTTGCCAAGGCCTGCCAGACTCTGACCGTTATTATGAATAACCATTATCGAGGCGCCGAACTGGCAAACGCATTGGAACTGAAATGTCTTATAAGCGGTGATAACGTAAACTTGCCCACGGGACTGTTAAAAACATATCCCTGCCTGAAAGGAATCGCAAACTGCTAAAAGGCCGGCCTTAACTATTAATCCCTTTCAAGAAGACTGACAACCTGCCTGAACATAGCTTCCCTATCCCCAAGAGGAATATCATGATCGGCACTATCCAGCCACAATTCTCGTCTAAACGCCGCTTGATTTGTAACAAAACCAACGCTGAAATCAGAATACATCACATTAACACCTTTGCCGCGATTAAGAAAACCAGTCCTGTGAGCCAACGCGCCTAAAGTATGAAGGGTGTCCACCATCAATGCCTTACCAGGCGCTAATTCTGTGGCATATTTTGCTATTAAGGGATACCTCTTATTACCCCCACCAAAGAGTGGAAGAGGGTTTCCCTCTCTATCTACATGCTGCGGCATATAACAGAAGCTTGACCGAATAACAGTCCAGCCAATAGTCGCTGTATCCGTCCAGGGCCACTCATGTCCCTCGTCATGATATGAATCATAATTAAAAGATATCTCAAAAGTACTTGCCGCCTCTTCTGCGCCTCGAACCCTCTTCGGTGCACTGGGACAATAATATACTTTCGGTTCTTTGAGCATATTGGTGGCATATTTATAAAGAACCGCAAGATTAAGCCTACGACCTTGCGGCGGCCAGGCGCTCTTAAAACGCTCTTCCGCTGTGAGGAGAGTTACATTAGGGTTCTCAAGCATCCAAAAACTCTCAAAAGGCTGGTTGATCGCACCCGGTCTATGTGGATCTCCGGGCTTCCAAGGTATATAATTTGGCCATTCCGGTGAACCGCTTGTCTGATAAGCACAGGGCGGCAGCTTGCTGTCATTCGCACCTACATAGCTGTTAAGAGCCATCCCTAAATTTCTCAAATTACTGCCGCACTGAATACGCATTGCCAACTCTTTTCCCATACTAAGAGCGGGCATAAGAACCGCCATCAGTAAGGCAATAATTGCAATAACTACCAACAATTCGACAAGAGTAAATGCTCTTTTCATATTTATTACTCCTTGATTATTACGATATACGTTTTAATCAAAAAAAATTAAAGTCTAAAAGCACCGATATATCTTACAATAACATTAAAATACAAAAAAAACAACACATTTCGCAACAATAATTAACTTTTTGCAGCATTTAACGTTCATTTAAAACAGATAAACGCAAAGTGATTTTACAATATAACCCTCTCACTTGTCCAGACAAAAATCAAGATTTTTAAGCTTAATCTATCACCGCCGTAAGATAAAGCCTTCCGCTACATATACGGTTATATATAATATCTCCTTCAGAGGATTATCTGTATATGAACCTCTTTTGCCTTAAAACAGGCTCTTTGACTACGTTCTTTCTACAATTTGCCTCCACCTATGGTGTGACCAATCCATTGAACAAATTATTGTCTCAGGCAATAAATAAACCTTACTCCTTTATCAACAAAGACTTACACAAATTATACGACGTGGTAATCTAGAAATCCTCATCCAGAATATGCCCCAGCCGCCGTTTTTTCGCCCGGAGATAGTCAATATTGTGTTCTGTCGCCTTTGCCATTAAGGAAATCTGTTCAACTATCCTGATTCCGTAAACTTCAAGCCGGCCTACTTTTTTGGGATTATTGGTCAAAATTTTTATCTTTTTTAAACCAAGGTCACGCAATATCTGCGCGCCTATTCCGTAATCCCGCTTGTCAGCCCGAAAACCAAGCTCAATATTGGCATCCACTGTATCGAAACCCTGCTCCTGAAGCTTATAAGCCTTTAACTTGTTGGATAAGCCTATCCCTCTGCCTTCCTGCCGAAGATAAACAAGAGCCCCCTTACCTTCAGCCTCAATCATCTCCATCGCTCTTATAAGCTGATAACCGCACTCGCACCTTTGCGAATGAAACAGGTCGCCTGTCATACACTCGCTGTGCACCCGCACAAGCACCGGCTCATCATGCTCTATTACCTTACCGTCCTCATCGAGCTTACCGACATCGCCCTTACACAATGCCAGATGCGGCTCAGCCGTTGTAATACTTTCGTAACCGATAAGTGTAAATTGCCCGTAATCTGTCGGCAAATTCACAGACTCAATCCTTTTGATCTGGCTTTCCCTTTGCAATCGGTATTCAACCAGCTTTGCGATTGTTGTCATTTTCAGGTTATGCTTCTTGCAAAACTCCATCAGCTCCGGCACTCTCGCCATTGTCCCGTCTTCATTCATAACCTCGCAGATAACACCGGCAGGCTTCATACCGGCAATCCACATCAAATCCACCGCCCCTTCCGTCTGCCCCGCCCGGACAAGAACTCCGCCTTCACTTGCCCTTAGCGGAAATATATGGCCAGGCCGCGCCAAATCCGCTGCCTTTGTTCTATCCTCTATTGCGACCTGTATCGTATGAGCACGGTCAGCCGCGCTGATACCGGTGCTTATTCCCTCCCGTGCATCGATACTAACGGTAAACGCCGTCCCGAATCTCGCCGTATTATCAAGTGTCTGCGGATAAAGACCTAACTTGTCGCAGCGCTCGGCGGTCATCGGAAGGCATATCAGCCCCCTGCCCTCCTTAGCCATAAAATTTATCGTCTCCGCAGTTACCTTCTCAGCCGCACAGACAAGGTCTCCTTCATTCTCGCGGTCCTCGTCATCCACAAGAACAATCATTTTACCCTGCTTGAGGTCTTCGAGCACTTCCGGTATTTCGCTGAATTCCACAATTTCTCTCTATGTTTAAAAAATGTCGACTCAAATGGAAAATTATATCTGATTCAAAAAAGATAGCAACCCCGTAACACGGGCTTCAATACCCATCATGTTAATCGTCTTTAGGCTTGGATTTACTCTTAGGTTTGGTTTTGTCTGAGGCCTTTGTTTCTTTCTTTTCGGATTTCTTCTGGTCGCCTTTTGGTGTACGGGCATCCTTTTCTTTCGTTTCAGCCTGCTTATAAGATTCACTGCGATAATCGGTCTGATAAAATCCCGAACCTTTGAAAATCACACCGGCCCCCGTACCGATTAAACGCTTAAGAGAATTCTTCCCGCACTTCGGACACTTGCGTAATACCCCCGCCGTTATCGACTGGAACTTCTCGAATTCATATTCACAACGCTCGCATCTATATTCATAAGTAGGCATCTCGTCCTCGTATCGCCCGGCTTCGCCAAAGGCTATGCCGAGGCGGGCATATCGCGTACTGCGTTTATTTATTATTGCCCCTCGGTGTTTTCTTCTGTCTCTTCATTACTCTGCTGTTCGCTCAGCTTATTAACAATAACTTTCGCAGGCCGGATTACCCTGCCGTTCAGTTTATAACCAGCCTGGAAAACTTCCAGTACAATGCCATCCTCTTTCCGGACGTCTTCTTTCTGCATTATCGCCTGGTGCAGATTCGGGTCGAACTTTTCACCCAGGGCATTAATCTTTTCGGCATTATGTGATTTCAACATATCCAGCATCTGGTCATAGATTATCTGTACGCCTTTTAATACAGCCTCGATACTCTCAGCCGACCCCGCTTTTTCAAGTGTATGCTCGAAGTTATCCATCGCAGGCAAAAGTGACTTGACAATAATCTCTTTTTCATAAGCTATCGCCTCTGCTATCTGCTTCGGCGCCCGCTTCTGGAAGTTGGCATAATCGGCACTAACACGCTGGAGCTTATCAAAAAGCTCAGCCTTTTCACCTTCCAGAGACTCGATTTTCTCTTCGAGTTCTTTCAGCTCTTTTTCAAGCGCCTTAACTTCTTTCTTGTTCTTCTTATCACTCATACACTCATTGACCCATATACTCATTGACTCACTTAAACGCCTTCTTTAACTTATCTATAAATCCCTTCACCTGCGGAAAAATCCCGTTGCTGTCTACCTTATCGAACTCTTCGAGAAGCTCGCGTTGTCTGGCGTTAAGTTTCTGTGGTGTTTCGATTGCCACCTGGATAAACTCATCGCCGCACTTGCCGCTTCGTATATCAGGGAGCCCCTGCCCTTTAATCCTGAATATACTGCCGTATTGAGTGCCCGCCGGTATCTTCAGCCGCTGCTTACCATTCAGGCTGGGTACTTCTATAGTATCACCGAGCGCCGCCTGGGTAAAACTAATCGGAACAACCGCGACTAAATTGTTTCCATCTCTCTCAAGAAATTCATGAGGTTTTATTCTTACGTAACAGTATAAATCGCCCCTCGGCCCGCCGCTCCTGCCAGGCTCACCTTCACCGCTGACACGGATACCCTGTCCCTCGTGAACACCCTTCGGTATCTTGATTGACACTACCCGCTTCTTGGGTACTCTTCCTGTACCTCTGCACTTCCTGCACGGGTCCTTTATTATCTTGCCGGCACCCCGGCAGGATGGACACGTCGAAACCATCTGAAAAAATCCGCCTCCACGGGCAACCTGGCCGCTGCCGCCGCAGGCCGTACAGTTAACAGGACTCTTGCCAGGCGCACAGCCGCTGCCGTAACATTCCAAACACTCATCCTGACGTGTAAACTCAATCGTCTTTTCCGTCCCCTGCGAAACTTCATTAAAGCTAAGCTCCACTGTCGTCTCAAGGTCGTAACCACGCGCAGGCCCCGCACGACGCGGCCTTCTGCCTCTGCTCCCGAAGATGTCACCGAAAATATCGTCTAACCCCATATCCTCGAAAATACTGCCGATATCCTGCCACCGCATCTTCGAATAATCGTGCATTCCCGCCCCGCGAAGACCCGCATGACCGAACTGGTCGTATTGCTTGCGCTTACCGGGGTCGGAAAGAACCTCGTAAGCCTCGGCGCATTCCTTAAACTTCCCTTCTGCTTCTTTATCGTTCGGATTTTTGTCGGGATGATACTTCATCGCCATCCGCCGATAAGCGCGTTTGATATCATCAGCAGATGCCGTCTTGCCTACACCCAAAACTTCGTAATAATCACGTTTAGCCATTATCTCGTACCGCGTAATGCGTACTGCGTACAGCGTTAAAGTTTTTTAACCAGGTTTGCCGTCATTCTGCAAATATGGTCGAGGTCTTCGAGAAAATCTGATTCCTGACTTTCGTTAATATAATTAAGCTCTTTCGCTATACTTGACTGGGTTTCTAATTCGGCACAACTGCCGAGTGTTATGAACAAAAATTGCTTAAATTCGTTGTTATGTTGACGCCGAAAACCTTCTGCAACATTTGATGGAATCGATACTGCTGCACGTCTCATCTGGGAGGATAAACCATATAACTCTTCTTTAGGGAATGTTTTTGTTGCCTGATATATCTTTTTTACGAGTTTCATCGCAACTTTCCAGATTTTCAGTTCTCTGAAACTTTTGATTTTTTCAGCTTCTGGCTTTTTTTCGTTATCATTTTTCATACTTATCCCCTGTCATATAAAACGCAGTACGAAACACGCTGTACGCACAACGCGGTACGCAGTACGCTATTTTATAGCTCCCGGTATTTCTTCGGCGTCTTCCTTATCTTCATAATCGGTAATCAGGACATTCGTTGTCAGCATAAGTCCCGCTATTGATGCCGCCGTCTCAAGTGCCGTCCTTGCCACCTTTGCAGGGTCTATAATACCTTCGGCGACCATATCGACAAATTCACCGTTATTAGCATTATAACCGGTGTTTTTCTTTGTCGCTAATTTTTCAAGAAGACCAGCCACAACAACGTCACCATGCTCACCCGAGTTATCAACGATTTGTTTTGTCGGCGCTTCGAGTGCCTTGGCTACGATATCGAAACCAATCTTTTCATCGCCTTTCGCCTTTGCTCTGCCTTTTACGACCTCGGCAATCGCCCGCAAAAAGATAACTCCGCCGCCCGGAACAACTCCTTCCTGCGTCGCCGCACGGGTCGCGTGAAGTGCGTCATCGAGCAGGTCCTTGCGCTCCTTCATCTCTGTTTCAGTTGCCGCTCCCGCCTTGATAACAGCCACTCCGCCGGTCAGCTTGGCTAATCTCTCCTGAAGTTTTTCTTTATCGTAATTGCTCGTCGATTTTTCAATTATATTGCGAATCTGGTCACAGCGGGCATCGATATCTTTCTTCTTACCGGCCCCTTCGATAATCGTTGTCGTCTCCTTGCCGACAACTATCTTCTTGGCCTGGCCAAGCTGGGAAATTTCCACCTTCTCAAGCTTCATTCCCAGGTCTTCGCTTATAAGTGTCGCACCTGTCAGCACCGAAATATCTCCGAGCATCGCCTTGCGCCTGTCACCGAACCCCGGTGCCTTAACCGCGCAAATCTTCAAAACGCCCTGCAGCCTGTTAATTACCAGCGCCGCAAGCGCCTCGCCTTCGACATCCTCTGCAATAATCAACAACGCCTTACCAAGCTGAGCCACCTTCTCCAGCAGCGGTATAAGCTCGCGAATATTCGAGACTTTCTTCTCATGCAGAAGTACAAAGCAATCCTCGAACACCGCCTCCAGCGTATCCGGATTAGTCATAAAGTAAGGCGAAATATACCCCTTATCAAACTGCATCCCTTCGACAACGGTCAGCTCGCTTGCCATTGCCCTGCCTTCTTCGACCTCTATAACACCCTCTTTGCCGACCTTATCAATAGCATTGGCAAGCAGCTCGCCGACTTCCGGATTATTATTGGCGCTGATTGTCGCTACCTTAGCGATATCATCGTGACCCTTGACCGGGATACTTTCTTTCTTTATGAATTCCGTTACCACCGCCGCCGCCTTGTTGATGCCCCGCTGGATGGCTACGGGATTGGCGCCAGAGGCGACATACTTCAGGCCTTCCTTATAAATAGCCTCAGCCAGAACCGTCGAAGTTGTCGTACCGTCGCCTACCTCGTCGGAGGTCTTGCTCGCCGCCTGGTTAATCATCTTAGCGCCCATATTCTTGAAAGGCTCGGGCAGCTCGATTTCCTTACTGACCGAAACACCATCCTTAGTTACCTTGGGCGAGCCGTAAGATATATGTAATATTACATTTCTCCCTGTAGGCCCTAACGTCACTTTCACCGCCGAAGACAGTATCTCCAGCCCTTCCTTCAACTGGGCCCTTGCGTTATTATCAAACATCATCTGTTTTGCCATCTTTATATCCTCATAATTATTCAATCTTCAATTTTCAATATTCAATGGTCTTTACTCTTCTACTATCCCCAGCAGGTCACTTTCCCTGCAGATAATATATTTGTCGCCGTCTATCTCGACATCGTTACCGATATACTTCGGATAGATGACCTTGTCGTTCTTCTTAACCGTCATCTTCGAGAGCTTTCCGCTGTCCATTGTCTTACCGGGACCGATTGCGACAACCTTGCCGATTTGCGGTTTCTCCTTCGCCGAATCAGGCAGTATAATCCCGCCCGCCGTCTTATCCTCCGCCTCAAGCTGCTTTATAACAATTCCGTCTTCCAAAGGTCTTAACTTCATATCTTTATCTCCTTAGGATTATTAAATTATTAATCACTTATTCGTAATTCGATATTCGTCACTCGTACTTCGTTTTGCCTTTACATCATACCGCCCATGCCTCCCATACCTCCCATGCCCATACCGCCCATTCCGCCGCCTGGCGGCATTGCGGGCATATCATCTTTGTCTTTGGGCTTTTCGGTGACAAGGCAATCCGTGGTCAAAAGCAGTCCCGCAATCGAGACGGCATTTTGCAAAGCGATTCTCGTTACCTTAGCCGGGTCAATTACGCCGGCTTCGTACAAATCCTCGTATGTATCGGTAGCCGCGTTATATCCGAATCCGTCCTTACCCTCTGCCACTTTATTCACGACGAGATTGCCTGTAGCGCCCGCGTTTTCAGCTATCCAGTAGCAAGGCATAGTAAGCGCCTTTTTAACAATTTCGGCTCCGGTCTTCTCATCGCCGGACAGTTTCAGTTTATCAATCGCGCCCGCGCATCTAATCAACGCTACTCCACCGCCGGGAACGATACCCTCTTCGATAGCCGCCCTGGTCGCGTGAAGTGCATCTTCGATGCGTGCCTTCTTTTCCTTCATCTCGGTTTCGCTGGCAGCTCCGACATTAATCTGCGCCACTCCGCCGGTCAGCTTAGCCAGTCTTTCCTGTAGTTTTTCCTTATCGTAATCGCTTGTAGTTGTCGCGATTTCATCATTGATTTGCTTGATGCGGCCCTTGATATCCGCTTCACTGCCCGCACCTTCTATGATAATCGTATTGTCGTTATCGATTGTAATTTTCTTGGCAACGCCGAGCTGCTTTACGCTGACATTTTCAAGGTCGATACCGAGGTCTTTGAATATCGGCTCGGCACCGGTCAGAACAGCAATATCACCGAGCATCGCCTTTCGCCTGTCACCGTAACCCGGAGCCTTAACAGCAGCGACCTTCAGAATGCCTTTTAGCTTATTCACTACCAGAGTCGCAAGGACTTCCGACTCGACATCCTCTGAGATAATCAAAAGCGGCTTATTGGCCTTGGCAACCTTTTCCAGAAGCGGAACCAGTTTAGCCACACTGCTGATTTTATCTTCATAGACTAATATATAAGGCCTCTCTAATTCGCACTGCATATTATCTACATCGGTAACAAAGTGCGGCGACAGGTATCCCCTGTCAAAGTTCATCCCCTCTACTACTTCGACGGCCGTTTCGATACTCTTGCCTTCCTCGACTGTAATAACACCGTCCTTGCCGACCCGCATAAAAGCATCAGCCATTGTCTTGCCGATTTCAGTATCGTTGTTGGCACTGATAGACGCTATATTGATGATGTCTTTTTTCTCCTTTTCATCTATCGGTTTGGTAAGGTCTGCCAGCTTCTCGGTAACGGCCTTTGCCGCCGCCTGCATACCTCGCTGAAGGCTCATCGCGTCGGCGCCCGCCGCCAGGTTGCGGAATGCTTCTTTGAACATAGCCTCGGTCAGCACCGTCGCCGTTGTCGTCCCGTCGCCCGCTATTTTCGATGTCTTGCTCGCCGCCTCTTTGGTCAGCTTGGCACCGAGATTCTCATTCTTATCGATAAGCTCGATCTCCTCGGCGACAGTTACCCCGTCTTTTGTTACGGTAGGGCCGCCCCATGATTTGTCGATAATCGCGTTTCTGCCGCGCGGGCCAAGTGTTGATTTTACCGCTGCCGCTAACTTTTCAACGCCCGCCAATAATGCCGCACGGGCCTCGGTCTCAAAAGCAAGTCTCTTTACCGCCATTTGCAATTTCTCCTTATTTCTATCGTATTGCGTAAATATTTACGGCCTAATTTAATATAATAACTGCAAAAGATATACCAGCACCGTCCCATATACCAGTACCAAGCCGATAGTAATTCATAACTACTTGTGACATAATAACTTGTACGGCTTGACTTTATTGATAATCGATGTAATAAGCCTCTGCCAAATTGGGTTTTGATGCCATTTTTGGCAAAGTCCCACGCCAAGATGACAGGATGCTTGAGGTTGGTTGAATATCAAATATCCAATGTAGAATCTCCAATACAGAAATCAATTAGTGAAAATTCGTGCAATTCGTAGTGTGAATTAAATTCCTTGAAAAATCGGTGCTTACCGCTACACTTATGTCTTCTAAATCAGCTAAAGAACGTTAATTTGTCAAAGGTAAGAAAATGGCAGAATACTCAGTCAGTCCTGCAGGAGAGAAATTCCCTGTACCAACTAAGCAGGAATACGCGGCGGAACTCGAACGGATTGAAAAGCTCGTAAAGGCAGCACGGGCCCAAGATAAGGAAATAGTCGTAGTTATGGGTGTCGGCTTTGTCGGTGCGGTTATGGCGGCGATTGTCGCTGATACCGTCGATAAAAAAACCGGCAAGCCGAGCAAATTCGTCATCGGCTGTCAAAGGCCGAGCACGCGAAGCTACTGGAAAATCCCGCTCTTAAATAAAGGCCTGTCACCAGTCAAGGCCGAAGACCCGGAAGTTGACCCGATGATAGCACGATGCGTTAATGAGAAAAAGACTCTGGTCGCTACTTATAACAGCGACTGTCTGAAATTCGCGGACTGTGTTGTGGTTGATGTGCAGTGCGATTATTCCAAGAATGACCTCGGCAATTTGCGTACCGGACGCGCCGAAATGGCGGCACTCGAAGCGACGATTAAAACCATCGGTGACAAAATCCAGCCTGACTGCCTTGTCCTTATTGAAACGACTGTCGCGCCTGGCACGACCGAATTTGTGGCGCTGCCGGTAATGAAAAAATGTTTCGCCGAGCGTGATATAGACTCCGAGCCGCTGCTGGCGCACAGCTTCGAACGAGTGATGCCCGGCAAGAATTACGTCTCTTCAATCAGGGACTTCTGGCGTGTATGTTCGGGCGCGAACAAACAGGCCAGGGGCCGGGTCGAAAAATTCCTTACCGAAGTCTTAAACACCGAAGAATTCCCGCTTACGGTCATGGACAGACCCATCGAGTCGGAAACCACCAAGATAGTCGAAAATTCATACCGTGCGACAATCCTGGCGTTTCTCGACGAATGGTCATTATTCGCCGAGCGGAACGGCGTTGATTTAATCAAAGTTATAAAAGCTATCAAGGTGCGCCCGACGCATAGCAATATGATTTTCCCCGGCCCGGGCATAGGCGGCTACTGCCTGCCTAAGGACGGCGGGCTTGGTTACTGGGCATACAAACACATACTCGGTTTTGAGGATGAGATTTTCAAAATTACACCGATGGCTATAGATATTAACGATACTCGCGGTTTGCACGTTGCCGAGCTTACGCGTGACGCGCTTCGTAATATGGCCAGGCAGGTCGCCGGAGCGAAGATACTCTTGTGCGGGGCAAGCTATCGGCAGGATGTCGGTGACACACGTTACAGCGGCTCGGAAATTGTCGTCCGCAAGCTGACCGAAATGGGCGCAGAGATGAGCGTCCACGACCCGTATGTCGAGCACTGGTACGAGCTTGAAAGCCAAGACACGTATCCGGCACCGGGACATAGCTGGGCGAGGTTCTTCCGCAACCAGGACGGCCTTGTAAATACCCGCGTACAGAAAGACCTGCAAAAAGCAATTAAAGGTGTCCAGGCCATGATTCTCGCTGTGCCGCACACGCCATACTTAGAGCTTAATCCGGAAACTATTGTAAAGTGGGCCGGCAAGCCGATTGCCGTAATCGATTGCTTCGGCATTCTCGAAGATGAAAAAATAAAAAGATATTTCGAATTAGGCTGCGAGGTCAAAGCACTCGGCAGAGGACATATCCAGAGAATAAAAAAAGAAGTGAAAGGCCAATAAAATAATTTATAATTTGAAATTCTATTTTTGATATGGACATCGAAACTCTAAGACGCGAAATGAAAATCGCCATCCTCGCACCAGTGGCGTGGCGAACACCGCCAAGGGCCTACGGCGCGTGGGAGACAGTCGCGTCGAATATAACGGAGGGATTGGTTGCGCGGGGATGGAAGAATGTTACTCTGTTCGCTACAAAAGAATCAATAACAAAAGCAAAACTCGTCGGCTGGATTGAGAAAGGTTACGAGGAGGACAAATCACAAATCCCTCTGGTCTCGACCGTGTATCATATTAATAAGGTTATGGAAATGGCAGGTGCGTTCGACCTGATTCACAACAACTTCGATTATATACCCCTTGCGTTTGAGAGGCTAATCAAGACGCCGATGCTGACAACCATTCACGGCTTTTCCGATGAGGACATAAAAAGAGTCTATCACGAACATAAAGACACCTATTACGTCTCGATAAGCGATTCCGATCGTGACAGTGAGCTGCCCTACCTTGCTACGGTCTATAACGGTATCGATTTATCGAATTTGACATTTCGCGCCAAGGCCGGTGACAATCTTGTCTTCTACGGCAGGATTCATCCGGATAAAGGTCTGCATCTGGCTATCGAGGTCGCTCAGAAATCCAAAATGCCTTTAATCGTAGCAGGCATCATCCAGGACCAGGCCTACTTCGACAATTGCGCTAAGCATTTCGATGATAAGCTCATTAAATTCATCGGCCCGGTCAATCCCGAACAACGAGACGACCTGTTGGCTGAAGCACTCTGCGTATTACATCTAAATACAATCCCAGAACGTTTCGGTCTGGTAATGGCTGAATCCAACGCTGCTGGTGCACCTGTAATCGCCGCTGATTTAGGCTCGTGCAGGGAAGTAATCGCCGACGGCAAAACCGGTTTTCTCGTTAATGATGTTGACGAAGCTGTTGAAGCTATAGGTAAACTTGATACCATAAACCGGTCGGACTGCAGGAAACACGTTGAAGAAAATTTCACCATCGACTGTATGGCCGGCAATTACGAAAAGGTATATCAGAAGATATTCGAGCTTGAAGAAAAGAAAAAGCAATCTTAAAAGAGAGAGAGAGAAAAAATGGATGAGCAGCAATGGTATTACGCTATAGGACAACAGCAGTACGGGCCGGTTTCTGCAACTGAAATTAAAGAACTGTTTCAAAAGGGGAATCTCGGGACTGGAACATACGTCTGGACGGACGGTTTTGCCGATTGGCGCCAGGCCTCAGACGTCGAAGCATTCACGGCATTTTTCTCCAATCAGCCGGCACCTTCTGTACCTTACACACAGGCTACTGAACCTGCTCGCACGACATCAGTAACGGTGTTCGGGATTTTGAATATAGTATTCGGCGGCCTTGGTGCGATATGCACGCCGTTTAGTCTGATAGCCAGTTTCAACATGCCGGATGTGATGAATCCTTCGAAATTAGCTGAGCTATGGTTGATATTCGGCTCTATTTTAGGCCTGGCGTGCAGTGCATTATTGATTGCCCTTGGAATCGGTCTTCTGAACTTAAAAGCATGGGCGAGAAAGTGCACGCTGTATTACGGCTGGCTTGCGGTCGTCTGGAATATTATCGGGACACTTGTGAACCTGCTTTTAATTACATCGGGGGAATTTGGTTACACACAGGATGCTGTGCCGGGTGCCTTAGGCGGGACATGCGGCGGGCTTGTCGGCGGTCTGATTTACCCGATATTCCTGATTGTGTTTATGCAAAAACAAAATGTCAAATCCGCTTGTGTAAATTAAAACGGCTCCCGAACCGCCGTTTTTTTACTTCCTTTCTTAATTTTTGCATTCAATTATTCAATCAAGTTACGCACAAATAATGAAATGTGTTTACGTTATTTTGTTTGGACCAAACAACAACAAAAACACATTCGGACGTTAATTTATTCACAAGCCGGAATATCAGCTAAAACCGAACCAACATCGGTTTTTTCAAATGTAATCTCAGGATTTAATTAAGCGGGAACAAATCCTCACCGAAACTACCGGCAGTGCTGTTTATGTATATTTGAGGCTAAAGAAACGAATAAATACAAAAATTCAGACAACAACTAATACCAAAAAATAAAGGCTGAAAAAATAAAGA
>JAFGGH010000015.1 GCA_016930645.1 Sedimentisphaerales bacterium
GTGATAATATTTTGTGCCTTTTGCGGCTATATTACTTTAGTGTTAATTCGTGTGAACTTGTCCGCCGTTTGTTTGGCGGATTCGTGGCTAAAGAAAAAACCTTTTTTTACAAAACAAAGCCAATATTCCTCGTTTTTAGCCCAAAAACAAGGATTTGCAAGAAAAACAAAGCCAAATCGAACCCAAACGAACCCAAAACAAAGCCAATTCAAAGCCAAACAAAGCCAATATTTTTGGGGTATTATGCTCCTTATTTTTCTATTTATCTCTGTGTTCTCTGCCTGCCTTGCCGTAGCTTTAGCGAAGGCAGGTGACCTCTGTGGCTGGATTTCTTTAGTACATTTCAATGTTTGTAAAGATAGGTAAATATTCCTTGCTTATTTGGCCGAAAATATGTTAACATTTTAGTTCTTTGAGCCTGCCTGGGGTGGGTGCATTAGCTGAAAAGATTAATTGGTTATTCGTATAGTGGTGAAGGCAATAAAATCTCGGCAAAGATATTTTAAGGGCGTAGCTTTTGGCACGTTCGGGTTTTGTACGTCCTGGGCGATTAGCAGCACCGGCAGGCGGAACGAATGGGTGGAGGTTATACATAAAAATCTCAGCCTTGCTAACCTGCCTGAGTCCTTCAGGGGGCTGAGGATAATACAAGCAAGCGATTTTCATTGCAGCAGGACCGTTAGTAGCAAATATCTTAAGCGGTGTGTTGAGCGGATGAATTCTCTCGATGCCGATGTTATTTTACTGACCGGCGATTATATTACTCACGATAGATACGGCCGATTCTACCGTAAGATTCCTGGTATATTATCGAAGTTGAAAAGCAGATATGGTATTTACGCGTCACTCGGCAATCACGATTACGGTGTAGGCGGAGCGTTTAGAGTTGATAAAGGCGGCAGGCTGGATGAGATGATTGACAGGATGCAGCAGGGCGGTGTACAAATTTTACGCAACTCAAGCGGCTTGCTTACCAAAAACGGCCATAATCTGTGGTTTGTCGGTCTTGGTGATTTATGGGCGAAAGATTTTCAGCCTCAAGACGCTTTTTCAAATGTTAACAGCGACGGCGCGGTAATAGCGTTATCTCATAATCCCGATACGTTTAGCCGCCTCGCTGGTTATCATTTTGATGCGATGGTATCAGGCCATACCCACGGCTGTCGCTTCGAGTGGACCGCTTCGTCGGATAAGCCGTTAGTTAATCGAAGAATGTACTCATCGGGAATGTATCATCTTGATGGCAAAAAGCTTTATGTCAACAGGGGGCTTGGCAGGCACGGCAGAATATTTAATAAAAGACCTGAAATTACCGTCTTCACACTTTCATAAATCTACCTAAAGTGCTACTGTTTTGGCACTTCGAGTGTTCGTTTACATCTTGGGCATTTGACCGTTGAGGCTTTGAAATTAGGCGGAATTTTCAGCTTTAATCCGCATACACAGCTTAAAAATACAAAGCCGTTAACCACCCGCATAATGTCACCGACCTGACGCATCTGTTTGCTTTTAAGCTCTTGGCTTTTGGCTTTTTCCGAGGCCTGTCTTATAGCGACTTGTTCTTTAGTAAAGGAGCTGACAGGCACAATTGTTTTGTGTTTGGTTGTGGATGTGTATGCGTCGGAGTAGTCTTTGAAAGAGGCTCCGTGTGTCATATTCCTTAAAATGCGAATCCGCTCGGAAATTGGCGGGTGTGTACTGGTAAGGTCGGAAAGCTTCATCTGGCCTTTCTTCTTGAATGGATTGACGATGTACATAGGTGCTGATGCCTTGTTGGCGGCGGCGAGCTGCGGTGACGGGTCGTTTGCTATTTTTTCCAGGGCACTTGCCAGTCCTTCCGGATAGCGGGTCAATCGAGCGCCGCCGGCGTCAGCCAGATATTCGCGCCTGCGGGACAGGGCAAAGTAGAGCAACTGGGCCATAATCGGCGCGAGAATAGCTGCGATTATAGCGATAATTAAAAACAGGATCGCCGCCTGGCCGCCGCCTTTGCCGCCTGATGAGTACCTTCTTCTGCTGCCCATCGAGCTATAGAACATTCCGCGCAGAAATATCTGTGACAGCAGGACAATTGTGCCGAGCATTACACCGGCCATTGTTACAAAGAGAATATCACGGTTTATAATGTGGCTCATCTCGTGGGCAATCACACCCTGCAATTCATCGCGATTTAATCTGCCCAAAAGGCCTGCTGTTACCGCTATCGATGATGTTTCCGGTTTGCGGCCTGTTGCAAAGGCATTCGGCGCAGGGTCTGCAATGATGTATATTTTGGGCATCTTGCCCATACCTGCCGCTATAGTCATTTCTTCGACTACATTGAAAAGCTGAGGATTGACGTCCTTTGTTACAGGTTTAGCCCCGCTTGCCGCCAGGAATATCTGGTCGCCGCTGGAAAAGCTTATTAAAGTGAGGATGAGCCAGATAACAGTGGCAATGACAAGACCGAAAAATC
This sequence comes from Sedimentisphaerales bacterium, assembly GCA_016930645.1. GTDB lineage: Bacteria > Planctomycetota > Phycisphaerae > Sedimentisphaerales > Anaerobacaceae > JAFGGH01. The sequence goes on from JAFGGH010000015.1 coordinate 2,456, forward strand.
CGCCTTCCGGGCCGAAGATAAAAAGACCGATGAGAAAACCCAGCAGCAGCAGAACCATCGCCATAAGGGTCATCAGGATTATGGAATTTCTTTTATTGGCTCTTATCAGTTCCCACATGTTATGTTAATCCAGAATTCATTTTTTTTGTTCTAACCGATAATGGTAGGTACCCGCTGTGACCATTTCGGATTTTCGTCCATTTGGAAATTCAATGGTGGCGGTTGTGTTGGGCGGAACAACAATGTACATCTCTATTTTTCCGTTTTTCTTTCTCCATCCACTGGATGCCTTGCCATAGGGCGTTTCAAGTTCAGCGTAAGTCCAGTCGAGTTGCCTGGCAATGAGCGGCCGGATAAAGAAGTGCTTGTAGCCGGGATTCGCCGGGTCAGGGGCAAGTCCCGCAATACGTTCATACATCCACCGACCGATGGCACCGTAAGCGTAGTGGTTAAAGGAGTTCATGCCCGCATCACCAAAACCATCTTCATGGCTGTAACTGTTCCATCGTTCCCACATCGTTGTGGCGCCCTGATTAATGGAATAGAACCACGAGGGATAACTTTCCTTAAACAGCACTTCGAAAGCAAGGTCGGCGTATCCCATCCGGTCAAGGATGCCGACAATATAGGGTGTACCAAGAAAACCAGTGCGCAGATGGTTGTCTGCGTCGTGAACAAGACGCACCAAATGTGCGGCAGAGTTTTTCTGCATCTCCGGCGGGATGAGATCAAAGGCGATGGCGAGGAGATAGCCCGTTTGGGTTTGGGGTGCATTCCGGAGTTTGCCATCTGAATCGAAATAATGTTTCGCAAAGGCCTGCTTCACCAAATCGGCTTCGGCGGTGTAACGTTTTGCATCTTCGTCGCGTTTGAGTACACCGGCACAGGTGGCAAGCAGCCGGACGCTGTGCGCGTAATAGGCAGTGCCAATCAGAGCAACAGGCGTGTCGCCTTCTCTTTTACCGGAGTAGGGCTGAAGCCAGTCGCCAAAAGCCTTGATTTGGCGTATTAAGCCATCGGTTGACTGTGACCGATACCAGCCGACGAGTTTTTCCATCATCTCGAAGTTCTCGGTCAGTACTTCCATGTCGCCGGTGCGGACATAAACCTCCCATGGAATGATAGCGGCTGCGTCCATCCAGCCGGGGCTGCCTGCCCACTTTACCGCTTCAGGAATGACATGTGGAATCCGGCCGTCAGGTAACTGGTCGTCGCGCATGGAACCGAGCCAGCTTTTCCAGAAAGCGTGGCAGTCATAGTTGAACATCGAGGTGGAGCAAAAGACCTGCGCGTCGCCGGTCCATCCCATACGTTCGTCCCGCTGGGGACAGTCGGTTGGAATATCAACAAAATTGCCGCGCTGACCCCAGACAATATTGCTCTGGAGCTGGTTCAGCTTGACATGTGAGGACTCAAATTTACCGATTTTCCGCAAATCGGAATGCAGCACCACGCCGGTGACCCAATCCTTCTGCGGCCTTGCGTTGGCCGGCAGACCGGACAGTTCCACGTATCGGAATCCGTGAAATGTGAAATGAGGTTCCCATTCGATGATGCTTGTCGCGGCGGCGGTGTAGGTGTCGGTTGATTTGGCCGAGCGATAATTGGCCGTATAAAGGGTACCGTCCTTATTGAGCATTTCGGCAAAACGGATTGTAACGGTTTCATTCCTTTTTACCGGAATTTTTACCCTCGCCCAGCCGACCATGTTCTGGCCGAGGTCAAAAACGAAACGGCCCGGTTCAGGCTCGGTGATTTCCTTCACAGTGAGCGTTTCCGTTTCCCTGACCGGCGTAAAGGGCTTTGGCGTCAACCGCGCGTCGCCGAGATCAGCGTTTGCTGTAACCGGTTTCCATCCCGAGATCGGTTTGCGTGCGTCATAGCTTTCGCCGTTATAGATGCCGGATGAAAGGATCGGACCTTGCCAGGTGGCTTGCCAGTTTTCATCGGACATAATCGTCTCGACTGAACCATCCGCATAGGCAATCTCCAGCTGCAGCAGAAGTTCGGGGTCATTTCCGTATATACCAGTCTGGTTGTTCCAGCCGAGTCTGCCGGCATACCACCCCTTGCCTAACATAGCCAAAAGTGTATTGTTGCCCGCCTGTAACTGGCAGGTAACATCGTAGGTCAGCGTGTCCAGACGATTATGATAAGAAGTCCAGCCATTGGCGAAATGGTCATTGCCAACACGATTACCATTCAGACGAAGTTCGAACATGCCGCGTGCCGTAACATAGAGTCGGGCGGTCTCAATATTTTGTTTCGCCTCGAATTGCCGGCGCAGGTAGGCAATGGGTTCCTGGTTCGGTTCGCTCTTTTGTCCGGGTTGAATCCATTTTGCTTTCCAGTCCTTTGCAGAAAGCAGCCCCAACTCGAGATAGGCCGGTTTGCTCCAATTGGATGTTCGCCCCTTTTCATCACGGAATCGAACACGCCATTTGAGCCGATCACGTGAAGCAAGCGGTTCGCCCCCATAGTGTACCCCTGCCGACTGGTCGGACTCGACCCAGCCGCTGTCCCATAGCGCAGAACCCGCTTTTGTAACCTCGATCTGATAGGCCGTTTGTTTTTTAACGTCTTCCGGCAGCTTCCATGAAAACGTCGGTGTTGCATCGTGGAATCCGACGGGTTCGACGAATCCTTCGCCCACCGTCAATAAATAGGGTCGTTGCATGCCGCAGCCGCATAATCCAACCAATCCTGATACCAGCAGAATACCTGTAAATATTTTTATTTTTTTCATTTTTAAGTAAACACAGAACCGGGGATTGCACTGTTTTTATCAATCCGTGAAATCCGTGGTTGCTCTTTTAGTTAAAGCTGACTTTTGGGACTTCGCGCTCTGCGGCGTTTTCAATCTCAAAGAAGTCGCGTTTGCCGAATCCGAACATCCCGGCGATTATATTCGAGGGGAACATTTGTATTTTGTTGTTAAAGAACAGTACCTGGTCGTTGTAGTTCTGCCGGGAAAATGAAATTTTGTTTTCCGTGCTTGTCAGCTCTTCCTGGAGCGAGAGAAAGTTCTGGTTGGCTTTGAGGTCGGGATAATTTTCCACTACCAGCAGGAATTTACTTAAAGCTCCGCCCAGAGCACCTTCGGCTTTGGCTGCGTCGGCAACATTACTAGCGCCCATTGCCGCGGCTCTGGCGTTTGTAATGGCCTCGAAGGTTTCACGTTCGTGATGCATATAGCCTTTTGCAGTTTCGATGAGATTAGGTATCAAGTCATGTCGCCGTTTCAATTGAACGTCGATTTGAGACCAGGCGTTATCGACCTGGTTACGAAGCCTGACCAAGGCGTTGTATATGCCGATTACTGCAAATATCAGCAGGACAAGAACGGCTATAATCGCTATTAGTACGACAAGAAAGATTGTGGCTGCACCTGCAAGCATTTTTCCACTCCTTAAAAATAAATACTATTGATTTTGATTGTTTCCCGTTTCGGATAATTGCGGATTTTCCGCGAACATATCGGCTAAAAGCGTCTGAATTTTACTGTCGCTGTCCAGTTTTGCCCGTTTTAGAATATCCTCAAGCTCGCCAGCGTCAAACCACAAGCCGTGTTTTTTCTTACAGCTATCTATCAGCAGCTGATGGCCGTCTTTGCCCACCACGACTTTCAGCATTTTTTTCGCGCAAATCGGGCACTTTCTTTTGGCTTCGGTACATTTGGTATCGATGGTGAACGAGTCAAGCAGTTTCGCGGATTTCTCGACGTCATCTATAAGCAGATCCAGCTCACCGGCGTCGAGCCAAATGCCCCCACAGCCGAAGCAGTGGTCAATCTCGACACCCCGCAGTTCCAGTACCACCATCGCGTTTTTACAGACCGGACAATCCATAAGTTTCCTTTTACTGCTAAATACGCATCAGGCTGTTGAAAATTCAATGATTTTAGTTTGAAATGATAATCTCTGCCTGGTCATTGGTCAAGGAAACAGAAAATATTTATACTTGACGAGGTTAATCGAATTGTTTAATCATTGCCGATAACTAAATTACAGAAGATTAAGATATGATAGTTGATTGCCATACACACATAAGCGGTCTTACAGAAGACCATCAAGGCACTGCCGAGCGTCTGTCCGCTCAAAATACGGTTGATAAATGTTTTGTTCTTGCCGGTCCCGGCTTGTCATCAGAGCAGGCAAACAATGAAGTTGCCGAATTTGTCGGGAAATACCCCGACAAAATGGTAGGTTTTGCCGTTGTTGACCCGACGAAGGATGATTTCAGTAATAAGTCACTTACCAAAATGAGCGAGAAGCAGTCCATAAAGGGGCTGGTATTATACTGCTCGGGGTGCGATTTTCACCCTGCTCACAGTAAAGCTATGCGTCTTTATGAGATAGCCCAGGAACTTAAGCTGCCGGTTTTCTTTCATAATGGGTCTGAGCATGCCTGTGGCAATCTGCAATACGCTCAGCCTTTTCTTATTGATGAAATTGCCCGGACATTCGACAAGCTCAAAATAATTATCGGCAGTATGGGACTGCCGTTTGTCGAGCAGACATTGGTAATGCTGGCGAGGCACCCTAATGTTTATGCTGATTTAACCATAAAAATTGAGCGCAACTGGCAGCTCTATACGACTGTTCTTTCCTGTTATGAATATGGAGTATTAGATAAACTTCTTTTCGGCAGCGGGTTTCCCTTCGCCGACGCCGGAGTCTGTGTAGAAGCGCTGCTCGGATTTAACAAGAGGCTTGGCGACACTAATTTGCCAACTGTGCCAAGAGGAGAGCTTAGAAGTATAATTGAGCGTGATACCATTAAGCTCCTCAGTATAGAGCAGTGATTTAAATACGTAGTACGGTTGCGCTTCCTCCTTCGCTAAAGCTACGGAGGACAGGTTCGCGGCGCGTATCGGTTGCGTAGAACGTAAATCGTGGTTAATTACGCAACCGTATGACGATATTCGATACGAACCGCGCAACCGAATAACGAATAACGAGTATAATCTCGGATTTTATCCGCCGAGGCGGATTAATTTGATGTTTCTTTGGTTTTTAAAGGACAGTACTTATTTTACATGGAGGTAAACGTTCATGCCGCAGCTTCAGGAAGAACGAAGGGAAAGCTGGGGGACGCGAAGCGGATTTATTCTTGCCGCTGTTGGCTCAGCGGTAGGTCTTGGCAATTTGTGGGGATTTCCATATAAGCTTTATGATAACGGCGGGGCGGCATTTCTCATCCCTTATGTCGTGGCGATGTTTGTCGTGGGGATTCCTGTGATGATTCTTGAATTCAGTCTCGGGCATTTTACTCAGAGAGCGGCACCTGATGCGTTCGGCAGGGCGCATAAAAGGCTGGAATTTGTCGGCTGGTGGGGAATTATTCTTGGTTTTGTGATAGTAACGTTTTATCCCGCGATTTTAGCGTATTGTTTTAGCTTTTTGTGGTATAGTATCAAAGGCATCCTAAACGGCGGTCAGCTTCCCTGGGCGGGACAGGGTATTGAAGGCGTTAAAAGGGCGGAGGAATTTTTCTACCAGACATATCTTCACAAACACGAAGGACTTTTACAGTGGAATATAATTTTACCGTTGATTTTGTCCTGGCTGACAATGTATTTTTGCATTTTTCGCGGAGTTAAACTTGTTGGTAAGATTGTATGGCTTACCGTCCCTTTACCCTGGCTGATGCTGGCGGTTTTAACCGTTAACGGCCTGATGCTAAAGGGAAGCATAGACGGACTTACCTATTACCTGATTCCCGACTGGTCTGAGTTGTTAAAACCGACTACCTGGCAGGCTGCATTCGGTCAGGCGTTTTTCTCATTGAGTCTTGCGTTTGGGGTGATGGTAACATACGCCAGTTTTTTGCATAGAAAAAGTGATTTGAACAATAATGCCGTAATAATAGGTTTGGCGGATTTTGCGACCAGCTTTGTGGCGGGTCTGGCGATATTCGCAACTCTTGGCGGGATGTCTTATATTACCCGGCAGGCTGGGAATCCGGTGGGTGTGGAGGATGTAATAGCAGGCGGTCCGGGACTGGCTTTTGTGGCGTTTCCTTATGCCCTGGCTCAATTACCGGCAGCCGCATGGTGGAGTGTGATATTCTTCTTCACTTTATTGACCCTTGGTATTGATTCGGCTTTTTCTATAACCGAATCGGTTTTGGCGTCAGTAGTTGATAAAACCGGCTGGAAACGAAGTATCGTTTTACCGGTTATGAGCCTTATAGGTTTTGGCTTTGGATTGATTTTCGTGACAAGGAACGGATTAAACTGGTTGGGTGTGATTGCAGATAATATATACGGCACATGGGGAATTGGTTTTGTCGGTATGCTCGAGTGTATTGTTTTGGGGTGGTTCTGGAGAATTGACTTTTTGCGTCGGCACGCTAATAACAGAAGTGACTGGCGTATTAATCGGCTCTGGGATTTTCTGATAAGAATAATTATCCCTGTTATACTTGGCACTTTATTTATCTGGGGGTTGTATTCCGATTTGACCGGCAAAGGAGGATTTCTAAGAGATGAATCCGGCAAGTTGGATGTGATGAATTGTACGGGATTTGTGGTAATGATGGCTGCTCCGATATTAGCAATTAGTGTGAGTATAATTAAATCCTCTAAGCGAACGGATGTATTAATGCATGGCAGGGGAGGTACAATCAAAGGGAGAAAACAGGGGTTTATCAGCCTGGTTTTTGCGTTGATTGCCGTCGGTATGATAGTATTTCTGCTTGTTAATGCAGCAGGGGGCAGGCAATATAGAATTGTACTTTGGGCATCATTGTTATTCGCTGTTGCTGCGGTCGGCCTTGGCAATATCACGCTCGGTAAATATAACCGCCAATTGACTGAAGCATCGTGGTTCGGCCGGTGGGGAGGAATGGTCGGCACTTTAGGTATAAGCGGCTTTACGGCAACCTGGCTGATATACTATACAACGGTTCACGCCGAATTAACAAAACAACAGCGTATCCACGAATTGATGTTGGTTGTTCTGGTTTTCATCGCCAGCGGTTTGATTTGGTGTACTTATAAGGCGATACTGAAACCCGAAGAGCCTTTCGAGCCTCAGCTTCCAGAGGAAATTGGTGACGAAGGACGGGCTGACAGTGGTGATTGAAATTATTGTGTATTTTACGAACGAGAGAATATTGTGATAAACTTGGAATCCTGAGAAAAACGTAATACGGTTTCGGTTGCGCGGCTTTTTAAGAAAATCAGGTCATCGGGAAATCAGGATGCAGGATATCAGGTTATCAGAATATCAGGGTCAACGGGGAAACCTGGCTACTGTTGGCCTTCCCGATATCCCGATGCATCGGGAGGGATGATGCCCACTACCTGATAACCTAATATCCTGATGCACTGATACAAGCAGCGAAACCTAATTGACGTATAACGAATCCGATTTTGGATATTATTTAAAACCATCGACCTGGTTTTTAGTGTACTTTTCACAGGCCTTTTCCAAATCGACATCGGAAATGTTGGCTAAAGTACACAGCCAGGCCAGGCAATCGGCGAATTCCTCTGCTTTGTTTGTTTTATCATCCGAGGCGAGCGCGGTCGCCAACTCCCCGACTTCTTCGACGAACCACATAAAGGTGAGGGGAACCCCACGTTGGCGGTCGCGCTTTTCGTATCGCTCGGATATTAACCGCTGAAATTCAGCAATTTCCATCTTTTGATTAGATTAAGCGATTAAATCTGAAACTTTGGCTTTTTCAAAAACGTCTTTTGCCTGCTTGACAGCTTTTTCGTAAACTGCCTCGACCTTGTTGGTAAACTTGCTTTTGGCCGGCGGGTCGAAAAGAGATGCCTGTCCGCTCATGGGGCCGTCAACCGCTTCGATAATCTTCAGCATGGAAATCTTCTTCGGGCTTAATGCCAGGCTAAAGCCACCGCGCGGGCCGCGCTTGCTGCGCAGGATGTTAGCTCGAACCATTTGCTGTAATATCTTTAACAGATACTCCAGAGGAATGTCGTATTCCTTGGCAATAGTCTGAGAAAGAATAATTTTCTGGTCCTGGTTCTTGGAAATGTAGCCCAAAGCTAAAAGTGCGTAACCGGTTGATCTGCTGATTCTCATGTCTGACTCCTTTAATTAAGTTAAAAGTAATAATGTAGGCGCCCTTGCCCTCTACATTTCAGGTATTGTACGTCCTGGTTACACAACAACAATCAGGATATTCCTGATTTTTAGGCTACTAATACCTTATTGAATTTGTAAGGGCATTATATCCTGTTAGTATTACCTTTTCAACGTAATTATGGTGATTTATTTGTTTTTACTAATGCTTGTTATAATTCAGCCTAAAAATATATGGAAAGTGCCTGAATATATATAGACGATTGTTTTATTGCTTTTATTGCCGGTTTGTAACGGAAAATGAGAAAAATTCGATCTCGGCGACCTTTCTTCAAAAAGCTTGACATCTCGTGTAGAGTCTAATACGATTTAGCTTAAAATACTGGCTAATTATGGAGATTAGTATGGCAGAGCAAAACACACGTTTAGAAGTTGAATACGGGCCGCAGGCTGACATCGTTACTCTTACAGATGAGAAAATTTTAGAGGATAAAGATATCCGCGAGCTTGAACAGCAGATGCAATCAGTTATTGAGCAGAGCAGCATAAAGAAGATTGTGCTGGATTTTTCCCGCGTTAAGTTTATGTCTTCAGCAGTTTTAGGGCTTTTAATCAAAATAAGCAGAAGAGTCTACGAACAGGACGGAAATCTTGCCCTTTGCGGGATTAGTCCGAAAATTTATGAAATTTTTAAGATAACGCGGCTTACAAAAATCTTCGATATATATAAAGATGTTGACAGTGCAATCGAGGAACTTACTGAGCGGCAGTAAATCAACCTGTTAATAACAGGCTGTAATTTATTTATACTAATCTCAATTGAATTTTCCCGTTTATCCGCGGGTAAGTAACTTTTATCCGCCGTGGCGGATAAAAACAACCAGTTACGATTTTATTCGCGAATACTTACTACCCTTAAGGGTATAATTCCCTGAGTGACGGGGTGGCGGCATAAAAGTCCTTTAAGTGTTTTCTCTGTTTTAAGTTATGGAATAATGCCTGAAAAGACAGCAAAAAGGAAAGTACATCTTCAAAGCAGCCCGCAAGCTCTGGATGAGTCCAGACAGTGGCTGCTTTCGAAACTGAAGGAGTATAAATATTGTGAAGATGATGTTTTTGCTGTACATTTAGCGCTGGAGGAGGCCTTTTTCAACGCGGTCAAGCACGGCAACAAAATGAATTATGACAATGAAATTAATGTCGATTTTACGGTTGCTCCGGACAAGGTGGAGATTATCATGACAGACTCCGGAGAAGGCTTTAATCCCGATTCTATACCGGATTGCAGAGTTGGGGAAAATCTCTATAAAACAGACGGACGAGGCATTTTTTTAATACGCTGCTATATGGATGTAGTGGAGTTTAATGAAAAGGGCAACTCAATTCATATGATTCGACACCACCGCAAACCGACAAACAGTGCAGAGTCGAAGTCTGCTATTGATTAATTAAAAGGTCTCTTTCGAAACGTTCATTTCTGATTTATCCGGGATGTCCATGTAAATTTTGATGATTGTGACATCTTAATAAGGTCCTATAAATCCGAATCAGTTGTCTGATAGTGGTACTTTGATACAAAAAACAGCAAAAAATCAGCCTCTTTAAAAGTCACTTCAGTAATAGGCCGAATTCAAGGACAAGGATTAGATAATTAGGCTTTTAAAGGAATGTAAAAAATGAACATGTACGAATCTCCATTTGCTCCGATGTCTGTGTTAAGCGAGAAAATTGCCCGTCATCTTTTTGATGCACTTCCTGAGAACAATCTGGTTTTCCTTATAATCGATAAAAATGGAAACCGATGGCCGAGTGATTCGGAAGCTTTTGACAAACTGGATATTGAGGAAGGATTTCTTAATTTAATCCTGGAAAAGATTGATGACGGCGCCGAACCGGTCATCAGCCAGATTGGTAATCATACAGTTGTCGCCGCCGAGCTTGCTACTGAAAGGACTCCCTGCGGCTATATAGTAGTTTTTATGCGGCAGGACACGTCTGTCCCGATAAATCGGGACTCCGCCGTGGCGAGCGGGCCGGAGCGGACTATTGCCAATATCGACCTTCTCGAAATCATCGTTAATCAGGTAAATTTAATTGCCTCCCTCGTTGAGAAAAATTCACTTCTTTATGAGTTACAGTTGAGAAATCAGCTTGATTCTTTGCAAGCTGTTCAGGACGGATACGGCCTGAACTGATACATTGTCAGCCACAAGCATCTTTTGCCACGGTAGTCGGATATGGGCAAAGTTTGATTTTACTTTCCAGATTTTTATTGCTATAATGCCACTTTTCTAAGTGGAATTATGTTGTAATTATTTGCTTGAGGTAACGTAGTTGAAGTTCCAGGTTTTTAAAGACGGTAAGGTTCTGCAGGATTTTGACATTAGCGGCGCATATCTGTTTGGTACCGATGGTATAGCCGTCAGGAGGGTTGGTATTAACTTTTCTGATGGAGTTTTAGAATGCGGTAAGCAAAATTCCGAATCTGCCGCTCTGGTTCTTCTTTGGCCTGTAAAAGGTTTCGGCAGGGTTTTGTTGCCTACAACCTGTCTTCCTGAAAAGGATACATCTTATAATCTTAATGTTGAGCTTGCCCGCGGCAGGTTTATGCAGATAATTAACAAATGTGAAGACTGGGCGTTTTTTGAGGAAGACGGGCTCGGAAAATTATACGAACAAGCCAAAGACCTGTTTATTAAAGCTGTGCAGAATATTTCTGATATGCCAAAGGCTTCCATTCTTGCCGATGAAGCTCTGGAAAAGGCGTTTGTCTTTGGTGAGCAGATAGCATTGTTCGAGGCTGATAAACAGTTCAGACAGCGAGGAAAAGAACGCTCTTTCGGCAGAGGCTCTCTGGGCTGTAAGGTCAATCCCGTCCTTGTTGACAAGCAGGCTTACCTTACAAGGCTTTTAGACTTATTCAGCTATGCGGTAATTCCTGTTAACTGGGCGAAAATAGAGGCAGAGAAGGGCAAGTACGACTTTTCAGAAATAGAGAAATGTGTTCAGTCTCTCAGGGGTAAGCGAATCGGTTTAGGAGCAGGCCCTTTATTGCGTTTTGATAAAAAATATTTGCCGCAATGGCTTATACAGCAAAAGCCGAGCTTTGAAAAAATCAGAGAAAGGGCATATCGATTCATTTCGGAGATTGTCGGAAAATACTCCGGCAGGATTCGCGCCTGGACTGTAATTAGCGGTCTTAACAGTAGAAACTTCTTCGGATTTAATTTTGAGCAGACCCTGGAGATGACCCGCGCGGCAAATATGGCGGTAAAATCCGCCGACCCGAGAATACGAAAAATCGTGGAAGTGGAACGGCCTTGGGGACAGTATTACGCTGTTGAGCAGGGCACGATACCGCCTTTGGTATATATGGATATGGTTGTGCAGAGCGGTGTAAATTTCGACGCTTTTAGCTTAAAGATGGCTTTTGATGAAGAAGATTCCGCGGTGTACACCAGGGATATGATGCAAATATCGGCTTTGTTGGACTATTTGAAACCGATTGCCAAGTCGTTTCATATAACCGGTGTCGGTATTCCGCCAAAAAGGCAATCCGGTCAGGAGCGGAACGATAATGACCATAAAGAGGCGGAGTTGCCCTCCGATGAAACTGACTGGTTGACAAGGTTTTACAAGACCGTTTTGAGTAAACCGTTTGTAAATTCTGTGGTATATTCGAACCTTGCGGATTCTGTTGAAAATCAGAATAATCCCAACGGTTTGTTAAATGATAAATTCGAACCTAAACCGGCGTTTCACAGCCTTAAGGAAATTCAGAAAGTAGTACTTGGGAAATAAACATCTCATGATGTTGTGTTATGGAAGACACTGTGACTTGTGAGCGTATTGAAACCGAGCAGATCAAAATTGAAAGTGTATCTTTTCTTCTGGCTGCTTGTCTTTGTCTTGTTTGTGCTTTATTTTTTTCATTGTCGGTATTTCAAAATTCAGCATCGTTTATTGAGCCGCAATTACAAAATCGCATAAATCCCAACACAGCGGAAACTGGCTCTTTAATTCGTTTACCGAATATCGGTTTATCGAAAGCAACTGCAATAATTGACTACAGACAGAATAACGGCAATGGTCAGGTTTTTGAAACTTCACAAGACCTGCAAAAGATTAAGGGTATCGGGCCTAAGACGGTAGAGCAATTAGAACAATATTTAACATTTGTCCGTAAGGACTCCCAAGGAGAGCGGAACGACAATGGAAGAATGGGAAATAAATAAGCCGTTAGGACAATGCTGCGGGACAGGTAGAAATATAGAGCCGGGCGAAGAATATTTCGCGGCATTAGTTGAGACCGAACAGGGCTTACAGCGTAAAGATTTCTGTGCTGAATACTGGAATGAAAAACAACCCCAGGTTTACTGCTACTGGAAAAGCAAGCTCCCAGACCCGCGGCAGAAGAAACGAATTTTTGTTGATGATGAGATGCTGATGGCCTTTTTTGAAAGGCTCCAGCAGGAGCAGGAACGGGAGAAAATCAATTTCCGGTTTGTGCTTATGCTGGTTCTGATGCGAAAGCGAAGGCTTAAATACGACTCTACTAAAACCGAAGGCGATAAGGAAATCTGGAAGCTCAGAGTTGTTGGAGCCGACCAGTATGTCGAGGTGGAAAATCCTCACCTGGACGAAGAACAGATTCAGCAGTTAAGCTCACAGATAGGTGAAATTTTACAGGTGGATTTATGATAAAAAAGCCTAAGTTAAAGCTATTCAACCTGTTTTGTTTATTATTGGCGGTGTTATTTCTTTTTGGCTGTGAACCGCCGCAGGAAATATCTCTTAAGCAATGTCCGGGAAAGGCTACTATCCAGGAATCTCTCCAGACACTGCAAGCTTCTTCATCGCAAATTCAGCCGTTTATTGCTTATGGCAGTGGTCTTGTTCATTTCTACGATGAAGAAGAGGGTAAACCGAAAAAGGAAACTATTTCTGCGGTTAAGATATGGTTCGAACCACCTGATAAATTCCGCTTCTGGGGCGATGTAGTTTTTGATAAAAGAGGGCTTGATGTTGGTTCGAATGAGCAGGAGTTCTGGTTTACAGCCAGACCCAAAGAGATTGGAAATGTGTACATCTGGGGACTGTGGGCTGAGCAGAAGAATGAAGATGATTTGCTGATTAGTCCGAAGGTTATGCGGCAGGCCTTTGGTTTTATCAATGTTGATAGCGGGCAGAATTGGACTCTTACACCAGGCCGATACCAGGATGTGCTTACCCAGCGAGGTGAACAAAATCGCATTATCAGGAGGATACACATTGATAACTGTGAATATCGAGTTCGGCAGGTGGAGTATTTTGATTCTGATGAGAATGTTTTTGCCGTCCTTAATTTAGATGATTTTAAAAATGTAGATGAAAAGATGGCTATACCGAGTAAAATACAAATTGTTAATCTCAATGATGATGGCAATTCTGATATAATAGACATCACGGTGAAATCTGTCAAACCACAGGACATAATGAAACAAGCGCTTTTTGCCAGACCAGGTACGAAAAGATTTAAAAATGTTTATAAACTGATAAACGGCAAAGCTGTTGAGCAGCCGCAGCAGTAAGGGGATTAAATAGTGGCAAGGCCCGGCTTAAAAGATAAAATTGACAGTAGTATTCTTTTGTTGGACGGCGCTATGGGTACGCAGCTAATCGCCGCGGGCGCTGAAGTTGCCTACAACGACCGCCTTAATATCGAATCGCCTGATATTGTAAAGAACGTCCATAAAGCCTACATCGAAGCTGGAAGCGATATAATAATAACCAATACCTTCGGAGCAAACGGTATCGCTTTAGGCAGACATAATCTTTCAGAAAGGGTCAGTCAAATCAATACCGCAGGCGCCCAAATAGCGCGCCAAGTCGCAGGCGATGATAAATATGTGCTCGGTAATATAGGGCCGTGTGGCGATTTTTTGCAGCCTGTCGGTACTTTAACACCCCAGCAATTACAAAAGTCTTTCACCGAACAGACAGTTGCATTGGTACAAGGCGGAATTGACGGCCTGATAATAGAAACGATGACCGCACTCGAAGAGCTTGAAATAGCCGTAAAAGCCGCCCAGTCAGCAGCGGGAGATTTGCCTGTCTTTGCTTCTATGGCCTTCGACTGTGCCGGTGACAATTTTAAGACGATGATGGGTGTTTCAGTTGAGTTAATGGTTAAAAAGCTGCTGGAATTGGAAGTTGACGGCCTTGGCTTTAACTGCGGCAGAATGACACTCGATGATTATGTAAGACTCGCAGAAAAAATCGTATCGCTGGTCGATTCTAATAATGTGATTCTATTTGCCGAGCCTAACGCCGGCCTGCCCGAAATTGTTGGAGCTGAAACGGTATATAAAGTCGAACCGGATGAATTTGCAAGTGCCTTGCTGAAAATCCGCGATGTTGGCTTTAGAGTTTTAGGCGGCTGCTGCGGTACTACACCTGCGCATATAAAAGCCGCTGCCAAGCTTCTAAAATCAGTGTAAAGACGCTTTTAATAATTCTGATATTTTTTCTATTGCCTTGGCTGTTGCGCCCTGGTTGTCTCGGATGACTTGTTGGCCGTTATGAGCGATTTCGGTACGGAAATTTTCATCATCCAGGCATTTCTGCAAGACTTTTTGCAATTCGTATGAATCGCTTACTAAGACGGCTCCATTGCCTTCTAAAAGCACATCAACGGTCTGCTTGAAGTTAAAGGCGTGCGGCCCGAAAATCGTGCATTTGCCAAGTGCCGCCGCTTCTGCCATATCAGAACCACCCATCGGAACAAGAGTCCTGCCGACGAAGATAACCGTTGCCAGCGAATAAAACTTCCGTAAATCGCCCATAGTGTCGCCGAGGATAACTCGTCGCTCGTCGCTCGTCGCTCGTTGCTCGATGCTCGTAACCCTGCCGCGGGCGGCAGGGCTAACCATATCTGATGTTTTAATCTGACTGTATCTGATAACCCCGAATCCGGCCTGTTTCATCAACTCGGCCACTTCGTCGAAACGTTCGGGTTTACGGGGGACAATCGCTAATCTTAAATCTTTGAATTTGTCCTGCTCGATTAGGTTTTTATATACATCGATTATGAGTTTCTCCTCGTCATTACCTGTGCCGCCTGCCACCCATAGTTTTTCGCCCTTTATATTCAGTTCTTTTTCAAGCTCATCACTGCCCTTGACCCTGTCTGTAATCTGGGCTGTGTCATATTTTAATGAGCCTGTAACGAGCACCTTTTCAGCAGGACAGCCAAGTTTTTTGAAACGTTCAGCGTAAGTCTTTGTCTGTGCCAAAATTAAGTCAACCCGCCTGAACATAGCCGTTACTAACGGTTTTATCTTTTTGTAGCGGCTGAAGCTTCTGTCGCTAATCCTGCCATTCGCGACGACAACGGGTATATTCGAATCGTGAGCGATTTGAGCGAAGTTAGGCCAGACCTCCAGTTCCATCAGGATACAGATTTCCGGCTTTATATTGGTAAATGCCCGGCTCATTATCCAGGAAAAGTCCAGCGGGAAATAACTGACATTAAAATTATCACCGTAGAGTGATTCAGCCCGTGCATAGCCTGTATCTGTCGTTGTGGTAATCAGGATTTCATAATCGCTGAATCGCTTTATCAGCTCGGCGACAATAGTACGTGTCGCGTTTACCTCGCCTACGCTTACAGCGTGAATCCAGATACATTTTTTGTCGGGATTTTTTCTTTTGATTTTTCCCAGTCTCTGGCCCCAGCCGCTTTTATATCTCTTATGCCGTAACAATCTGTATAAGACGACGGGACTGTAAGCGGCAGCGGCGAAAAGATAAGCAACATTCATCAAATACTTCATTAGCATAAATCCTTTATGTCGCGAGACATGATAGAGGCTTTGCATAGTAGTGTCAATAACAGAGCAATTCAGGCAAATTTGTAACCATTGCCACAGAGGTTTTTAATTTATATAGCCACAGAGACCACCGAGTTCACAGAGGTATATTTTTTTAAACACTAATTAATCCTGACTATTACTTGATAATATTAAAAGGTTATTTGAAAAGCTTTCGAGGATTTTTGCCTTTTCGTTTAATTCTTCATTACTGTTATTGACAATAGTTATAGCCTCATGCATTATTTCTTTTGCAATATTTATTTGCTCGGTTTTAGCAAATATTCCAGCATAATTATTTAAAGTATATGCATGGTCTATGGTTTTATTTAGAGAAGAGTTTTCACATGTTTTGAGGGCTTCTTCATAACATATCTTTGCTCTATCATATCTTTTAACAGAACTGAGCAAATTAGCGTTTTCATTAAAAATACTTAATAAATATTTAGGAGAATTAGAAAAAACCTCTTTCGTTTGTTCAGTCAAATCCTTGAATATTTCATCACTGCATCCGAGTAAAGCATTATATTTAGAGTCAAAAGGATTTTCTTTTATTGTTTTAATTATTTCTGGTATTGACATGTTTTCTCTATTTGGAACGACATGTTCAATTCCTTCCTTTTGATTATAATTACTTATCTCATTCTCTTGTATGCCCTTAAAAGTCCATCTATTGAAAAGCACAACAAGAGAATAAATAGTGATCAAAGACAGTGATAATATTTTAAGAAAAAAGATATTCCAAGGGAAGAAGAAAAGCAATAAAAGAATTATTAAATCCATTGAATACCTAAGTCGATAATGATCATCTCTTGCAAGAATTATTAATAATCCAAAATATATTACTTCTTTCCAAGCAAATTTACATCCAGGTATAGTTAATTCAGCACTCAATCTTACTTTTTCTAGTTCACTATGTTCTAAAGGGATACTAAAAATACCTAAATATGTTTTTCCGTCAAAGTAATCTGATATATGATGCTTAATTCCCCCTTTTGTTGTAACTTCGAATAAAATGCCACCTTCAAATGTCATTGAAGTGTGGCTCCATATTGTCGGGCCTGTATAGTATAAAACCAACCAGCTTAAAAAGGAATTACGAGTATGAACAGATAAAGAACTATAATTAATTTCTTCAATTTTTTTAAGTATCTCGGGAGAAGCTATAATGGCTCCTTCTTTTTGGAGACCATTGTCAGAATAAATGCCTATATGAAACCAATATTTAACAAAATCATATAGTGCAAATATCATAAAATATTATTGCTCACACTTTATTTTGATTAATATATTCGACATGGGAATCTGCAACGTAAAACAGACCATTTAATGCATAAAGATCTTTTTCGAGATAGCTCGATATCTCAACTTTACCTTTGTAGAATGGATGCGAAATGGCAGCCCAAGCATTTTGTCCTATGGTATGAACCTGGATTTCAAAAGTCATATCTTTAATGTCATCATCAGATGTATTTTTTAATTTGACATCAAAGTGTAGAGCATCATATTCGAAAACCTTTACAGGTATTTTTAATGGCTTTTCATCTTCCTTTATAACTCTAAAGTAGTTATGGATAATGCTTTTTATTATACTTAATTCTTTTTTGAGGCGATATACTATTCTAAGGCCTACAATGTCTGTCATTCTTAAAAAGGGATTGTCTATTCCTTTGTTTTCGGCATTTGTAATTATCGAATCTAAGTCCTTGATACGGCTTTCTATATGATGGAAAGCTATACCCCTTCTTTTGAGTTCTCTGTGAATAATTTTGTATGCTTCGTTTTTTAATCTAACAAAATCATTTTGTTGTTCATTGTATTTATCTCTAATTTCTCTAGGTTCCATGTAAATACACCTTGTTAAACTTTCTTTGTGCCTTTTACTTCAATCTTTAATCCTTCGATATTAGAGACGGTTCCTGTGCAAGTAAACTCTTTATCCGAGATTTGCCCTTGAAACATAATTCGAAAATTGTTCAGATTCCCAAATACGGATATACTGCTTGGTTCATATCTAATTACATCTATTTCTGCTTGAACAACTGCATCCGATTCTGTAAGCCAATATTTACCAACATAATAGTAACCCGCATCTCCCCCTAAAACGCGTTTTTCAGAATCCAAAACTAAAACACCAGTACCGTACATCTGTAGGTTAGAATTAAAACTTACCGCCCATAGTCCTTCAACCATAATATATTCCTTTCGGGTTTTTGATCCAATATTAATGTAAATCTATTATTATTTTTCATCTATGATATAAATCGTAACAAATAATTCCTGCGATTTAATTCTATCCCAATTTCCCCCAAAAACAAGGGCAATAATCTGCTTAAGTCAACGATTAAAAATTAATTAAAAAATCACAAAAAAACACAGCTTTTTACTTGACAAAAGTTTGATAATATGTTATATTACATAATAGTTCACTCGGCAGTGAACTACAAACGTCATTTTTGATTCAATTTTAGACAATTCAACCAATTAAAAATTGTTATTGTAAACTCTTATAAAATAAAACGTTATGAGAAGCATTTATTACATTTTTGTATTTTCTGTGCTTTTTGTGGCTATCTCTTTGTGGCCACAGCACTTACGTCTCTACATTTGTAGAGAGGCCTCTACAAATCACACCTTTTTTATGCAAAACGAACCCAATTTTCTCACGTTTCAGCTCAAAAACGAACATTCAAAGCCAAAACGAACCCAATTCAAACCCAAACGAACCCAATACAAAGCCAATATTACGCCAAAAACAGGGGTGTGCAGAAAAACGAACCCAAAACAAAGCCAATATTTTGTGCCTTATGTGGCCATTGAAAATAAATTACATATTGAGTTTATTGAGGAATTTATTCTGTCAGATTGCCGGATAATACAGAGAAATCATTCAGATTTGTTATGCTGTCTCTGTGCAAATCCGCGCCGCGGCAGTTGTAGTTCAGCCAGTCGCAGTTATTCAGCCATTCTTCTGCGAAAACCTGCAAATCGAGAATATCGACCGAACAGTTATGGTCAAGGTCGCCGACAGGCCGGGGATTATCTGTATCACCGCAGCGCCGGGTAAAAAGAGACGTGGCCCAGTTATTCGCAAAAAGGACATAGTCGATTAAATCAACCTGACCTTTCCGGTCAATATCACTGCCGTTACAAAAATCATTTTCCCCGCGGCAGGATGTGTTTAACCAATTCTCATAAAACAGATAGAGGTCTTTGAAATTTACTTTGCAATCACCAGTTAAATCACCAACCGGCTGCGGATGGTTTGCATCGCCACATTGCGGCAATGGATATATATCCTTGACATCAAAACCCAATATGCCATTTACGTTATCTATTACAATTTTGTTGAAAGGCGTATCGCTGATATCCCATGTATTCATATTCATAGACGGACACAAAAAGTTACTGCCGAAAACACCGTCGAGAATTACCATTTCACCACTTGTTACATCGAAAAAACCAATATCGTGAACGCAGATGCGTGCGTTTTGGAAAACTATGTCATAACCGTTGAGGGTTGGCACGGATAAACTGTCAATCTGAAATCCCGGCAGAGTAACCGAGCCGCCTATTCCGCCTATATCGACGGTAAAATCGGCTGGTATAATTGGCTCGCCGGATTCATCAGTCAGGCCGAGAGCGGCGCCTTGTGCGACCGACATAATACTAACTGAGCCTCCTGTGTCGAAAAGCCAGTTGCCTGTTGAAGCAGCACCGTTATAATCGGCGACGATATTATCGATTACAGGATTGTATCCGAGAACGGGTAAAGGCGGTATATTTTCCGGGTTCTCCGGCATGATATATTTTTCGTATCTAAGCGTCACTGTAATGTCCACCGGCGGTATATCATTGCTTTCGGCCGGTAATATATCCGCGATAAAGTAATCTTCGAGAGTCGCAAGTTTTGTGGGGTCGAGCACGGCTATTTTGCCTGCCATTACCGGCATTCCGAGCACATCCAGAGGTTCCATCGGCCATTCGGCGTAAAGCTGCGTAACCTGGAATTGCCACCGGTCGTTCATCAGGTATCTGTCCGGGTTGTAAGGTAATAAGTCGTCATAGGCCAAGGTACCGATGTACAAAGGCTCGCTCACATCAAAATATTCATCGCCGCCCACGCCGACATCAACATATTGTGCATCCGGCTCTAATGAAATCTCTAATGCCTCTACAGTTTCCTTACTAAGCAGGATACCTGATGCCCCGGTGTCTAAAAATGCATAGTTAAGCTCGAAGTTGCCTTCATACTCCAGGGGCGGGCCATTTGGCTCGCGTCTGAGCAAAAACAGAATTCTCGGCAGGTCGAGAGCGGCCTCATAGACACCATCAATTACAAAATCCTCCGCGTAAGCGCAAAAAAACCCTTCTGACGCGACAAAAATTGCTGCGACAGCGATAATGAGCTTCATTTTGAGATGTTTTATGCGCATAATCACACCCCTGTATCGCTATTATATCATAATATACGCTCGAAATCTTAATTTGGGCTGGAAAATTGTCCTCTGAAATACTCAACTTAATGTAATAGCTTGACTTATCGGCGTTATTAGCGTAATTTTTAATGGAAATTCACAGGTCCCCGTAGCTCAATGGATAGAGCGTTGGCCTCCGGAGCCAAAGGTTATAGGTTCGACTCCTACCGGGGACGATGTACAAAAGTCAGAATAACCTGTCTTCGTCCCGATAAATCCCGACAAGTCGGGATCGGGACTACGCCAAGGCAGGCGAATTACGAATAGTGTTATAGGGAAAGGTTAATTTGGAAAGTGGAGCTAAGCAGATTTTCATTCGGACTCGGAGACAGGTTTGGCTTGCAGGGCAAAGCCCAGCTGCAGGCTTTGTTAAAAGCCAAACAGCAGGGCGTTGATATAACACCGGTCTGGAACAAGTCTCATCGTGAACATTCGATAACAGGCACAAAGCCTGCTGATGTTCGAATTGAGGCTGATGAAGCTGTCAAGGCTCTTGGGTATGACGGGCCTTATTTTGTTGACGCAGACCATATAAATTTGAGCAATGTGGATTTGTTTATCGATTCGAGTGATTTCTTTACTCTTGATGTGGCTGATTTCATCGGTCGAAGAGCATCAGAAGAACAGATAAACATCTTTGTCAATAAGATGGATAAACACATTGGAATGCTCAATATTCCGGGGATAGATGCACCTGTTGAAATAACCACTGAAGATGCTGAACGAATAGCAAGCCAGGTACTTTTAGCAGTGAACCAAGCCGGTAAAATTTATCGTCATATTAAAGCTGTTAAAGGTGATGGAAATTTCATTACCGAGGTATCGATGGACGAAACAGACCGGCCGCAAAGTCCGGTTGAAATGTTCTTTATCTTAGCTGCTATCGCCGATGAGAGCATTGGCGCCCAGACGATAGCGCCGAAATTTACCGGCAGATTCAATAAGGGTGTCGATTATGTCGGTGACATTACGCTGTTCGAGAAAGAATTTAACGAGGATTTAGCGGTTATAGATTTTGCTGTCGGGGAATTTGGCCTGCCTGAAAATCTTAAATTGAGTATCCATTCAGGCAGTGATAAATTTTCCATTTATAGCCCAATCAAAAAAGCATTAAAAAAATTCAATGCAGGTTTGCATGTTAAGACGGCAGGCACAACCTGGCTGGAGGAATTAATTGGCCTGGCTGCCTCAGGCGGTCAGGGCCTGGAACTGGCGAAGGAAATTTACGCAAAAGCCCTTGAGAATATTGATGAATTATGCGAACCTTATAAAACTGTGATTGACATTGACCGTGATAAACTGCCTTCCGTCGAACAGGTGAAACGATGGGAATCGCAGGACTATGTGAACGCTTTGAAACATAATCAATCATGTGATTCGTATAATCCCGATTTAAGGCAGTTGCTGCACGTTGGCTATAAGATAGCCGCTGGAATGGGAAATACTTATTTAGACGCTTTAAAAGAAAACGAGGATATAATCGCAGGATGTGTTACTGAAAATATTTATGACAGGCATATCAAACCTTTATTTATTAATTGAGGTAATTATAAAATGCAGAATTTATTTGATGTTAAAGATAAAGTAATAGCGATAACCGGCGGCGGCGGTGTTCTTTGCGGTGAGATGGCAAAAGCCTTAGCGGTAGCGGGAGCTAAAATTGCCGTGCTCGATTTGCTCGAACAAGCCGCAGATAAGGTTGCCGAAGAAATAACTTCAGCAGGCGGAACTGCTGTTTCAGTGAAATGCAATGTTCTCGAAAAGTCGGATGTCGAACAATCTGCTGAGGCTATAATAAAGAAGTTTGACAAGATAGACGTTCTTATAAACGGAGCAGGCGGCAATAAGAAAGAAGCGACGACATCGCCTGATTTATCATTCTTTGATTTACCCGCCGATGCGATTCGATTTGTTTTCGACCTTAATTTTATAGGTACGCTTTTGCCGTCCCAGGTTTTTGGTAAAATTATGGCAGAGCAGGGCAGTGGAATAATTCTGAATATTTCCAGTATGAATGCCTTTTGCCCACTGACCAAGATTCCGGCGTATTCAGCGGCCAAGGCTGCAATCAGCAATTTTACCCAGTGGCTTGCCGTCCATATGTGTCAAAATTACTCGAAAGAAATTCGAGTTAATGCCATCGCACCTGGATTTTTTCTAACCGAGCAGAACCGGTTCCTTTTGACCGATGAAAAGAGCGGCCGGTTAACACCGCGAGGCCAAACAATAATCGACCACACGCCGATGGGCAGGTTCGGCTCACCCGACGAACTGGTTGGTGCTGTGATTTGGTTGTTGAGCGACGCATCGAAATTTGTAACCGGAACTGTTATTCCCATTGATGGAGGATTTAGTGCCTTTAGCGGTGTATAAAAAACAGAGGACAGTGGACAGAAAACGGATGACAGATAACTTAAGTATATGATCTATTATAAGCGTGGAAATCCTGATGATGTTATAAACGTAAACGACCTGAAAGAAGGTTTGTATACAGCTTTGGGTAAGATTGGTGCCAAAAAGAAGGTTATTGCCGTTCCTCCGGATATGACGCGGTTTTACTCCCGTGCAGGCGAGCTTACGAATTTCGCATGGAAATATTATGGTGATACGCTTACCGATATTCTGCCTGCTCTTGGAACGCATTTTCCAATGACACGCCAGCAGATAAAGAAGATGTATGGCGATACTCCAATTGAGCTTTTCCGTGAGCATAACTGGCGGAGCGATATAGTTACGCTTGGCGAGGTACCGGCGGAATTTGTCCGAGAAGTAAGTGAGGGATTGGTCGATTACGCCTGGCCTGCGCAGGTAAACAAACTTTTGGTCGAGGGCGGTTATGATTTGATTCTTTCCATCGGCCAGGTCGTACCGCACGAAGTTGTCGGGATGGCCAATTATAATAAAAATATATTCGTCGGTACCGGCGGCGTCGAAGGTATAAACAAAAGCCATTTCCTCGGAGCGGCCTTCGGTATGGAACGGATTATGGGCAGGGCCGACACACCTGTGCGAAGGGTTCTGAATTATGCCTCGGATAATTTCGCGAAAAGTTTGCCGATGGTCTATGTCCTGACCGTGGTGTCCACAGACCAAAAGACAAAAGGATTGTTTATTGGTGATGATATCGAGTGTTTCAATCTTGCAGCCGATTTGTCCTTGAAAGTTAATTTCGAGATGCTTAATAAGCCTTTGAAGAAAGTCGTTGTCTATCTCGAACCGGACGAATATAAAAGCACCTGGCTGGGCAATAAAAGTATTTATCGTACGAGAATGGCAATGGCTGACGGCGGTGAGCTTATTGTCCTTGCGCCGGGTGTGCATCAGTTCGGTGAAGATAAGCAAATCGATAGTTTAATAAGAAAATACGGTTATGTCGGCACAAAAAAAGTGCTTGAGTTGGTCAAAGAAAACGAAGATTTGCAGAGCAATCTCAGTGCCGCGGCTCATCTGATACACGGCAGCAGTGAAGGCCGATTCGAAATTACATACTGCCCGGGTAAATTGAGCAAAGATGAAATTGAATCGGTCAATTTTAATTACGCCGAGTTCGAGGATATGTTAATATTGTACGAACCAGAAAAATTGAAAGATGGTTTCAATACCGTAAACGGCGAGGAAATTTTCTTTGTTTCCAATCCCGGTATGGGATTATGGTCGTGGAAAGACAGGTTTAAATAAACAGTTTACAATTATTTCTTGAAGTCTTTTAACTCTGTGTTAGGATTTACCGAAGTGATACTTTTGAATATTAGAATAGGAATTTTAGATTATGACACTTACAGCAGAGAGCAATAGAGCCAAAACACATCGACAGAATACTAACAAGAAATTCTCTGAGAAACTGATTTTATCTTTTCCCCACAAAACAAGCTATAAAAAAGATGGTTACCTTGATATAAACACCGAAAAAAGTTGCGACTGCAAGGCCAATCACCTCAATTGCCTGACAGCAAAAGAATGGTTAAAATCACAATTGGGAGTTTGGGAGTTCTTCTATGAAAAGAGAGATATAAGGGACAAGAATGTACACCCTGCCACATTTCCAATTTCGCTTTCAACAAAAATAATTGAGCTTTTTTCACATAAAGGAGAACTTATTTTAGATCCTTTTGTTGGAAGTGGAACCGTTTTAGTTTCTGCCCAAGATGCAGGAAGAAATGCTGTGGGTTTTGATTTGCAGGAAAAATATATTGAGTTGGCCTATGATCGATTAAAAAATAATAAAAATCTCTTTGAATCTGCGAGGCAAATTGGAATAGCCGATAACGCAAATAATATAAATAAATATCTTCCGGAAGAATCGGTAAAATGCATTTTCACCTCACCACCATATGCGAATTTATTAAACAGAAAAAGGAAGAATAAATCTCGAAGAAATAGAGACAACGGACAGTTAGGAAAAGTTGAACAGTACTCTCAAGACCCCAGAGATTTAGGAACCAAACCCTTGGAAGAATACACCAATGCAATGGGGGAAATTTTCGAAAAATTGCTTCCACTACTGAAGCTCAAAGGACATTGTATTATTAATGTGCCCGACATGTGGTGGGAAAATCAAAGAATAACTATCCATGTTTCACTAATTGAGGAGTTAAGAAAGCGTGGTTATGAACTCAGAAATATAATTATTTGGGACAGGAGAAATGTTGTTAATCAAATAGGTATTTTCGGTTGGCCTAGTAACTACATTACAATGGGTGTAACCTTTGAGTACCTCTTGGATTTTTGGAGACCACCTGTAAGATAAATTTACCGATCGAGATTTAACATGAATTTAATCACAAAAGAAGAACTCATTCAAAGATTACGTGAAATCCGTTCGCAAGGTTGGATAAAAAATGCCAGGCATGGCAATGTTGGAGGCGTAGGTAATACTTTAGAGGACATGCTTGGAATCGAAGAAAATAATTTACCAATACCAAACGCTGCTGAATGGGAGTTGAAATGTCAGAGAGCACAAACAAATTCTTTGACTACATTATTTCACATGGAGCCTTCTCCCCGTGCCGCAAAATTTGTTCCGAAGATGCTTTTGCCTTTATATGGTTGGCAACATGATGAAGCAGGTGTCAAATACCCTTCAACAGAAATGAGTTTTCGACAAACAATTTCGGGAAGAGGAATAAGTGATAGAGGTTTTACAGTTCAAATTGACAATATAGAAAGAAAAGTTTTGATCTCATTTAATTCTAACAATGTCGATGGACGGCACAGAGCATGGTTAGATAGTGTTAGGCAAAGGGCTGAAAACCTCAACGAATTAAATCCGCAACCTTACTGGGGATTTGATGATCTTTGTCACAAAGCCGGAACGAAATTACTTAATTGCTTCTATATACGAGCGGATGTAAAGCGAATAAATGGAATGGAGCACTTTAAATACTCTGATATTTTGATGTTAAAAAAGTTCAGTATCGATGGTTTCTTGAAAGCGATAGAAAAAGGTCATGTCTTAGTGGATTTTGATGCACGAACCGGGCATAATCACGGTACAAAGTTTAGACTCAGACAGAATTATTTACCGGAACTTTACGAAAAATCTGTTACATTATAGATAGGGTTACGGTGCTATCATGGGTATGTCTCCGTGTAAGCACGGTAATTATCATAGAGGGTTTATTTAGTCTCATTGTTTAACTATTAGGAACAGTAAGGAGCCTCGGGTGGCCGGGGTAAATAAAATTCTGATTATGGAGCATAAGGAATGACTGAAACAGCACCAAAAAAATATTCTCTGCTTGTCGCAACCAGTATGGGTATTCGGTTAACTCCTGTTGATTCGCAGCCTTTCCATTGCAGCAACTTATTCAAAATGCAGGCAACCAGTGCCGAAAGCAACGTAGCGAGCGTATCTTCGTATCTCGGTATGCCGGTCAAGGTTTTGACGGCGTTTGTAAAGGGGAGTCCCGTATCTCATTTTATAAAGGATAATCTAAAGAGCCGCAGAATGGACTTTGAAGGCCCTGAGTTCGAGCAGGGCGGACCGTGGGGCTATCGCCACCAAATCAATATGGCTGACAGCGGCTGGGGCACACGCGGGCCAAGGGTTCAGAACGACAGGGCCGGCGAAGTGGCGAAAGAGCTTAGCGTAGATCATTTCGACCTTGATAGAATCTTTGCTAAGGAAGGAGCACGGGTAGTTCATCTTTCGGGACTTATTGCGGCACTATCGCCCAAGACCAGCAATTTCTGTCTCGATATTGCCCGGGTTGCCAAGGAAAACGGCTCGTTAATATCGTTCGACTTAAACCACAGAGCCAGCTTCTGGAAAGGCAGAAAAAAAGAACTTGCGCAGGCTTTTGCAGAAATCGCTTCCCGCAGTGACATACTAATCGGCAACGAAGAAGACTTTCAGTTGTGCCTCGGCATAGAAGGCCCGGAATCCGGCGGCCAGGAGCTTGATGAAAAAATTGACAGCTTTAAGGAGATGATAGGTAAAGCTCAAGCCGCTTATCCCAATGCCAGATACTTCGGAACAACACTTCGTGAGGTTGTCTCTGCGAACTGCCACATGTGGGGCGCAGTTGTTACCGACAGCAAAGACTGGGAAATCATCAAGCCTCGCGAAATAGGAGTTCTTGACCGTATCGGCGGAGGCGATGGTTTTGTCGGCGGGTTACTTTACGGTCTTCTCAAGGGCTGGGATGTGAAAAAATGCGCCAGATTCGGATGGGCAAGCGGAGCACTTGCTGTTACGATGCTCACCGATTATGCTCAGCCTGCCGATGAGGACCAGCTCTGGCGTATATGGGAAGGTAACGCAAGAGTTAAACGTTAGTAATAAAACTTACAACACAGAAAATTTATTTTAGTACATGGAGAACAAAAAATGTCGAAGGCGGATATCGCAGTAGTCGGTTTAGCTGTTATGGGTGAAAATCTTATTCTCAATATGGAGAGCAAAGGCTTTACTGTCGCCTGCTATAACCGGACGGTGGAAAAGGTCGATAATTTTATCAACGGCAGGGCAAAGGGCAAAAACATAATCGGCTGTCATAGTCCTGAGGAAATGGTAAAAAATCTCAAAATACCACGCAGAGTTATGATTATGGTCAAGGCCGGCAAGGCGGTCGATGCGGTCATCGAGCAGGTTTTACCGCTTTTGGATGACGGCGACATAATAATCGACGGGGGCAATTCTCATTTTCCCGACACTATTCGCAGAACCAAACATGTCGAAGACAACGGCAAGCTTTACATCGGTACCGGCGTCTCCGGCGGCGAGGAAGGCGCTTTACTGGGCCCCTCTATGATGCCGGGGGGTTCGCCGGATGCTTGGCCTCACGTGAAAACGATTTTCCAGGCGATTTGCGCAAAAACGGACAAGGGCGAGCCTTGCTGCGACTGGGTGGGCGAGAACGGCTCGGGGCATTTTGTAAAAATGGTGCATAACGGTATCGAATACGGTGATATGCAGATGATTTGCGAGACGTACCAGATGATGAAAGAAGGACTGGATATGTCCAACGAAGAAATGCACGAGGTCTTTGCCGAGTGGAACAAAGGTGAGCTTAATTCATACCTGATTGAAATTACTCGTGACATACTCGGCTATAAAGACCAGGACGGTAACTACGTAATCGACCTGATTCTCGACACCGCAGGTCAAAAGGGAACGGGCAAATGGACGGCTATAGCGGCTTTGGATTTAGGCCAGCCGCTGACTTTAATTGGCGAGGCGGTATTTGCCAGATGCCTTTCTGCTTTGAAGGAAAAACGGGTTGCCGCATCGAAGGTTTTGAGCGGCCCGGGTAAGAAATTTTCAGGCAATAAAAAGACTTTTATAAACAGCCTTCGCAAGGCCCTGTATGCTTCGAAAATTGTCAGTTACGCACAGGGCTATCAGCTTATGCGGGCTGCGGCCGCAGAATACAACTGGAATCTCAATTACGGCGGTGTCGCCCTGATGTGGCGGGGGGGCTGCATTATCCGCTCGGCATTTCTGGGCAGGATAAAAAAGGCTTTCGACAAGAATCCCGATATTGATAACCTGCTGCTTGATGAGTTTTTCAAAAGAGCGGTTGAAAAGGCCCAGACCTCCTGGCGGAGAGTTGTTACTACCGCGGTAAAATTGGGAATTCCGATACCGGCTATCAGCGCGGCTTTGGCGTATTATGACGGCTATCGTCACGAAAGACTGCCTGCCAATCTGCTCCAGGGGCAGCGGGATTACTTCGGCGCCCATACTTACGAGCGTGTTGACAAGCCTCGCGGCGAATTTTTCCATACTAACTGGACAGGCAGAGGTGGAACAACCGCCGCTTCGACTTATACAGTTTAAAAATGAAAAAAAGGGGTCAGGAGCTATTTTATGTCCAAGCCTTTTATAGACGAAGATTTTGTATTGCAGTCGAAGTCGGCGCGCACTCTTTACCACGACTACGCAGAAAAGATGCCGATTTATGATTATCATTGCCACCTGCCCGCGGAACTCATTGCCAGAGACCATCAATTCGAGAATATTACGCAGGTATGGCTTTACGGCGACCATTACAAATGGCGGGCGATGCGTACAAACGGCGTAGAAGAAAAATACTGCACCGGAGATGCGTCCGACCGGGAGAAATTCCAAAAATGGGCGCAAACCGTCCCTTACACTGTGCGAAATCCGCTTTACCACTGGACACATTTAGAGCTGAAAAATACGTTCGGTATAACAAAGCTACTCGGCCCTGATACCGCCGAAGAAATTTATGATGCCTGTAATGAAATGCTGCAAAGGCCGGAATTTAGTGTACGTGGTCTGCTTAAAAAGTTTAATGTAAAACTGGTATGCACGACCGAAGGGCCGCTTGATAATCTCAAACATCACAAGAAAATCGCAGAAGATAATTTTGAAGTAAAAGTTTATGCGGCTTTTCGGCCTGATAAAGCGTTAGCTGTTGAGAACATCGGTTTTTTGAATGATTGGATTGATAAACTCGCAGCGGCGGCCAATACAGAAATTAAAACGTTTGTCGATTTGTTGGAAGCTATAAAAAAACGCCACGACTATTTCGGTGAGAACGGTTGCAGACTTTCCGACTATGGTCTTGAAAAAGCCTATGCGGAGGATTACACGCAAAGCCAAATCGATAACATTTTCAAAAAGATAAGAAATAAACAAACGCTCGATTCAAGCGAGCAGCTAAAATACAAATCCGCAGTGCTTTATGAATGCGCTTTAATGGATTCGGAGGCTGGCTGGGTAATGCAGCTTCATCTGGGGGCTATGCGCAACAACAATACTCGTATGTTCAAAAAACTCGGTCCCGATACCGGTTTTGACTCGATTGGTGATTTTCGCCAGGGACAAGCACTGGCGAAATTCCTGGATTCTCTTGATTCCAAAAACAAGCTTCCGAAAACTATTCTTTACAACCTCAATCCCGCTGATAATGAATTGATGGCCACTATGACAGGCAATTTTCAGGACGGCTCGGCGCCCGGAAAGATTCAGTGGGGCTCGGCCTGGTGGTTCCTCGACACCAAAGACGGGATGGAGAAGCACCTTAACGCTCTTTCTAACCTCGGCCTTTTAAGCAGGTTTGTCGGTATGACTACCGATTCGCGGAGCTTTTTGTCCTTTCCGAGGCACGATTATTTCCGCAGGATTCTTTGCAATCTAATCGGGCAGGATATCGAGCGGGGCCTGTTACCGAAAGATTACGAACTGCTCGGTGCAATAGTGAGGGACATCTGTTTCAACAACGCAAAAAATTACTTTTCTATGGAAATTAACTGAGAATCACCCTCGTTTGGGGCGTTCAGGACTTTTCAAAATATATTTTTTTCTTGAAATTTGGGCCATTTATGGTATCTTTATTAGCGACAGAATCAGGGCTAATGCGTTTTAATTTATGTATTGAAACCTGTCTTGGTTAATATCTTTCGAGGGATACAGGAAATGAAAACTAAAGGATTCACTTTAGTCGAATTGCTTGTTGTCATTGCCATTATCGCTCTTTTAATGGGTGTTCTGATGCCAGCCATTAACAAAGCCCGGAAAATCGCCTATACCGCCATATGTTCTTCCAATCTTCGCCAGTGGTATATCATAGCCGAAATGTACACAATGAATAACGAAGGTTTTTTCTGGGAAGGATGGGACGGTGTATCATATCCTGATAGTAACTGGTGGATGAATGCGCTGCGCAAATACTATGCCGATATAGACGAAATTCGATGTTGTCCGTCAGCTACTAAAGTTGCATGGGAACTCGATGGTTCACCCGGCACCGGCAGACTGCCTTTCAGGGCGTGGGGTTATGACCCGGGTTTCTTTGGGACGGAAGACTATGGAAGCTATGCAGTTAATGGATGGCTGGAACATAGCCAGCGTAACTCGGAATCGGCTGCGCAAAAATTAAAATACTGGAGGAAAATTGACAAAGTCAAAAACGCAGGTAATGTCCCTTTTATGCTCGATGCCCAGTGGATTGACGCCTGGCCGGAACCGAGCCATGTCCCCCCTCAAACGCAAGATGAACCTGCCAATTTAGGTAGTGGTGGAAGTCATATGGTCCGTGTTTGTCAAAACCGCCATGACAGATACGAAAACTGTGTATTTATGGACGGTCATGCGCGAAAAATCGGCCTGAAGGAGCTGTGGACATTAAAATGGTATGACGATTTTGATATTGGCGGCCCATACGGGAAAGGCGCCCCGATTACAGCATGGAATACAGCTGAATGGATGATACCTTTCAAAGCTTATTAATGCTTTGACCTTATCAGTTTTTAGCATCGCGAGACCGGCGGAAAATACTTCAGCTTTAAAAATATCTGGCCGACTTTTCTGCCTGTTCAACGGCTTCTTTTAACCTGGCCTGTGCAGTTTCAGCACCTGCGGCCAGTGTAGGTTCGACTATTATTGATTTTATATCGCCGAATCCCATAAAGCCGAATATCTGCTCGATATATCTTTTCTGTAAATCATAAGCCTGTGCCTTGGTTCCTTCAGCGTATTGGCCGCCGCGGGCATAGATGACTAAAAGAGGTTTACCGGTAACCAGGCCTGTATAGCCTTTCTGCGAATCGTAGCTGAACGTATAACCCGGCTGAACGATGATATCGATGTACTGTTTTAGTTTGTAAGGGATAGAGAAGTTCCACATCGGCACCGAAAGTACGTACTTATCAGCCGATTTGAATTGCTCGATAACATTTTCAATTTCTTTCCAGGCCTGTAATTCTTCCTGTGTATGTTCGGCGCCGTGCATAATTGTATATTTAGCCTGAACCGCCAAACCGTCAAAGGAGGGTAAATCGGCTTCAAAGACATTGAGCTTTTCGATTATATCATCGGGATTTTTCTGCTTGTAGGCATCTAAGAAAGCCTGTGCAACCTGATTTGATTGTGAACGTTGTCCTCTCGGCGACGCCTGAATGTATAATAATTTTGCCATAATTGTTCCCCTGTCTTAATGTTTTCTTTTTGTGTTGCAATATGGGCTGCAACTATAATTTTAACTACCAGGTCGATGATTTTAAATATTATTTCGGCCAGTCAGTGCCTTTGATGCCATCGACAGTAAGATTCGGATTAGGATTGCCGTCTCTGGCAGGGCGGATTTTTTTAGCTTTTAGATATTGGACAGAGCCGTCGGCAAAAAGATAATTGCGGCTTCCCTCCCAGCACCACCAGCCGGAATCCTTGGTACTTATCCGTTCGTGGACGCTGAGCCATTCACCAATCAGAATTTTTCCGGTTGGGTTTTTAACGGAAAATCTTTTTTGTACGACAAAAGGCTGAGGATTTGTGTAATTATCGCTTGGGCTGCTCATATTGTTAATCTGCGCCGGGCTGTGATAAAAGGCCATCGAATACGCGTAACTTGTCGAACCGTATATTTCACTGCTTACCTTATCGGCAGGGCAGAACAAAACGGACGGATTTTCCTCATCGATATTTCCTCCCAGATAAGGCTGAATAAAAGGCCGCCATCCTCTTCCCATCCATAACCAGACATCGTTGGGCTCATCTTCAGCGCAGGGATATATATCATTGTTATTTTCAAGATACATATCCACTCCAAGGTTGATTTGTCTGAGGTTGCTCTTACACTGGATTAGCTGAGCCTGAGAAAGGGCTTTGCCGAGGCAGGGCACCAGTATCGCCATTAGAAGGGCGATTATACCCAGAACCACAAGAAGCTCTACGAGAGTAAAGGCGGGCTGGAAATTCCTTCTTCCGAACATAACGCTATCCTTAAAAACAGCCGTGAATCGATTTTGTTTTATTGGCTTTTTAATAAATTATGGAACACAGGAATAAATCCATACTATCGTATATCGGTTTCGGTTTCGCCGCTCGTATCGGTTTGGTAAAACGTGAATCGTAGTTTATTCCGCCACCGTTAGACGATAAACGTTACGAGCCGCGTAAACGAATGACGAAAGACGATTTTTATTTCGGATTTAGTGCTTCGAATTTTACCGTGTTTCTTTTTTTTTCAAAGAGCAAAAGAGCAATAGGTTATTCCACAGTTACGCTCTTTGCGAGATTTCGGGGTTTATCGACATCGTGCCCCCGCAATACCGCAGCGTGATATGCCAATAACTGAAGGGGGATTACCGTCAGCATCGGCTGCAAAAGCTCCGGAGCGTCCGGGACGGAAATCAGGTGGTCGGCAACTGTAGAGATATTCTCATCTCCTTCTGTGGCGACGATAATTGTCTTGCCGCCTCGTGCCCGGACCTCCTCGATATTGCCCATAATTTTGTCGTATTGCGGCCCCTTGGTTGCGATGAATACCGCGGGCATTTTGTCCGTAATAAGGGCGATAGGGCCGTGCTTCATTTCCGCCGCCGGCAGGCCTTCGGCGTGGATATAGCTGATTTCCTTCAGCTTTAATGCTCCTTCGAGTGCTACCGGATAGTTAAATCCTCTACCAAGGAACAGCCAGTTCTCTTTATCTATATTGGCCTGTGCGATTTTCTTTATGTTTGAAGATTGCTCGAGTATTTTGTTTATCTTATCAGGTATTTTCAGCAGTTCCTTGATATAGAATTCTACCTGGTCGCTGCTTATATGCTTTCTTCTGCCAAGCTCAAGTGCCAGCATCGTTAAAACCGCTACCTGTGCCGTAAACGCCTTGGTGCTGGCAACGCCTATTTCAGGGCCGACATGCAAATAGATTCCGGCGTCCGTTTGCCTTGCAATAGATGAGCCGACCGCATTAACTATGCCGACTACTGTTGCACCGCGTTCCTTGGCCTGCTCTACCGCCGCCAGTGTATCTGCTGTTTCACCGGATTGACTTATACAAATTACAACCGTTCCGACTTCGATTACCGGATTTCTATATCTGAATTCGCTTGCATACTCGGTTTCGGTCGGTATTCGAACCAGGTTTTCAAACAAAAATTCACCGACCAATCCGGCATGCCACGCTGTTCCGCAGGCGGTTATAATAATTCTTTTGGTTTTTGTCAGCTCACGAAGGTAATTACTTACGCCGCCAAGAACGATTTTGTTATCACGGGTATCGAGTCTTCCGCCCATACATGTTTCAAGGGCATGGGGCTGCTCGAAGATTTCTTTGAGCATATGATGCTCGAAACCGTCAAGCTCGATTTGTTCAAGAGAAAATTCTATTTCCTTGAGGACTTTTGATACTGATACGTTATCGATGGTCTTGGTGGAAAATCCTTCAGGAGTAATCGTTACCATCTCGTTATCAGCCAGATAAACCGCTTGTGTCGTATGCTCGACAATAGCGGCGGCATCTGAGGCAAGGATATACTCGTTATTACCGACTCCGAGAATTAACGGGCTGCCTTTTTTAGCTCCTATAAGTGTGCCGGGGAAGTCCGAGCACAATATCGCCAGGCCGTATGTTCCGTGAACTTCGTGCAATGCCCTTTGAACAGCCCATTCAAATTTGTTTTGGCCTGAACCGGGACCGTTGCCGCCGTTAGTTTCGTGACAATAAAAATAACCTATTAAATTTGATATGACTTCCGTGTCGGTTTCAGTTATGAAATTAACTCCCTCGCCTTCGAGCCATTTTCGCAGCGTAGCGAAGTTTTCGATGATGCCGTTATGTACCACTGCGATTTTTCCGGTATAATCTAAATGCGGATGTGCGTTGGTGGTATTGGGCTTGCCGTGTGTGGCCCAGCGGGTATGGCCGATTCCGAGGGTATCTTCTTTGCGAGGCGGCTCGAGAATATCTTCCAGCACGCTAATCCTGCCGCTGGTCTTTGTGATTTTAATTGTTCCGTCACGGAGGATTGCTACTCCCGCAGAATCGTAACCGCGGTATTCGAGTCTTTTCAGTCCTTCAATCAATATAGGCTGAACCGTCTTTTTGCCTAAGTAAGCTACTATTCCACACATAACATTCTCCGCCTTAAAGATAAACCGGCAAATTAAAGCTTCTTATCGAAGCATAAACTCCCATTATATCTGAAATAAGGCTGACTTACAACCTACGCTGATGAAATTATATTTGTTCAATATTATTATGATTCACCCGTTTGGAATCGGTTTAATTTTATCTGATATTATCGGTTTTTGCAGTGGGATTTTCCTGATGTGGAAGGTTTTTATTCGAAGCAATCCGGGACCATCGTACAGTCAAGCCACTCAACGCAAAATGTTGCAAGGTTATTTAAATCATTCTGAGTGAGCCAGATTTGAGCGAATTCGGCAAAATCCTCAAGGTCAACATCACAGTCATTATCCGAATCATTGTCTGGCGGCTCGGCGCAGATATGGTCTTCCACAAAATCGGTGTATAGTATCGCTACATCAGTGGGACTGAGCGGATAATCGAATATCTTAACTTCGTCAAGCAAGCCGGTATATGAAACAAAACCTGTTTGCGTCTCAGCTCCAAAGACCAGAGGCTCATTGTTTGTTGCCGGAACCGTGAAGTTCGGCCCGCTTTCTGTATTAAATCTGCCGTCAACATAAAGCTTTAGCATCCCGGTTGTCGGGTCATATATTCCGGTTAGTATATGCCACAGGCCGTCATTGATTGAGTCATCGCTGATTAGATTACCGTGAACATTTCTGAGGGAAATGTACGGTTTGCCTAAGTTTGTTCCAACAAGCCAGCCACTCCACGGTTCTTCTCGGTATTGCTTGGAAATCATCGCCGTCCAGTTTGCAGTGGTTGTCGTTTTTACCCAGAGATTTACCGTCAGCCCTTCGGGATAGAAGTTAAAAGGCTGGTTTGTATCATTAAAGATTATCACATGTCCGCCACCCGGAAACTCATAAGCCTGGCCTTCTATGCCACCGGACACGAAGTAACCGGCTCCGCCGTCATCGCCTGTCCAGCCGTTGCCGGACGAATCGGTCAGGTCGTTATTAAGCCTCCAGTAACCTGCCAGATGCTTGATTTTAAGTTTGGCTTGTTCGCTTTTGATGGTATTCAAAGGGCCTGTTACGACACAGTAATAACTGCCTTCGTTTGAGTCCTGGACGTTATTAATTGGAAGGACAGATGAATCATTGCCAATAGCCTGGTCATTTATACCGTTAATGTATTTGTACCATTGATAAGAACAGGGGTCATTCGGACCAACCCCGACTGAAAATTTGACGTCTTCGCCGGCAAAGACATATTTATCTTGGGGCTGCTTGTCGAAATATATCCAGTCCCCGGCCTCCAGCTCCGAGCTGACTAATGTCACCACGCTGCGGGAAGGAATAATAATGTTAGACGTTGGAGCTATATTGACATAGGCTGTAAGGTCATCATCGGCGTCGGTAACATAAGGTATCCAGGAATTTATTGTAAGGCCTGGGTCGAGATTAATGCAGTTAAGGTCGATTAAATACTGCTGTGTTGTCCAGTTGATAATAACAATTACCAGTTTCTGTTCTTCGGTGTTTTTGTATGCGGACATCATTAAGGCAGTTTGTGTATCTTCCGGTGTCGGATTGTCCGAACGGCTCAGATTTATCCGGTACATTCCCGGCCTGATGAACCTGCTGAAATTGCCCATTACCCAGAGTGATTTAGAGTCGTAGTAATTACCATCGGTCAGGTTTTCATCTACATATACCAGACCGTCGTTAAAGTTATAAATTGAAACGGCGAGCCACCATTCCCACGAAACAGCTTCGGCAATAATGAGGTCAAAATGCATAACGCGTGCCATCTGCAGGGCCGGGTTCATCCCCAAATCTCTTGGGCTGCCCAGGTCGTTTAGATGACAATACTCACTTTGGTAATATTTCAGAGCGGGATACTCATCGAGTTTGCTTTTCAGACTTTGCCTTTTCGGTACAAGTCCCCGGTCGGGTGTGTCCGTCCAGTAGCTGTGTGAATTTATCTGATTGCTCAGCTTATCACCGATATAGACAGATGAGCCGGTGCCAAAAAAGTTGTCAATCTGGTCGCCCGTTTCGTCGCTACTGTTAGTATAGAGATATTCGATACTGCCTGCTTCAGCTATCATAATCTCCGTGGTCAGTCCCCTTGACTGAAGTTCGGGATAAAGCTCGTTGACCTCCTGTCGAATGTCCTCGTTGCTGTATCTGCACCCTTCCTGGCTGTTGCCTTCCCAGTCCCACTGCGGTTCGTTAAACGGGCTTAGATAATTAAAGGTTATGTCTTCTTCATCGTTGAAATGTTCCATAATGTCGGCAAGGTAAACGGCGAAATCATCGAACTTATCATCGGCAAGGTTTGTCGAGCCTGAACCGGAGTCACAAAACGCTTTTCCGTTCTTTGTCATATTAATCGGCGGGCTGTTGCAAAACGCCAGAAAATGCTCTACGCCTCTGTCCTTTGCCGCCTGCAGGAACCATCTCTGTCCGGGCAGGCGCCACCAGTCATAATCATTATAGTCCGTGGATAAAAAAGTGTCGGCTCTTCGCCATACGCTGCTTATGTATGTTTGCCTGCTGCTTCCGGCGCCGAGATTGAATCGCCAGGCTGAAAGGCCTGCTCCTTTTGGATTGTTATTCTCGTCCAGACCGGTCTCAAAGAGATAATCGGCAATAGCATTTTTTTTGGCAACGGGCCAATTTCCGATATACTGGCAGGTCCAGCAGTCCGAAGCACCAAAGGTCTCCATTTGCTGCTTGTTATCCGTGTAATCGACCGTAACAATGATATCAGCCTCAGCGGTAGTTGCTATATTGCCGCCGGAACCCGGCAGACACGGAACGTAAGCTGCTGTCGAATAAGCGCTTAGAGTGAATATGACAAACAATACGTAATAAGTGGCTCTATTCATCTACCCTGCCATTAAGAGGCACCCCATTATGAATAATTAAAGAGAATTTAAAAACTGGATCAATGATTCTCATTTAGAAATATCATAACAAATAAACAATCAAAATTCAATAACTTAATACCACGCTATCGCCCGTTTTCGATGTTGTTATAAAGGGGATAATTAATTGTTGGTGTGCTGGGTCATTGTACAGGATTTAATCGCAAGCGACAGGCTTCGCCGAATAGCGGCGAGTTTTTCAAGCCGGCTTTCTGTTAATTCTTTTTCCGATGTGTTATACAGCAGAATGAAACCAGCAACCGGACCGTTGTCAGCTAAAGGGATTGTCGCGACAGAAAGTTTTTTAGCAATAGTCGGATTAATCTGTAATCCCATTTCCAACAGGTCGTCTATTTTACATAACCTGCCGGAATTGATAACGGCGTTTACCAATTCGCTTGTGAGATACTGTTCCATTCTCTGGCTTTCAGTGACTTCGTAATTGTCAGCTTCAAAAGAATACAGGTTATAGTCATTTTCCTTTTTAACACAGAAAATAAGACTTTCCTGGGGGAAATGCTGCCTGATTACACCGGCGGCACAGTAGAACAAATGGTCAAGCGCATTTATACCGATAATTGATTCTGAGAATTGAGCGGTAAAAGCAAGCTTTTCAAGATTGGCGATAAAACCCCGATGCGCCTGAATAATATCATTGCAGAGTATGTCTATTTGCTTGGCTTGTTTTTTACGCTGGACGTTCAGGCGTTTTACAAGTGCACGTATTCTTTTATCACGTTGTGAATTCTTCATTATACCCTTCTCACATTAGAATAACAGGGCTGTAAATTCCACTGGAAAGGTCGGCAATAGAAAGGGCAATCTTTAAATCCGTTGAAATAAATAGGCTTGTAAAGAAGCAGCCCTATAAACAACAACATATCAGTTTCGTATAGTGAGGTCGGGTGTGGAACTTGGAAAAATACTTTTTAAGCAATTATATTTTCGGACTACCATACAACAGAAATTGACACTGGTAAACGAATAGTGCTTTATTCAGATATATTGCTTATAAAGGCATTGGCTTCAGCAATTGACGCCTCCATATCCTTGATTAAAGCGGCAATGTCGGCTTCCATAACATCCAGCTCGCCTTGAAGTGAAGCTATCGCCCGGGCGTTCAGATTATGTTTTAGAAAGAGTACCTGGTCACGGAACGCGGCTAATACCGTCTCCATTTTGGTTTCAGCTCGTTTCATAGCCTGTATTAGTTTGGCATAGCTTTGTTTGGTTTGATAGAGCTGCTCTTCACTTGATTTTCTCAGCCTTTCATTCGTGTACTGCTGCAGTTCTTCTGCCCATTCCTCGAACAGGGCTTCAGCCACATTTTGAATATCGTCAATTTTATTTCTTACTTTGGTCGCTCGTGATTCGCTTCTGTCGAGTTCCGATTTTAGCTGGTTATATTTGGCTTGCAGGTCGCCGCCTTTGTAAGCAACAACCTCGCTGAATTTTTCCAGTGCGGTCTTGAACTGCTCTTTGGCATCCTCCTGGGCGTCGCGGCCTTCTTCAACGCGGTCAACAAGTATGTCGCGTTTGTGGTAGCCGAGTTTTTCCATCGTGCCATAGTAAGCACTCTGGCAGCCGGTTAAAGTAACGCTGAAAAATAACATTGAAATAGTAATAAGTAAATTTCTCACAGCACGTATCTCCCTGATTTTTTAATAATCACTTACAATTTCACCGGTTTACAGAGGTTACGGGGTTTTGCCGCGGCCCTGCCGCATTTCTTACAGACATATTTGCAGTCTTTAACCAGCTTTTTGAATTCAGCGGGATTTCGGTCCTGCATTCCTATATTGATAAGATAGCACAGGTGTTTGTTGTGACCGGAATGGGGCATTTTGAAATCAGCCATAATCAAACCTTTCTTCGATATTATCCCTGTTCGGTTTTGTCTAAGATAATTTGTACGGACAACAGGCTTCTGTTTATTTTTTCGTATATAGACTCTTTTTGATGGTCGAATTCGATACCTCTGCCTGTAACAATATCCTGTTGTTCCTTTACGAAATGGGCATACTGGATAATCGCCCAGGCGGTATTGTCCCATTTCATCTGGTAGCCTCTTCGGTGTACCCTTTTTTCCATAGCAAGTCTTCTTTCGCTATTGAATACGATGTAATCCAAAGCCTGTGCGATTTGTTCTATGGAATCCTCAACCGGGTCAACAAGTACGCCCCTCGAGTGGGCGCCGATATACAGGCCTTTTGAGTATTGACTTTCAGGATTGAGCAGTTCGACAGCGTATCTAAATTTTGTCGAGATTGCGACGCGGCCCGAACCAACCGTATCAGCCAGAATCCCGCTGGATATCTGCTCCATATTTAAATACGGCAGCAGCATTACGTTCGTAGCACTATAAAGTTTTATGAGTGTGCTCTCATCAAGAAAAGAGTTAAGAATTACCACCTCTTTATCAACAGACTCAGGCCCATCCAGTTCTTTAATCTCGTGCCAGGTTACGTTGGATTCATTCAAAGCTTTGTAAATTCTCGCTTTGAATTCCTCATAAGGCTTTCCGCTCTCTGTTTTTACAAATTCCGGATGGTAACCGCCTGCAATGAGATAAATGATTCTTTTCCTCTGCTCAGCGGTGCAGGATTCGTTTAAAAATTTACCAAAAGCTCGGATTCCATACTCAATTCCTTTGCTGGGTGAAAACAGGCCGAGTGTAGTTGCTAAAAACTTGTTCTCAAGGTGGTACTGCCGCTTTATGTAAAGCCGGTCATACTGCGAGGGATTTTGCATCCTGATACCATGGTCGATGTGTTTTATTTTTAAAGTAGATATCCCATAAGTCGGAGATTCGAGAATATTAATTGCGCTTCGAGTTGGTACCAGAAGGGCATCTATATTATCGGCAAGAGATTGCAGGACTCTTTTTTGATGGTCATCCGGCGATTCTAAAACCGTATGCAGATATGCCATTGTTACTAATCCCGCCGCACGCAGAGCTTTGGCCATTTCAACGAAATTATAGCCCTGCGCATCATTGCCGTTTTCATCAGGGTCCAGACCGTATTCATGCTGCAGCAGAATAATAGTTGGACCTTCACTTTCGTGTGCTCTTGCGATGATGTCCTTTGATGCTTTCTGCCAAGATTTTTTTTCGTACTGATGAATAACAAGGTCAACCGGAATATTATAACTTAAGCCTTCTTTGTCGATGGCGGCTACTCTTACATAACCGATTTCACCGGTAAAATTAGCAAGGGCATTTGCAAGATGGCGGGAAAACGTGCCTATCCCGCACTTGCGAGGCGGATATGAACTGACTATTCTTATGTTATACGGCATGAATAAACCTCATATTTTTTAGAAAATCGATTCTCTTTTCAGACGCCTTTTTTAATAAATATATAGTATTTACCGCCAGCTTACAATGAGTCATAATTATATTCCCTTGATTGTGTATGATAGCTGAGGTTTGGATTGATTTGTGGATTTTTGACTAATTATCTTGCAAAGCGGTGAGGTTTTGATATATTTATCGCTTGATTTTGGGTAGGTAGCTCAGTTGGTAGAGCAACGGACTGAAAATCCGTGTGTCGGCGGTTCAAATCCGCCCCTGCCCATTAGATAAGTCTTTAGCTGGCAATGAATTAAAATTGTCAGCTTTTTTTGTCGGTTGTTGCAAAAACTCGCTGCACCAATTCGATTCAGAAAATTCTTGGATGTAGCGGCAAAACAGCCAAGGACCTGCAAACAGAAATTGCCCGAATGGAACCGTTTCAGGTCATTAGCAGGAGCCCGAGCAAAACGGAAGACTTTATAAAATTTAACGCTGAACCGTTTTACAAAAATTA
>JAFGGH010000016.1 GCA_016930645.1 Sedimentisphaerales bacterium
GCTCGACAAATTATGGGAATCGGGCGACATTAAGGATGCTATGACTTACGAAGAATACTTAGATTTCCGAAAAGCCATCGAATCCACAGATGACGACTAATGCTTAGCATTATCGGCAGGGAGCATAAACTCACAGAAAAATATCTCGTGATTCATCGGGATTTATCTTTACAAGGCGCATTTTTGTACGTATATTACTTAGTTCAATTAAATTATTAATAACGAATCAAGGAGTGTTTTTGATGTATGCTGTAATCGAACAAGGCGGCAAACAGTATAAGGTTGCTCAGGGCGATTGTATAAACATGGAGTTAACTGACGTGGCCGATGACGCTCAAAGCATTGAGCTGGATAAGGTCTTATTTATCGGTGACGGCCAAAATATTAAAGTTGGAAAGCCGTATATCGACGGTGCCAAGGTTATAGCAACCTTCAGCACCGCGGCAACAGATTCGGTAGTCAAAGGGCCAAAGCTCTATCCGACACATTTGAGAAGGCGAAAAGCCAGCAAACGCCGCACTGGTCATAGGCAAAAATATCTGCAGGTAACTATAGAAGAGATACAGGCAATGTAACACTCCCGATACATCGGGACTGCCCGTATTAGCCTTTATCAGCGATGAAAAAATTACAAAAAGCTGTGGCAAAAGTCGCAGCTTTTTTTATTCTATAGCGTAGCACTCCCGATACATCGGGATTGCCCGTGCATTCTATTAGAGATGGTCTTGAAATGAGTGATAATGATAAAGTTAAATTGACTGCACCTCTAAAGGACTCAGACATCCGGACATTAAGAGCAGGGCAGAATGTACTAATATCGGGCGTTATTTACAGTGCCCGAGATATGGCGCATAAAAGGTTATGCGAAGCGCTGGATAAGGGCGAGGAATTGCCCTTTGCCCTTGCCGGAGCGATAATATATTTTCTTGGCCCTACTCCGGCACGGCCAGGCAGGGCGATTGGCTCCGCCGGGCCTACCACCGCTTCAAGAATGGATAATTTCAGCCCTAAGCTTATGGCAAACGGTCTAAAGGCGATGATAGGCAAAGGTGCCCGGAATGATGCTGTCAGGCAGGCTCTTAAAGAATATGGTGCGGTTCATCTGGCGGCTATGGGCGGGGCAGGAGCGCTTTTAAGTAAAAAAATTGTATCGTCGGAAATTGTAGCTTACGAGGATTTAGGGACCGAAGCGATAAGAAAACTCGAAGTTGTCGATTTCCCGGCGGTTGTGGCTTATGACAGTTATGGAAATTGCGTATATGACAGGGAAGGGATTTAATTGAAAACGGCAATTATTGGATTACTGCAGTCAGGCAAGAGCACGCTTTTGTCCGCTATAAGCGGCAAAGATGTGCCGCCGGCGGGTATAACGAATATTGAAGAGGTAATCGTGCCGGTACCCGATGAAAGACTTGATTGGCTGCAGAAATTATATGATTCCAAAAAGATAACTCACGCGACAATCGACTGTCTCGATGTGCCGGGATTCAGTTTCACGGATGACCACGGCAGGGCGGCGGCGAGAAGATATTTTCAGCAGATGCGGACTGTTGAGTTACTCGTGCTGGTAATCAGGGCTTTTGAAGACCCGACCGTTCCGGCTTATCGAAACAGCGTAAATCCGAAACGGGATTTGGATGAATTAAGAACAGAGTTGCTGCTGGCGGATTTGGAATTAGTTGAGAAGCGAATTGAAAACTTACAAAAACAGGTAAAAAGGCCTACCGCGACAAAGGCCAAGGACCAGGCCGAGCTTGCTTTACAGCAAAAGCTGCAAACTGCAATAGAATCTGAAAAGCCCATCAGCTCGGTTATAGAAACCGATGATGAGAGGGAACTTATTAAAAGCCTTGGTTTTTTAACTCTCAAGCCGGTAATGATTGCTGTTAATGTTGCCGAGGATAAGCTTAGTGAGAATTTTGACTTCGGCCAAACAATAAGCGGGCAAGTGCCAGTTGTAAATATTTGCGCTAAGCTGGAATATGAGCTTTCACAGCTTGATGAGCAAAGTCGTGTCGAATTTATGGCCGATATGTCTCTGAAAGAGTGTGCGGTAACAAAATTTGTGCATAGCTGTTATTCAGCACTGGGATTAATCAGCTTTTTAACAGCCGCCTCACCAGAGGCAAGGGCCTGGCCGGTAAAAAAGGGAATTACCGCGCATGAAGCGGCCGGAAAAATCCATAGTGACATCAAAAGAGGATTCATCAGGGCTGAGACAATGAGTTACTCCGACCTTAAAGAGCTTGGAAGCGAAAAGGCCGTAAAAGCCGCCGGCAAAACACGACTCGAGGGTAAGGAATATGTTATACAGGATGGTGATGTCATTTTATTCAGATTCAATGTCTGATTTTTGGTTTGAATGGAGCTGATTGAATGAAGGCCGCGGCGCTGACAGCCATAGAACGGCTCGAAATTATCGAGCAGCCGACACCTGAGATACAACAAGCCGATGATGTCCTGCTCAGAGTCCGAATGGTGGGAATATGCGGTTCTGATATGCATTATTACCAGACAGGCACAATCGGCACCGAAGGTGTTGAGTATCCTTTTGTATGCGGTCACGAATGCGCGGCGACCGTTGTAGCTGTCGGCAGCGATGTTACTGAGGTTAAAGTATCAGATAAAGTAGTCGTAGAACCTGCTGTCTCATGTGGAAAGTGTGACCAGTGTCTTGCAGGCAGGGAAAACACCTGTCGGAATTTGAAATTTTTAGGTTGCCCCGGCCAGCTTCCGGGCTGCCTGTCCGAATATATCGTTATGCCGGAACGGTGCTGTTATAAAGTTGAACAAGAATTTTCCTTTGAAGGAGCCGTCCTTTGTGAGACTTTATCCATCGCTTTGTATGCCGCGGAAAATGCCGGCATCGATAATTCCAAATCCTGCGCTGTCCTCGGCTGCGGGCCTATTGGCTTAAGCTGTATTCTTACAAGTAAAGCCTTAGGCGCAGATAATATATATGCCACCGAAATAATTCCCGAGAGAGTTAATGTCGCCGAAACTACAGGCATCACCTGGATTGGCAACCCTCAAAAAGAAGATGTCATAAAGAGTGTCATTGATTGCCAGCCTAACGGTGTTGATATTGTTTTTGAATGTGCCGGCAAACAGGAAACTATTGACCAGGCTGTTGAGATACTTAAACCGGGCGGCAAACTTATGCTCATCGGCATACCTCGCATTGACCGAATCTCGTTTGTGATTGAACGTATAAGACGCAAGGAAATCAGCATAATAAATGTGCGAAGACAGAACAATTGTACTGCCCGATGTATAGAGCTTGTCGCATCGGGTAAAATCCAGCCTGATTTTATGGTAACACATTATTTTTCGTTGGAGCAGACTCAACAAGCGTTCGATTTGGTATCGAATTACGCCGATGGCGTTGTCAAAGCGGTAATCAAGTTTTAAGCCACAGAGTTTTTTAGCCACCGAGGACACCCGGCTTAGCCTTTGGCTACCCGCCTAAGTCGGGCAAGCGCCGAGGCAAGC
This sequence comes from Sedimentisphaerales bacterium, assembly GCA_016930645.1. Classification (GTDB taxonomy): domain Bacteria; phylum Planctomycetota; class Phycisphaerae; order Sedimentisphaerales; family Anaerobacaceae; genus JAFGGH01. Next base: position 3,493 of record JAFGGH010000016.1, read on the forward strand.
AGAGTTCACAGAGATATATTTTCTTAGACACTGATTTACACAGATAAACACAGACCCTATACCAGGCGCGGTACAGGGAGATTTATGCTTTGGCGGTTCGTCGGGACGAACCTGTGTGTACTTCACTGGATACGTCTCTCGAAGCCAGCTTCTTCGACGTATTCCAGTTCGTCCACTACTGCTACGCAGTATGTACCAAAGCTGTGATTTTTCACTTCTATTTACTTTTCAAGGACAATCCGCCTTATCGGGAAAGGCAGGCCCCGCCCACAGGTGACGGGGCTAATCGTGTTGTTGTTTCCCAAAGACGGATAAAAATTGGGTTCGTTTTTCTACAAATCCCTCTTTTTGGCAAAATATTGGCTTTGAATTGGGTTCGTTTGGGTTCGTTTTTCTTTGAAATCCTTGTTTTTGAACTGAAAACGAGGGGAATTGGGTTCGTTTTGCATAAAAAAGGAATCGCCGATTACGCTGATTCTTCTGATTTCGTTGATTAATTGTTTTACCGCGGAGTTCGCAGAGGTCGCAGTCCCGACCGGTCGGGATTGGCGGTTCGATGGGACGAACCAATGTGTTCTCACAGAACCGGTTTTCCAAAAGCGAACTTTTTCCAACCTGTTCTGTTCGTCCACGGATGCTGCGCATCCTTTGCCAAAGCCCGGACACGAAATCTGTCTTTTCCTGATAAATCGGAATAAGCCGAGACAGGACGTGAAAATAACGATGAAATATAACATCTTATTATACATATAGTTACGGAGATTTAATGATTATTGATAAAGGATTAAGGATTATTAACCTATGGTCGTTTATGGTTCACTATTTGGTGAACTATTATGTATTTTATCATATATGCAAACATTTGTCAATGAAATTCTTGTAAAATCTAGATTATTTATTTAAAAAATTAAAAAAACTGTTGCTATATGAAGCCCAAAAAGATAATATAATGGTATATTTGAGTATATATTTAAACATAGTGAACATTATATAAAGAAGAGGTTGTATACCCTGCATTTAATATTTTGACATTGAGGCCAAAGTTTGGCGAATTTTTTCTGATTGATAGAAAGAAAATCGGTTCTGATTAAGACCGATAATTTGAATTATCTATGTATGTGTGTTTTCACAAGCACAATGAATAGGTGAATGGTGAGAGGGTATTGACAGGCCTTTTAGGAGAAGGGCAAGGCAATATCCTGACAATTGAGAGATGCAGACGTATGCGTTATGGTGACGGCCGCAAGGAGAATATCCGAGCGGGTTTACGCACGGCACTGTGATGTTAATACGTAAGCAAGTCTTTTTTTGTTTGTTTAGAGTTTTTTGAGGAGGTAGTAAAATGAAGAAACTATTGTTAATTTTATTTATTGTTGGTTTTACCACAGTCAGCCAGGCGAGTTGGACGCTGCTCGATGACTTCGACAGCTACGACAACACCGATACCCACACGACTATCGCTACCGGAGGCGTTTGGACCAGTGTCTTTGACGGCACCGGCAACTCCCACGTCGTTGATCTCGTCGATGGGCACGGGCAAGCGCTTCAGGCCTTAGGTGGCACTGCGTGGCGTGGTGCCGAACGTGACCTCACGGGAACCGGCGCGGCTGTAGTCGTGGATGAAGTCCAGACATATTTCTGGCAGGTCAAGGTTTCCTATGGTGGCGACATGGGCATCGGAGATTGGGTTTATGACCTCATGATGGGCCTGGCCCCTGACGTCAGCAACATCGACGAGAACAACGCATGGCAGGACTTCAGCGTCATGCCATTCGTCAACAACGCGCCATCTACTCCGTACATCAACGCAGAGGCCCCGACGTCACCATGGTGGGCTCTTATGAGTGCCGACACCTGGACAAATGTTTGGGTCGTCATAAACAACGACGCGACTGATCCGACTTTTGACCTGTATTATTCTACAGGCACAGGTGCCGCCACCCTGGTTGCTGGTGACGCTAATTGGAGGAACTTTGCCGGTAACCAAGATCTCAATGCGATCGGCTTCATGGCCGCCGGCTGGGCAGACACTGAGTACTTGATTGACAACATCCACTACGACACTGGCGAGAACTTGACGATTCCTGAGCCGATGACGATTGCGTTGTTAGGTTTAGGCGGATTACTGCTTCGCAAGAGGCGTTAATTCGAAGTTCACCCACTATTAACCAATTGATGGTTATTAAGCCCTCGAATTTTGCGGGGGCTTTTTTTGTCGCGGATTTTTCTGATTTTTTAACACTAAGACACAAATTATTTTTACCACAGAGGACACAAAGACCAAAGAGATTTTTGAGCTTGTACGAGGGGCATCTTTATCCTTCGCCAATGCCGAGAACCTGTTCAGTGAAGCCAAACTGCTATCTGCCAACAAGGCTTTTAGTCGCGCACTCTTTCTGCATCACTAGAGGAATGCGGCAAGACAGAAGTTCTTGGGTGGTGGGCTTCAGGTCGCTTGATGGGTATTTCAATTGATTTCGACAAGATTAGAACACGAATATCGAGACACAAGGTTAAAAATTTCGCAAACGCATACATTCTCCCTTTGAGCGAAGAAGAACAAAAGGCACTTAATAAGTCGGATTGGCGGCGTGCGCACGAAGAATTTAAAAAGCAACAAGAAGCATTCCATCAAAAGTCTAATGATAAGAAGAACGCTTCGCTTTACGTTGACATTATTGACAACAAGTTTCTGTCGCCAAGCGACCAAATCACAGAAGATATGGTTTGTGAGATTGCAGACATAAACAAGGACTTTATTGAACTTATGCGTCCCAAGGTAGAAATGCTCAGGTATTGGGTGCAATATCCAGAAGGCACTCGTGAATCAATGAAAGACTTGCAGAAAAAGATGGAAAAGTTAAAGGATAAATACCCAGATGATCCCAGCAAAGCGTGTGATGTTCTCTTTGCTGAGATGCTGGAACAGTTAAAGACAGTACAACAACCACATAGAAACAGCCTAAAGACTGCGCATCAAAAGTGACATTAGAATTATCGCAATTGAATCCTCAAAAACGTCTTTGGTCTTTTGAGGATTTCGTTTTTGGAAGGTGTTTGTGTAATATGTGTTTGGTGTCGTTCCGGCGGATGCTAAATTTTTGTAGATTCCTCGACTGCGCTCGGAATGACAACACGTGAAATGTAGAGACGACAAGATTTGAAATTTGGGATTCGAGATTTCAGAAAAAAGTGGTCGTTCACCTTAGACAACTGCCCCAGCCACAGGTGCTGGGGCTAATCGAATCGCCGAGCCGGCGACTGCTAAACAAATGGATTCCCGCTTTCGCTGGAATGACGACTTACACGGTCAATATTGACAAACTAATAAAACTTGATTAGATTTAACAAGCGATTTGAAGTGGGCGGTTTAAAGGCTGCCGCTTAGCTATGTGTTAACCCAATAAGGAATATTGTATTATGGCGATAAGATATGATGAAATAGAAAATGCATTCTTTTTTGTAAACATGGGTCAGCAATATATGCATAACGCTTACCTTTGCAAAGAAACCGGACGGATATTTTATACTTCAGAGATGGGTGATTCGGATGAACTTCCGGATGATATTGACGACCCCAAGTATATTTCTATCCCACATAAGAACGACCTTGATCTTGGCAAAGAACTCGTAATTGAATTCGCATCAGAATTTTTGCCGCAAGAGCTTGACAGGATTTACTCAATTTTTCGACGTCGAGGTGCATATTCACGATATAAAGAGCTTTTATCTCAGAAGGACCTGCTTGATGAATGGCACAAATTTGAGGAAGAACGGCAAAAGGCGGCTCTTAAAAAATGGTGCGCTGAAAATGATATTAAAATAGAGGATTAACTGTGCAAAAAAATCCCGCGGCGCCAACGCACCAAAGATAAAGACAATCTAAGATTTAAGATTTCGGAAAAAATGGTCGTTCACCTTAGACAACTGCCCCAGCCACATCCGCCTACGTTGAAACTTCGGCGAGACATGGGTGGCGGGGCTAATCGAAATCACCAAGCACAGGACTGGTTGCTATATATTTCCCTTGTTGCATCCGTCTTCGTTCCTCTGGAACTACGCCGAGATAAAAGCAGCGAGGCTAAACAAGTCTCCGTCCGCCATAGGCGGATAAATCCACCAAAAAAACGGCGGACAAGTACCGGCGACTGCTAAACGATATGGAGAACCCTCTACGATGTAGAGGGCTAACCCGCATATTTCACAGGATTTTTACATTTTCTGATTGCAAAATGGCCTAACTACTTGTAGTATAATAAGTTATATTAAACACCA
>JAFGGH010000017.1 GCA_016930645.1 Sedimentisphaerales bacterium
TGGTGTTTAATATAACTTATTATACTACAAGTAGTTAGGCCATTTTGCAATCAGAAAATGTAAAAATCCTGTGAAATATGCGGGCTAGGCGGAAAGTGGCTTGATTTTAGTTTTTACAATATGTTAACTATGGTAAAAAGTTATATGATAATCAAACTATTGTCAAGTAAAAAATGGTAAAAATTGAAAAAAAATTGAGATGTGTGGGAAATTTGTCCGATGTATATTGCAGAATAGTATCATATATGATATTATAATGCGATGAAATTTGAAGAATTGCTAAAATTGGCTGGTGATTTACCCTGTTTTAAGGCGAGTTTCCTTGCAGCAGGTCGCAATCCAGCCCAGGTCAGGCTGCAAATCAGCAGATGGGTAAAAGACGGCAGGCTGATTAAACTGCACAATGGGCTATACGCACTTGCCGAGCCTTACCGAAAAATAACCCCGGATAAATTCTGTATCGCAAACACGTTGAAGTCGGCATCCTATATCAGCCTGCAAACGGCACTGGCGTTTTACGGGATGATCCCTGAATATGTGCCTGAAGTTATTAGCGTTACGACAGGCAGGCCGCAAACCATCGAAACGCCTTTGGGCCGATTTGATTTCCGTCATATCAACAAAAAGCTATTCTGGGGATTTAAGAAAAAAGGGCTTTTTCAGGGGCAGGAGGCATTTGTGGCCTGTCCGGAAAAGGCGCTGCTCGACCTTGTGTACCTTACACCGGGCGGTGACAGCGTTGAATTCATCGAACAGCTTAGACTTCAAAACTTTGAAACAATCGATAAAAATATTTTACGTCAGTTTGCAGAAGAGTGCGGCTATCCGAAACTGATGCGGGCTTGTCGGCATATTGAAAAGAATATTGATGTGGGCGAAGGAATTGAACTGTGAAAGATTATATTAAAGAACAAATCAAAAATATCAAAGATACGAACCTTGCGAGGTGTATTATCCGCGAATACCTCCAGGTGAGAATTCTCGAATCACTTCAGAACAGCGGCGCATTTGTAAACTGGGCGTTTGTAGGGGGGACGTCGCTTAGATTTTTGTATTCTATGCCGCGTTTTTCAGAAGACCTTGACTTTTCACTTTCTAAAGCCGGCATCGAAGACAACTTTACATCTTTTATGAAAAGAGCGAAGTCCGGTTACGAGGCTGAAAATTACGCTATCAGTATTAAAATCAAGGAATCGAAAACAGTTAAATCCGCTTTTGTCAAATTCACCGGCCTATTATATGAGATGGGGCTTTCGCCGTTAAGCTCGGAAACGATTTCAATTAAGGTTGAGATTAATACAAATCCGCCCGAAGGGGCGAATCTTGAAACGAGTATTATTAGAAGGCACATCCTTTTGAACATTCGGCATTATGATAAAAGCTCGTTACTGGCGGGTAAGCTCCATGCATTACTATCGCGAAAATATGTAAAAGGCAGGGATATTTACGATTTGGTTTGGTATTTGTCGGACAGGACCTGGCCTGGTCCAAATTTGGAACTTCTCAATAACGCATTGAAACAGACTAAATGGGCAGGTTCGCGAATAACCGAACATAACTGGCGGCAGGAGCTTTGCGAAAGGCTGAGCGATTTTGACTGGGACAAGGTCATCGCCGATATCAAGCCTTTTGTCGAAAAACAAAGCGAACTTAATATGATAACCAGAAATAATGTTCTCGAGCTTATAAAAAATCGATAATGAAATTTTCTCCTTGAATCCTGTGTTGATAATCAGGAGAATTATAAAAATATATTAACCGGGAGTCAAAAATGGACGCTCTTATTCTGATGGTAGTTTGTGGAGTTGGATATTTAGTCGCTTATCATACCTACGGCAGATTTTTGGCACGGAAGATATTCAAGCTGCGTGCCGATGCACCGGTGCCGTCGCAGGAATTGCAGGACGGTATCGATTATGTCCCGACACGCAAAGGGATTATTTTCGGCCATCATTACACCTCAATTGCCGGCACGGGGCCGATCGTCGGGCCTGCTATCGGAATTATCTGGGGGTGGCTGCCTGCGATTCTGTGGGTAACTGTCGGCTGTATCTTTATGGGCGCGGTGCATGATTTGGGAACGCTGGTAGTCTCACTCAGGAACGAAGGCAAAAGTATATCCGAAATCGCAGCCAGATATATCAACAAACGAGTCAGACTGATTTTGTTTTTTGTCGTGTTTTTAGCGTTATTAATAGTGATAGCCATATTCGGCCTGGTAATAGCTGTTGTCTTCAAGGCATTTCCAAGCTCGCTGGCGCCCGTATGGCTGCAGATACCAATCGCGATGGTGCTTGGCTATGCAATATACAAAAAATCGGCGAATGTCTTTTTATCAACGGCGATTGCCGTTGCCCTGATGTATATAACCATCTGGCTTGGCAGTAAAACTAACTTTGTGATGTCTGAAATCCTGGGGATTCCCCCTACCGGCGTCTGGACAATCATAATTTTAATCTACGGCTGGGTCGCCTCGACACTGCCTGTAACAATGCTACTTCAGCCGAGAGATTATATCAATGCGTGGCAGCTTTTTATTATAATGGGCATGCTCGCCGTGGGTGTAGCCGCCTCTTCCATTAAAGGAAACCTGGAAATTATCGCTCCGGCGGTTAACCTGTCGCCTGCCGGCGCTCCGTCACTTTGGCCTTTTCTGTTTGTAACAATAGCCTGCGGTGCGATAAGCGGATTTCATTCATTGGTAGCTTCGGGGACAAGCCCGAAGCAGATTTCCAAAGAGCCGGACGCACAGTTTGTTGGTTACGGCTCGATGCTTCTGGAAGGATTGCTTGCGGTTCTGGTTATTCTTTGCGTCGGAGCTGGTATAACTATGGGCGTAAAAGCCCTTGATGGTAAAACGATACTGACCGGCGCCGATGCGTGGAACAGATATTATTCTTCCTGGATGGGCGAAAGAGGACTGGAGGATAATGTCGCCCCGGTAGTCAGCGGTGCGGCAAATATGATGGTAACGTTCGGTCTGCCGGAGAGCATAGGTATTACTCTTATGGGCGTCTTTATCGCCTCGTTTGCCGGAACGACACTGGATACAGCCGTTAGAATCCAGCGATACATAATCGGCGAGCTAACCACCGATTTGAAGATGCCCGCACTTTCAAACCGGTGGACGGCAACGACAATAGCAGTCGGTACCGCCGCAGCCCTTGCCTTTATCAACGGTGCCAGCGGTGCGGGCGCAAAGACTCTCTGGCCTTTGTTCGGTATCGCAAATCAGTTACTTGCGGCACTAGCGCTTTTGATTGTTACGATGTACCTCCGTCAAAAAGGCGGCATCAAATTCATTATAACCGCCATACCGGCATTGATAATGCTGACTATCGCCGTATATTCGATGGTCATAAAGGAAAGAGATTTCATTGCTAACTTCAGGAAGGACTGGCTGCTGGTGGTAATAGGGAGCGTACTTTTTGTATTGGCATTGTGGGTTGCGGTTGAAACAGTAATAGTATTCTTTACTGTCCGCCGTTCGGACCGTCCTGAGGTAAAGGTTTAAGGATAAACCGGCCGACTTCTTTAGGCTGGTTGAGTTTTATCTGTCCATCCCGGACGAAATCAACTGGGAAGTTATAGTCAACCTCTCTTCGCTGCTCTGTTTTTTCCTGTTCATCTTTATCGAGGATATAAAAGAGGATTTGATAAGGCTGGGCTTCATAAGCGGCCTTGGCGTCTGGAGTTGCACTTATTGTGAAGCTGGAAAGCTCGGTATAATTAAGCAGCTCAGGCTTATATTTGCCCACGAGATTATCCGTCTGTACAAAGCCGACAGTGGCTCCGGTGATCGTATATTGCCTTAAATCTTCAGTCGCAGGCGGCATCTGAATCATTATCGGGGAAGGAACCGGCCTTTGGTCTGATGATGAAAACCTGACCTTGGCCCCTTTCTTATATGGTGCAAGCCGTGCCTGCTCGATTTCGCTTTCTGACAGTTCGACATAAGCAACAAGCCTGTCCGGCCCCCAATCGGCTGGTACTCGCATTTTAACAGTTGCCGGCTCGACTGTTTTTGGCTGTAATAGTCCACCGTTTTCCCGCAGGCACCTCACCTGTAACTGCTTTTCTACGAGCCTGTTTACCTGAATACTAATCGTTTTCGGTGTGCAATCGACGGCAGTTATTCCAAGGTTTTTAAGTAGATTGCTCTTTCGCATATAATCCAGGATATTCATATTTACCTGTCCTGGCTCAAGTATTCCGGCGTCTGCGGGAGAAAGAAAAAACTCCAGATTAAGCTTTCCACTGCTGTAGTCGCTTCTCAAATCACTGATATGCCAGCTCGGGCCTTGAAGTGTCAGCTTTTCGAGCTGGACAGAAGCTTTTCCATCAAATGTTATCATTAGGTCTGCGGAAGAAGACCTGTCTGCTTTAATCGTGACGTTTTGCGGTTCCCAAAGTTCGTCCTGCGCCTTATCTGCCCAGACCCATATCAGGATTGTGATAAAGACGACCAGTAAAACTTTGCCGTAATTAATGTGCTTTTTCAATCGTTGTCCTCTTCATCTGTTTTTCTCTCGTGAGCTGTTTTTTTGTCTGAATCGGCGGCGGCATCAATCACCGCAGGTTTGGAGCGAACCCTCCGGAACCATCCGGGTGCTTGCTGTCTGACCATAACATTTGTCAGATGTTTTCTCAGGCGGGTATCATCAATATTACGGATTAATTTACCGTTCAGCGCCAGAGATATTATTCCCGTTTCTTCACTGACAACTATTATGCTGGCGTCTGAGCCTGTGCTCATTCCGATAGCGGCCCTATGACGTGAACCTAAATCCACACCGTCTATTCTGTCTGCTTCAGCCAGAGGGAGCTGAACGCTGGCAGCAATAATCCTGTCCCCGTTTATGATAACCGCCATATCGTGCAGCGCGGTACCTTCGTAAAAAATGGTTTTGAGCAGCTCTTTTGTGACCTTTGCGTCTATTTTCACACCTGTCTCTATGAACTCACCAAGTGCCACTTGTTTTTGTATAACTATCACCGCGCCGGTCCTGGTCTGTGCCAAGGATGAAACCGCGGCTACTATCTCTTCAATGGTTCTGGAAAGAGTCTGAGAAGAGCCATGCAGAAATCCCGGCTGTGCTATGCTTATCAAAGCCCTGCGGATTTCCGGCTGAAATGCGGCTACGGCGACGACGAGAACGAAAATCAAAAAGTAATTGTATAACTGCTGGAGTCGTTCAAGGTGCAGACGTTCAGCAACGAGATTCAAAAGCAAAACCGCCGCAATAACAACGAGGATAACACCGCGGAAAAGCCTTTCCCCTCTTGTTCCCTCCAGAAAATCAACGACCCAGTAAACGACCAGACCGATTAAAAGCAATTCAATAATAACCGCCCAGGGGGAGTAACCTGCCACTCGATGGAAATACTCGATAAGAGACTGCAAGCTTCAAATCCTTTTTTTACTTGTTAGGGCTATCGGTTAACCAGCGAGGTCGTCAGAAGCAATTATGGAACACTTCTTTCACACGTTCTTGTCGCCCTTTCGAGCATTAAAAACGCGTCAATATCTTCCCACATTTGTTGTCTCTGAAGCCTCATGAGACGAACATGCCTGCGATGACCTTCGGCAACCGTCTCACCCATCTGCTCTTTTGCACAGCCGCTCATGCTAATTGCAAAAGAAACCAATAATAGGAATAATGTAACACTAATTAAAGTTCTCTTCATCGTCTGTCCCTTCTCGACTATCTATGCTGCTAATAAGCGATAAATATCTTTATCGGGCAAAGCTTCTGCTGAGCAACGGCTTAACTTAAAGTCAATACACGCTTTACACCATTATTGTAACAAGCCTGTCCCAAAAAGTCAATCTTTAATCCCGATTTATATCGGTAGGACGTCAATCTATCGTTTAAAAAAGAAGGTAAAGTCCAATAAAATCTTCTTTTTTTGCCTGATTGCAGCTAATTGAGCTTTAAGCCGTCTCTGCGCGGCAGAATATCCGGTTGTCTTATTCAAAATCAGGTTGTTTTTTTTCGATAATAAAGTTTACAGGCCCGTCATTTACACTTTTTACATTCATGTGCTCGGCAAAAATGCCTTTTTGTACGTTCAGACCTAAGGCTTCAATATCATTAGAAACTTTATCGTACAGCTTTTCAGCGAGTTCGGGATTTGCCGCTTTATCAAAACTCGGCCGGCGTCCTTTTTGACAATCGCCGTATAATGTAAAGTTGCTGATGATTAGCACAGAGCCGCCGACATCGGCTACGCTTAGATTCATTTTGCCGGCATTATCTTCGAATACTCGCAGCTCGGAGATTTTTTTGGAAATAAAATCGGCTTGGTCATTGGTATCATTTTCGCCGACTCCAAGATATACCAGTAAGCCCTTATCAATTGAGCCAGTCACTTTGCCGTTAACCTCGACGGCTGCCTGTGAAACTCGTTGTACTATTGCTCGCATTTTTTCGACGGTTGCTTTCTGAAGGTGTACTCGTTGTATTTTGATTTTAAGACGGGCTGTTGAAATTAATCTTCAGGTAAGTCACCGGTATCCCTTCTGGAGCGCAGATTGTTCCGTCTTTCTTCCATTAAACGGCGTCTTTCTTCCGGGGTCAGTCTTTTGCGTTCTGTTCTTTCGGGTCTGTTGCGTTGGTTTTGTTCTTTTTGTGTTTTTTCCTCCTCAGCCTTGGCCATAATATCGTCGAATCTCTTGTTTCTTTTGGCGAGCATTTTATCGATAGCCAGGACTGTTTCCTTGGCGTTTTCGGATTGCGCGATTTTGCGGATTAGCAACAGTTCGGCCTTTGTCGTGTTCTGTGCCGCCCTTGCCAGGCCGAGCCGCTCATCCATTCCGGGCTTAGACCAGTGTTCAACCTCGTCGGCTCCTTCCTGGTCAACTTTTTCCCAGGCATCTCTCATTTCCTTACTCATCCCGCCATATGGGCCGGTATCGTTTGCGTCTTGGGGTTCTGTTGCTTCTTTCAGAGCTTGCTCATGTTTTTCAGGTTCCGCCATTTGAATGTGAAATTCTATTTCGTTACTATCAACGCCTAATCCATTCGCGGAAATAAAAATTAAACTAATCGCCGTTATCAATACTGTTAACGCTGTTCTTTTCATTTTGTACCTCCCATTTCTACGAGTTCACATCGTTTTAATTTTATGTTTATTTTTGTTTTCTTTTTTTCTTTTGTCTGTTTTAAGAATGTATTTTTTCAAATTTTTTCCATAATTTCAAGGCCTATCTGCTCTGTAATTCTATCGAACTCATCAATTGACCCGAACTCGATAATTATTCTGCCCTGCTGGCCTTTTCGTTTTGTTCTTATTACTACTCTTGTTCCAAGATGTTTGCTTAAATTTGTTTCCAGCTCAATTATATGCGGCGGCTTATTTACCCCGATAAATCGGGGTTTATCCCCTGTCTTTCCGCCCTGCAGATACAGTCTTACTAATCTTTCTACCTCTCTTACGCTTAGCCTTCCAGCCATAGCTCGATTTGCCAATTTTCTGCGAAGTTCGTCTGTAGGTAAACTCAAAATAGCTCTGGCGTGGCCCATAGAAAGCTCATTATTGATGAGCATTTGTTTGATTTCTGATGGTAAGTCTAATAACCGTATGTAGTTAGCGATTACCGACCTGTCCTCGCCCAGTCTTTCGGCTGCCTGGACCTGGGTCAGGCCGAACATATCAAGATATTTGCGATACGCTAATGCCCGTTCAATTGGATTGAGGTCGGTACGGTGAATATTTTCCACCAATGCTAATTCCAGCAATTGTTCATCGCTTGCCTTCCTTACCAGTGCCGGTATAGTCTCCAATTGGGCAAGTTTAGCGGCACGAAGCCTGCGTTCGCCAGCTATTAGCTCGTAATTAGAACCCATAGGCCTGACAATGATAGGCTGGACAACACCATTTGCCTTTATTGAATTTGCCAAATCAGTCAATTTTTCGTCATCCCACTTTGTCCTGGGCTGATATGGGTTTGGCATTACGGAATCTATAGATATTTCTTTCATAGAGCTACGTAATTCATTGTCTGGTGGGAAGTTAGCTGATTTACCGTCAATTGCTTTCTCAAATTCGACGACCTGTCCACTGTTACTTATCGGACCTAACAGGGATTGAAGCCCCCTTCCCAGATGTTTGATTTTTTTGGTACCCATAGAGTATTCCTTTACATTATACACGAAATCCGTTTCAGCCGATCTTACAGAGTTAAATATATTTTCGGAATAAATAGCATAAAAACAGTAAAAAAGCAAGAAAAAATTTTTCAACTATCTAAAATTGTTCCACGTGAAACATTCCCCGTTAAGCTGTTTCAAGCCTCAACACTAAAGCACTAAGTCACAGAAACACAAACATGAGTAGCTGTTCGATATACGATGCACGAACCTTTTAATTGCAAAGACACAGCTTTTTCAGTTTGTGGTTTGTGCTTCTACGCCAGAAGCGGAGGCATTAAATAAAAGGCGACAGATGTAAAAGCAATAAAATGCAGAATTGCTAAATGGCAACCTCGGTTATGCGTTATTCTGTATATTGACGCTTAAATAGCTTAGCATATCGATGTTTTCCGCTTGTCATTGCGACTCCCAGGGCAAACTGGGAATAAAACATTAACGACAGAGATGGAAGATGAAATGCAAACGGCTAAAAACCACTGAATCATAAAGCTTATAACAGAGTTATATTGTGTTTTGGCGCTTTAGTGATTTAGTGTTGAGGATTAATAATCCGGTATCGAGAATCGAAAATGTTTCACGTGGAACACTTTTCTTTTTATGGCGGTATCCTCCTAAGATTATGGTGATATATCTAATTATGTTTGTGTTTTCCAGCCTTCGTCCTGATAGAAGATATCTGGACTTTGGCGGAGTAGGCAATGCGAAAAGGGTTAACTTCAGCGGATTTTGTCGAAGACGCCGACACTCGCAAGCTTGCGCAACGGAGCGCTGAAGATGCTACCCCGATTTAGAGCAATTTAAGTTTTAGAGCAATTTAAGTTTTAGTGTTCGCTTTATGCCTGTTGCGGCTTCGGTTGTCGGCATCAGATTTGCTCGCGATCCCGACAAATCGGGATCGCTGTGCAATCTTCTTTGCCAGCCTCGTCCTCACAACGGCCTAAA
>JAFGGH010000018.1 GCA_016930645.1 Sedimentisphaerales bacterium
CCGAATGTGTCAAAAAAGCCTGCTGAACCAACTTTCAACCAAAATCACCTGCCGCCGCTGATTTTAATCCCCCTATGAAATATGCGGTTTAGTCAGGGAAAGAAGAAGAACAGATTACAAAATTAATGATTCCGAAGACTGGCTCGATGAAACATTCGAGATAAAAATTCGCAATCACAAAGAACAAGATGCCGTCCAATTTAGGGTAGTAGAACACCTCTATCGATGGGATAACTGGGAGATTGTTGAAAAGTCCCATGAATTCGAAAAGACAGCCAGCCAGACCATCGAATTTCAGGTTGTGGTCCCGCCGGATGAGGAAAGAGTAATTACCTACAAGGTCCATTATACCTGGTGACTCGAATCTTTTGAGTGAAATCGGCTTAGAACAGGTGCCTAATGTATAAAAAATAGGCCTCTGCATTTAAGCAGAGGCCTAACTCGGAAAGAAACTTACATGGCCCCCCCATAAGGATCTTTAGAAATTTAGCGGTTCACCCGTCTCGCCTTCGGCTCGCCGAGGCGGGCCGCTATCTACTAAAAGTATAAGACAGAAAATGTCGCATGCAAAATTTAGTGGAGGGAAATTTTCCAGAATGCTGTTAACAGGCTGTTATCCGGTTTGTTATGGGGCGTAGGTAAGTAAATCCCGCCGCGAGGTCTGAATTGTTGCAGATTATAATTTAGATTTTGCGTAGAAGTCGGGGTCTTTGGCGAGATTGTTTCTGGCTTCGTTTGTCATCATTTCAAAGGCTGGATGGTCTGTTTGCCAGGCGCGTTGTGTATATGGTGTGTTTCGCATTTTTTCGATTTCCGGCGCGATAGTATTGAGAGTGCTTCCGTAGATGTGGAGCGAGTCGCTGATATCGACATATCTGCCGATAGTAACAGGCTTGTTTATATTTTCTGAAATTTTTACAGCGATGATTTTTTGCAGTTCGGTAAAGGCGTATGCGTTCATAAACCATGCGCGGTAAAGGTCCCTGCTTCGCCAGTGTGTGTTCATATTCAAAGTCAGGTGTCCGTTTTGAGTTTCGACGAGCCGGCACCAAACTCTTTGCAGGCAGGGCGGGTCGTCAGTTTTCGGGTCGGCGGTGGGTATCCAGGTTACGGCCTGGGCCCTCCTGGAATATGAGCTTTTGCTGAGGCAATCGATGATGTATTGAATCTGGTTTATTTTTTTGAAGGGTTTTGCAGAGTTTGGATTTTTCAAATCATCAACGGGTGTGTAAGCGAACAATCTCTGATGATATGTGTAGGTCCATTTTCCATTGGCAGGGTCTATCCAGTGGTCGTGGATGCCATCTATAACTTCCTGAAGATAGGATTCGAGTTCGGTCGGTCCGCCGGGGAAATTTTTATGGATGCGCGGTTCGCTGAATGGACTTGTGACGGTGACCATAACGGTTGCGTCTTTGCTGGGGGTGTCGTCGGGTTTATCGTACTGGGTCTTGATTTCAAGGCCGTTATCCCAGACGGCAAGAACAGTTTTTTCCCACGCCTCGGGCAAACATTTCGAATGGACGGATATAACAGGAATTGAGCTATTTGTAACATTCATTGACGGCGACCCCCCTTTTTTCTTTTTGTTGGCGGTACTATAGACGAATTAAACTCAACAAGTTTTTTCCAGTTAATTATACCATCATCACAAAAATCATCGGAGAATTCACTTGTGAATTTGTTGATAATTTGAGCATAGGCTATTATAAATTTCTCGTTCTTTTCTTTCGCCTTGTGCCCCAACGGTTCAATGATTTTTACATAAAGGTTACGGTCATCTGAAATAAACTCCCGGAATTTCTGGCCGCAATATTTTAGGTAGTCATCTTTGTCCTGAATTTTGTTTCTCCCATAGCAACAGCCATTTACTGCAATAATTTTAGTTTTGGGAGCGTTTGTCTTTAAAATCTTTATAGCTTTTCTGAAGTTTGCCTTCATGCCTTTTATCTGTCCGCTGTTTGCCCAATTGGGTCCGGACTTTATAGTTACAATGTACTTGACACTTTCTTTTTCGAATTCCAAGTCAATACCTTCTGCAGAAGATTTCGTTCCATCATAGACTTGTCCGCATATGAAAACCGCTAACTGCTCAAGAAATTCACCAAAAATAGTTTCTTCTTGTGATGAAAGATATGCATCCAATAATCCTCTGACGATGTCTTGGGAAGTAAGAACATTCTTAGCCTTAAATAAATATGGGTTTTTTCGTTTAAGAACTTTATTCAATTTGAGACCGCTTAGGCTTTCGAGTCGTTTGCTGTGAAAGGTGCCTATGTTTTGTTCGACATACTTGGCTATTTCATTTAGATTTAGCGGTTTCATAGGAATGTTCGCCTTTGAAAAGGTAATAATCCACAGGGGTAATTCTGTTTTTTGCCATTTCATAATATTCCGGCAGTATTTCGATGCCAACAGAATTTCTTTTCATTCTTTGTGCAACTACGAGAGTCGTTCCCGAACCCATAAAAGGATCCAAGACTATGTCTCTCTCTTTTGTAAATAGCTTTATAAACCATTCCGGCAGAGCTTCAGGAAACACAGCACTGTGATTTTTGTTATTGCATTCCGTTGCCATATGGATAACATTAGTAGGGTATACTTTATCCCTGTTCAGCCAATGAGAAACATTTTTTCCAAAACCGCTGCCATTTTTAGCGTTGTCCCTTCTTTTATCAGTCTCACTGATATTTCTAAGCCTTGTTTCCGACCAGTTACCCATAGGCACCATTACTGTCTCTTGGTACATATTAAACTTTTTATTTTTGTTGAATTGGAGCAATCGTTCCCATGAATCTCTGAATCTATTCGGCCATTTTCCGGGATAACAATTTTTCTTATGCCAAATAAATTCTTCGGTCCAAAGCCAACTTTGTTCACGCATTTTAAGAATCAATTCCAAAACATAAGTGTGTCTTTCCCCAGCTACGACCCTTTCTTTTATGTTAAGTATGAAAGTCCCGTCAGGCTTCAGCGTACGCAGTAATTCTGCAGAAATGGGTAAAAACCACTCAACATATTTATCGGGTGTAATTCCTCCATAAGTTTTTTTTCTGCTATCACAATAAGGAGGGGATGTAAATATTAAATCAATGGAGTTATCCTCAATGCTTTTAAGCTTCTCTTTACAATCACCCAATATGGTATCGGTAGTAATTTTCACTTTATTCCAACCGTTATATTAACTCTTATACTCACTTTAATAATTATGTAACATTTATTATATCAAACGTTCAACCAAAATTTAGTTATCTTCCTGAATCTTGTATGGATGGGTGTTTGGTCTTTGTTGTGTAAATGGTGTAAGGTCGATTAGTTCTTCGGTGATTTTGTATCTTGTCCAGTATTGTTCCGGCACCTGGGCAAGAGCGCGGCGGGCTTTGTAATCGTAGATGCTGCCGGGGAAACGCGACATTAACTGGCGGCAGGCCTGCACCATTGTGTTGTAACCCATATACGGCAATCTGCCGATACTTTTGAAACTTGGGACTGTGGCGAAGATGTTTTCTGCTCCGATTTTTTCTGCTTCGGTAAGCTCGGTGAAATAGAATGTTACGGGTTCAGCGGCTTTTTCGGGTTCGGCGGGCGTTTGTTCTTCAGCGGCTTGTTGTGTCAAGTCGCCGGCGTTTGGCTCTGCGGTAATAATCTTTTTGTCTTTTTGCACCATATCGCCGAACGTCTTTTGGGGCTCAGGGGGTTTTTCTTCTTTGGCGGGCATAACCATCATCACACCGATTATAACTACTATAATAACCACTACAAAACCTGCGATTTTCAGCCAGAAAGTATCCATTTTAGCACCTGTGTTAAATTGTTATTTGTTGAATGAACCTGTTCGGTAAACTATAATTGATTTTAAGATTTTGTTACGAGTTTGCAAGAAGCAATAAAACTTAATTGTTGATTCTTTCAGGATTATGTTTACAGGACTGATTGAAAAAGTTTGTCAGGTCAAATCCGCACATCGCACAGGCGATTCGCTGAAGCTGAGCGTGGATATCAGTTCGCTGGCGGGCCAAAGCAAGGCAGGCGACAGTATCGCTGTAAACGGAGCGTGCCTCACTGTAACTGCTGTAAACGGAGTGGTAGCCGATTTCGATGTCAGTGGTGAAACGCTGGGTAAATCGAATTTGGGCGAAATAAATTCGGGTTCTGTGGTGAATATTGAGAGGGCGATGAAGGCGGATGGGAGGTTCGGCGGGCACTTTGTTCAGGGACACGTTGACGGTACGGCGAAAATCGAAAAAATCGCTCAGGAGGGAGAGTTTTGGCGGATACGATTCGGCGCTGACAAGAATTTGTTGGGGCAAATGGTTAATAAAGGTTCGGTAGCGGTTGACGGGATAAGCCTGACGATAGCATCGATGAATGATAAGGGATTCGAGGTTGCGGTTATACCCGAAACCTTCAGAAAGACAACGCTGGGCAAGGCAAAGATTGGCGATTTGGTGAATATTGAAATTGATTTGATAGTGAAGGTAATCCAGAAGCAGCTAAGCAATATCCTGCCCGCAAAAGAAGGATTGACTTTAGAAAAACTTCAGGATTTGGGATTCTGAATTAGTGAATCATTTAAATGGTAACAATTCGATAAGTGCGCAGGTGGTGATTGGTATCACGATGGGTGACCCTGCGGGGATTGGGCCTGAGGTGGTGGTCAAGGCACTGGCGGAACCGGAGATACGCAAGGCAGCGAAGTTTATTATATTCGGGATGGATGAGCAGCTTCGCTATGCGGCGGACCGGGCGGAGATTGAGCCTTTCTGGGGTCGTCATCAGCACGAAAAAATCAGCAGGGATTATCCATATAAGGTGGTTGTGGCTGATTATGATGATTATTCGGTACCGCCCAGTGTGAAAGAGTCGAGTATCGTGGGCGGTGAGTCTTCACTTAGATTTTGTATCGACGCGATAGAGGCGGCGAAGGATAAGATTATCGACGCTGTGGTGACGGCGCCGATAAGCAAAACGAGCTGGAAATTGGCTGGTGCCAAGTGGCCCGGCCATACCGAGCTGTTAGCCGCAAAGTGTAAATCAAAACGAAAGGTAATGATGTTTGTCGCGGGGCCTTTGAAGGTGGCGCTTGCGACAATTCACGAGGCGTTGTTCGAGGTTCGTCACAGGTTTACTATCGGTTGTGTATTCGAGCCGATTGATTTGATGAATGACGCACTTAAGGGATACTTCGGTTGTGAGAACCCGCGGATAGGTGTTGCGGCATTGAATCCGCACGCGGGCGAAAATGAGCAGTTCGGCGATGAGGAGCGAAGGATAATCTCGCCTGCAATACTGCTTGCCCAGGAGCAGGGGATAAACTGCGACGGGCCTTATCCTGCTGATTCGCTTTTTTTACGCGCGGCTAAGGGCGAGTTCGACGGGGTTGTTGCGATGTACCACGACCAGGGTATGATACCGGTGAAATTGCTTGCCTTTGAAGAGGCGGTGAATATTACAATCGGGATACCGATTATCAGGACAAGTCCCGCGCACGGAACGGCTTTTGATATAGCTGGTCAGGATTCTGCGAACCCTTCGAGTATGAAAGCGGCGATAAAGACGGCGATACAGATGGTGCAAACAAAAAAGGCACATCCAGCAAGGGCTGCCGGTTCGAGCGATGCATACTAAACAGCAAATCAGGGAGCTGCTTGCGGCGGCGAATTACAAACCCAAACACCGCAGGGGACAGAATTTTCTTATAGATTTAAATCTGATGAGGCTATTAGTTCAAACGGCAGATATCAGAAAGAATGATATAGTATTAGAGATTGGCTGCGGAACGGGCTCACTGACGGGGGCGTTGGCTGAAAAGGCAGCAAAGGTTGTTGCGGTTGAAATCGAGGGAACCCTTGCCGGGATAGCAGAGAGGGAGCTTAAAGACAGAAACAATGTCGAGATTATTGTCTGCGATGTTCTGGAGAGTAAAAACGTAATTAACTCAAAGGTAATTGGGGCTTTGGAAAAAGCGCAGCGGGAGCGTGACGGGCGATTGTTATTAGTGGCGAACCTGCCTTACAGTGTCGCGTCTCCTGTGATGCTTAACTTAGTTACGGGGGAGATGGTTGCCGATTGTATGTATGTTACCGTGCAGAAGGAGGTAGCTGAGCGGATGACGGCAAGGCCGGGCGGTAAGGATTACGGTGGTTTGAGTATAATGTTAGCGGCGACAGGTGATATTAAGATTGAAAGAAAGCTGAAGCCGAGTGTTTTCTGGCCTGAGCCGCAGGTTGATTCGGCGATGGTGAGCTTTGTTCGAAACGATGAAAAGTGCGAACGCATTTATGATATGAAAATTCTTGGTGAGGTAGTGGCTTTATTTATGCAGCATCGGCGCAAGATGCTCAAGTCCTGCACGAAGCTCGCCCAGGGCAGACTGGAAAAAATACACAACTGGACGCGGATTTTTCAGGATTGCGCCGTCGAGCCGCAAAAAAGACCGGAAGAATTGCCTCCGGCAGATTATATTTCAATCGCCAATCTCTGCGCCGAGCAGTTAAAAAGCTTGCTTTAATGTGTATAAATTATTATAGTAGAAAAACGGCAAGTAAATAGAAATGCAGGGAAACCGGATGAACGAGAAATCTCAGCAATGGTTAAAGCAAGCAGATTATGATATAAGCACCGCCGAGTTTATGTGTAAGGGCGGGAGATTTTTCTATGCGGTTTTAATGTGCCATCTTTCTGTAGAAAAAGCCTTAAAAGGTCTTTACCTTAAAAAGTCAGGTCAAGCACCACCGAAGACTCATAACCTTGTTTATTTACTGAATAAGGTGGGTATCAAGCCGGAGGATAAAATGGGGCTGTTTGTTGCGAAGCTTAATGAAGCCAACATAGCCACTCGGTATCCGGAAGATATTGACAAGCTTCAAAAAGATTATACGGAACCTGTGGCGGAAGAAATACTTAACAATACGATGGAATTATTGGAATGGATAAAAAAACAGTTTTAGCAATAATATCCGATTTTAGGAAAGCGATTGAATCGGCAGGCGTCAAGCCTCAAAAGATATTGCTTTACGGCTCATTTGCTACCGGCAACTATCGTCCGGACAGCGATATAGATTTGGTTGTTATATCAGAGGATTTTGAGGGGAAAAGCTACTGGGAGAGGATTGACGTGCTGTCGGGCGCGATTTATAAAGTTTTTCAGCCTATAGAGGCAATCGCTATGACACCCAAGGAATGGGAAGATAGAGATTCATTAATCGCCGATTACGCCAGAGACGGCGAGGTGGTTTACGGATAAAAGTTGCGGACTATCTTTTTATATAAAATTACCGCATGGGCAATATTCGCCTCTATCTCGATTTGCCCGGCAGTGGGCTTGGAGTGAATAGTAATGACTTCTAATACCTACGCGGAAAGCTACGACGGAAAAACTAAAAACCCAAATGTTAAGGTTTTCTCTGCTTCTTGGGACAGAAGAATGTGGATATTAAATTCGGTACTTATAATACTTTTAGGGGTGATAACAATAACGCTTCTTATTGCAGGTCTTTATGGAATGCGTGAAAACATGTTTTGTGCGATTATTGTGTTCGCAGCTTCGCCGGTGCCGGTACTTATTTTGCTTGTCGGTGCTGCCTTTGCTCCTCGGCAATATCAAACAACAGGCGATAGTATTCTGGTTAACCGACTTTTAGCGAAAGACGTGAAAATACCACTTTCTGGGGTTTATTCAATAGAGCCGGTAAACTATAAATATGTTTTTAAAAAGTCAGTTCGTATTTTTGGTTCGGGAGGCAGCTTCGGTATTTACGGCGACTTTACCTCACCGAACCTGAAGTATTTCAAAGCGTATATGACCCGAAGAGACAGACTTGTTTTAATAAGAACCACCGATAAACCTTTTTTGCTTACTCCCGACGATCCCGAAGGCTTTATTGCTACTGTTAAGGATGGTCAAAGCAGAACCGAACAGCTTAGAAGTACTTAGCGCAGCACAATCAGTCGTAGTGGGTAGTTTAATGGTAGGAATGCTCGGCTCATATAACAGCGGATTTGTGGCGGTGGCTGTGGCATTCGATGTTGACGGCAGCAGGTAACAAAGCTATATGTCAAGCTGCCCCTTGATGAGCCGAACTAATGAATCCTTTATCTCGGAGTGTCTTGGAACAGGAGCCTGCCTGCCGTTTCGAGGATTTGCGTAAATATCGTGTCTGCCGCCGTGCCTTTTTAAAAAGCAGCCGCTTTTAACAATCTCTTTTATCAGGGCTTTTCGCTTCAAACCTCAATCCCCAGTTCGGTGCAGGTTACATCGGGATGCTCGGCTTCGATATTTTCATCTTCCAGCATCATACGATAGGCGTCGATGATATTTTCTTTAAGTTCTTCTATGGTTGCACCCTGACTGAATACACCGGGAACCTCTTTTAGTTTGCCTACGAACCAGCCGTCGTCCTTCCAGTATTCGAGGGTAAAGTACCTTTTCATTATTTTTCCTTTCGTTGACAACACAGGAACAACATTACATTACCATATTTCAGAAGCAAGCTCAAACAAAAAAGGGCTGTAAGCTCCGTAATACGAGCCGAATTTGACTATCGTACATCCTTATATAACAGCGGATTTGTGGCGGTGGCTGTGGCATTCGATGTTGACGGCGACGGGCAGTGAGGCGATGTGGCAGGGGGCGAATTCGACTATACAATCCAAAGCGGTAGTATCGCCGCTTAAGCCCTGCGGGCCGAGGCCGAGTGAATTGATTTTTTTCAATAAATCTTTTTCAAGCTCGGCGTAAAAGGGATTTTCGTTTCTGTCGCCGAGCTTTCTTAAAAGGGCCTTTTTACTTAGCAGGCAGCTCAATTCGAAGTTTCCGCCTATACCGATTCCGACAACAAAGGGCGGGCAGGCATCGGCGCCTGCGTTTTTGACGACCTCGACAATCCATTCGGAAATCAGCTCTTTAGAAGCTGTGGGATTGAACATTTTGAACTGGCTTTTGTTTTCGCAGCCTCCGCCTTTTGTCATAACCGACAGTTTCAGTCTATCGCCTGGCACTAAGCTGTAGTGAATTATCGCGGGGGTGTTTGTCTGTGTATTTTTTCTTTCGTTGAGTGGTTCGGCAACGACGCTTTTTCTAAGGTATCCTTTTTCGTAGCCGGACTGTACGCCTGCGTTGACGGCATCGAACAAATTCGCTTTGGGATTATCATCGGGAGGCTTTATGGTAACATCGTTACCCTGCTCGACAAATACAACGGCAAGGCCGGTATCCTGACATAGAGGAATATTTTCATCGGCGGCGATTCGGGCGTTTTCGATGAGGCTGGCGATTATGTTCCTGGCGTTTGAATTAGATTCTTTTTTCAGGGCTTGTTTGAGGGCATCGAGGACATCATCGGGCAGCTCGTGCGCGGCGGATATGCAGAGCTTTTCAACAGTCTCAACAATTTGCTGGTATTTAATTTGCCGCATAAAATTTTTGCCGGTTAATTATTTCTCTGAAACTTCTATTTCGGTTGACCTGTAGGTTGTATTGCCTACATCGTCTTTTGCACGCAGAGCGATTATGTGCCTGCCGGCTTTGAGGTCATCAAGCTTTATCTTGAAATTTTCCTTTGTTGTGTCAAAAACCAGGTCATCAGGTACAGCGGCTTTGTAATCTTCATTGCTGTCGATTGTGTAATCAAGATTGCTGACGACGCTGTATTTGTCAATAACAGACAGCTTTATAACGGTCTGTTTTCCGGATATACGAATAGGTTCGGCAAGGGCTGAGTATTCCTCGCCGGCAATGGAAAGAATATCGATAAGCGGGCCGGTATTATCGGCTACGACGGGGTCGCTCACTCTTGCTCCGGTCAATTTTGTATGGGCGGAATTGGATTTTTCGTCGCTTGCGGTAACACGTATTTCATATCTGCCGTCCTCGACGGTTCTGCTGTCCCATTCGTAAGATGGTTTGTCGATTTTTTCGGCAAGCTCAATCCAGGTGTCCCTGTTTATTTTTCTAAAGTCTATTGTGTAGATAAGGGTGTCGGAGTTATCGTCCAGGGCCTGGTATTTTATTTCGAATGTTCCCTGTTTTTCGGGTTTTTCGATTCTTTCAACAGAAACCTCTTTTATATTGGGCGCCAGGTTGGGGATGGTATTAGCAACAGCGACTTCTCTGATTAAAGGTGTCGTTTGGCCGTCTGTGGTTTTCAGGATGAGTTTATACTGGCAGAATCTTCCGACCGGACAGGTTAGCTGGACCGGCGTTTTAATCTCGACCGGCTCAGTCCAGTCGGAAAAAGTCGGGTCGTTGACATCTTTGACATTGCCGCTTCTGGCCGAGACTGTCACGGAGCAGTCTTTTGGAATTTCGGCGTCAATTTGCAGCTTTCCCCAGTCGGCTGGCTGTGATGCGTCAATCAGGTCAGAGGTGAAAGTTCCTTCGTTAGCAAATGATTTGTTGAGTTTTATGAGCTTTGGCGGGTTGGATGTGCCGAGATAGATTTCGTCGCCACAGACGGCAAGAGCGGTTATTTGTGAGGCTTTTTCATCTTTGTAAATTACGGCTGATTGCTCTTTGGTGGGGTTGATAGTGTAGAGTTCGGCTTCGTTGCCGGTGCCGAGAAGTAATTCGTCCTGTTGTTGATTTAAGGCAAACAGAACCGCCGGTTCGGTAAAGACATCGGTTACGAAACCATCGGGGGAGATTTTATAGATGTGGCTAAGCTGTTCGGGCTTTGCCGGTCTTCCTTTTTGCGGTGTGGCTTTTGGGTTTTTGCTCTTCGAATCTTCTTTTGTGTTTGCGATTTTAAGGTTTAGTGACGAGCCGCCGGATTGGCCGTCTTTGGAGTTTTCCGATTTTTCTTCAGGCCTGCCGGACGGTGGGATCTTACTTGCGAATTTATCCTGTTCGCTGACAACATTTGCCGAAGTGGCCGCAGCGTAAATGTCGCCATTGTCGTCAACCAGCAGAGCGGTTATTTCGGCCTGTTCCGAGTCATAGAGGACTTTTGCTTTTCCGGAGGCCGGGTCGATTTTGTAAACCAGGCCTCTTGTGTCGGAACCGGCGAGCAGGGAGCCGTCTTTGGCTAAGGCAAGAGAGAGTATGTTTTTATCCGTGCTGTCGTAAACGAGTTTTGGATTTTCGCCTGCTGAATCAAGCGAATAGATTTTACCTTCCGGTCCTGTGCCGAGGTAAATCGTACCATCCGTGGCAACGAGGACAGCAAAGACATACTTGGCGTCGTTTGGTTCATAAACGGTTATAAGCTCGCTCGACTCCAGGCGGCACAGTGCGCATCGCCTGCCGCTTATCGCTGCGAGCAGTCTGTCTGATATGTCTGTTGCCATGGCGAAGATGTGTTCGTTGGCGAGGTGCTCGCTTTTTGCGGTGGTTTTATCGTTAGCGTCATTGACGTCGTTCGGTTCGGTGTCCTGCGGCTGGGCAGAATAAATTGTTGCTAATCTTCCGAGACTGTATTGATAGATGCCTCCGTTGGGGCTGGTGCCGATATAGATTTTACCGGCGCTTGATATGATGCTGTTTACGGCCCAGGTATCTTTGAATTCTTCGGTGACTTTTTCACTGGTGCGGCTTAGCTGCAGCGTACCCTTTGAGCCGATAATAATATTTTCGGCTTGACCTTTCTGAAAATCATCACTTGAGCTGTGTGAAGTTATTTTGCTTGTTACGGCACAGGCGTTTTGCAAAGAACAAGGCAAGATTGCCGCCAGGAGCAAAAATACAAAGGTTTGTGTTTTGAATATGTTGTTTAGTTTCATAAATTGTCCCGCGAATTTTAAAAAATATCTTATTCTTTTACCACAAATTCAATTTCCTTCTCATCCATAATCAATGTATCAGTCTGTACACTTTTTTCGAGCCAGTGTTTGTATGTCTGGATATCGAGCGTTCTTTTCGGGTCGGACAGAACGAGCGTTTTTGTTAGGGGCAGGTCGGGTAATTCGGCTCTTTGGATTGTGATTCCTGCTTCGGGCAGGGGCAATATGCAGTGCAGCTTGTTTCTTTTGATGCCTGATATAAATTTTATGGCTTCAACGAGGTCATCGGCGTTATCGGCGATAAGTTTCTGCGGAACGGCCCTGACCAGGAAATCCTGGTAACGGTATCCGCCTGTAACTAAAAGTTTATACTTTCCCGGCTGCAGGTCTTTCGGCACATTCAGAGTGAAGGAGTATTTTTCCTTTGTCCCGCGGAACTTTTCAATGGTAACGTCAACGGTAATATCGCCGCCCGGCTTGACTGTATAATCGCTCAGGCCGGCGGAGTAAATGTGCGCCAATGAACTTCTATTGGTAATTTCTATATCACAGTTGACTGCTTCTATGCCGATTTCTTTGTAAGGATTATTCATCAGCAATCCGACAATGGCGTTTGTTTCTGTGGAGATTTCAGCAAGGCCTGTATCGGTCGAAGAATTTTCGAAAGAAATAGTACCATAACCGGTGGTTTCAAAATCGAGCCGGTAGCTGATAGTATGGTCGGGGGGCAAAGAGCCTTGACGTAAAGCTGCGCCCAGGATAGCGGCTCTTAGTACCCTTGGAGTGAGAACTTTGTTATAAGCAGTCATACAGTGATATGAGCGGGGAGAAGGAGTGTTATATCTTTTAATTTTGATATTAAGAGGAATCATTTTTGGTTTTTTGCCGATTGTTCCCATAACCGCATGAGACTGGTCAAAGGTTATAGTTCCGACAATGTCTATCGGAGTTCCCAGTTTGAAAGAGCGTTGCACACTTGCCACTACAGTATGTACTTGTCCTGTTGCCAAAGGCATCTCGACAGGGCCGTAGCCGAGAAAAGCGTGGCCGAATCCGAAGACCTTATCGCCCAGCACTTCGGTAGCGGTGCCTATTACCGCCATTTCGATATCACCGCTGACCACAGGCACTGCGAGGACGGAGCCGGGTTCGATTTTGACATTGGCCGTGTCTTTGTCCGGTACCGAACCGGGAAAGCCCGGTGTCGCTACAATACCAAACCCACTCAGTTGGTTATTCAGTTCTTGGCAGACAGATGTAGGGATTCCCGATACAACAAGCGGAGACGGCAAAAAAGTCATTTTTTCTTCACTGCTGCTGCCGGTGCTGAAAGGTTCATTAAGCTGCTTTTCGATATTTGACAGGTTAATCGGTTTGGATAAATCGAGAGTTATTTTTGATGAATCCTGTGATGCGCTGCCTGGAGTTGACCCAACCTGGAGCATATTTTCGATTGGCGTAACGCCGTAGAGCGGGTCTTTGCTGTAAGGCCAGCCTAAGGCCAGAGCTCCGGCGAGTCGGCCTTCGATATAGACGGGTGAGCCGCTGCAACCGGCCACGGCGCCGGTGTAGATAAATTTGTCATCCAATCCCTTGACGAGGATAACATCTAATCCGGGGTCGAAGTTTTTGACTACGCTAATGACTTCAAGCTCGAATTTTTCGATTTTTGTACCTTCGTAAACTGTCAGGCAGTATGCCTGCATACCCGGTTTTATCTCATCGAGTGTGATATGTCTTGATGGGTCTAAAAGTCCGACGGGATTTTGAGAGCCGAACAACGGCGTAAACCAGCATAAAAACATGGCCAAGAGAATAAATGCATTTATATTCGAGTTAGATAAGCGCCTGGGCATTTAAGGCCTTTCAAATTCAAGTAATCACCACCCGCGACAGGCGAGTGAAAACAAGATATTAGTCCTGAACAGGCTCTATTGCAAGTCAAAAAGGGTTATGTTAGAATGTATGTTTGTAGTTCGAGTTGAAATAAGGTTATAAATCTACGGAGAAACAGATGAAATCTGAGCATCGCCATGAGCTTAAGACCAACGAGCTGGCAGAGTGGTTGTCAAATTTTCCAAACTGGGCCAAAGAGAACATGCGGATGATAATCTATATTTGCGTGGTAGCGGCGGCTGTTCTTGGGCTATACGGCTGGAGAGCTTATCAGAAAAATGTTGTCCGGGTTAATGAGCGACTCCGGCTCACACAGCTTATCAGAGAGCTTACGCGTAATAAAATTAATACTATTAACGGCATTGAAAAAGACGGAATCGATTATTCTTATACACTCATCAATACTTCCAAGGGATTTGGCAATTTCGCACGTAATACGAAGAATAAAGATATGGCGGCACTGGCGTATATTAAACAGGCCGAGGCTCTTCGGACGGAGCTGTACTACCGGATGGAACCTGTAGATAAAGCCTATTTGCAGGCCCAAATCAATAAAGCGAAAAAATCTTATGAAAGCGCTGTTGAAAAAGCTCAGGATAATCCCTCGCTGCTGGCTTTGGCGAAATATGGCCTTGGTTTGTGCGAAGAGGAGCTTGGCAATTTCGAGGCGGCCAGGGAAATATACCGACAGGTATCGCAGGATAAAAAATTTGCCGGTACAGATGCCGCTGCCTCGGCGGAATATCGTTTGAAGGTTATGGATGACTACAGGGAGAAGGTCGCGTTTGGCCGGGTAAAACCCATCGAGCCGGCGGCGAAAGATTCGCTGTTGAATCCTGATTCAGCTAATTTAGACCTCGATGCGATTTTGTCTTCACCGGCAATTGAAAGCGTAAACGCTGTCGAATAATGTCACAGACACCCAAGGCCAATCAAAGCCTGACACTTAGAGTGGCACGGACCGCGAGCCAGCGGCGCCTTGACAAGTACCTGCACGGCAGGTTCAGCAATTTCAGCAGGGCGATGATTCAAAAGCAAATCACCGCAGGGGCTGTTAAGGTCAATGGCAGCGTGGTGAAGGCAAGCTTTAAGATATCCGGCGGCGATATAATCGTGGTTACTCTGCCCGAGTTACCGACCAGGGAGATTAAGCCTGAGGATATTCCGCTTGATGTCATCTACGATGATAATGATATAATCATTCTGAACAAGCAGGCTGATATGATTGTTCATCCTGCGCGAGGGAATTTAAACGGCACCTTGGTTAACGCTCTTGTCAATTATTCGAATGAGCTTTCCAGCGGGCTGGGCGAGTTCAGGCCTGGGATAGTTCATCGCCTTGACCGTGACACAACCGGTGTGATGGTCGTAACAAAAAACGATGTAGCACAATGGAAGGTGGCAAAGCAATTCGAGAACCGCACCATAAAAAAAGAGTATCTCGCCGTAGTTCACGGAGTACCACAGCTTAAAGCCGACCGCATCAGCGCGCCTTTAGGAGTCCATCCTCAGATAAGAGAAAAATATTCTGTTCGGTCCGAGGTTGGCAAGGAAGCTATAACATTTTACGAGGTGCAGGAAAGGTTCAGGGGTTATTCGCTGTTAAAGCTCACACCTAAGACGGGCAGAACACATCAGATTCGCGTTCACCTTTCGCATATCAAACACCCGATAGTCGGTGACGATATGTACGGGGGCAAGGCTGTTTATCTCTGGCAGCTAAAGGACGAAGAAGCCAGGGCAGAAGAGCCTGTCATCGCGCGCTGTGCCCTGCACGCCTTCAGCATCGAATTCCGGCACCCCACAACGGGAGAAACTGTCAGATTCGAAGCCCCGTTGCCGCCTGATATGCAAAACTTTCTTGAGCTTTTGCGCTTGTATAGAAATAAGTAGATGTTTTTTGCTGTGATATTTTGATTTGGTTTATGAGGAGTATCCGACTTTGATATTCATCAGGTCTTCGATTGATTTATTCAGCAATTCATCAATCATATATTCCGAAGGTGAATCCGACAGATAAACAACATTGACCCCCATAAGGTCTTCCAGTGTTTTCATCAACAGGTCGTCGCTAACAGATTTTTGGGGTATGAATAAGCTGTCCGGATTTAACGGGCGCGGGTAAGGCTGTACCAGTACAACAAATGCGACCAGAATAAAAGTCAAAATCAGCGAGAATCTTTTTATATGTTCTGTTAAAGCATGCATCGATTTTTCCTCTGTTGCCATCCGGAGCGGCCGGTTTTAAGAATCGTCCGCTTTTGC
>JAFGGH010000002.1 GCA_016930645.1 Sedimentisphaerales bacterium
CGGCGTTTGCTTTTCCTTTTTCCGGCGGAGCGGCAATCTTTAGTTTGAGCATACCATCGAGAATACCGGATAGAGATGTTTTACTGCTGCCGGGCACAACTTTAACGGTGAAGGTGATACCCATGTTACAGTTTTCAACTTTCAAGGTGCTCATTGAAATTTTGCTTTATTCAAGGGTTTCGCGGAGGTTCGAACCGATTGCCATCTGGATGTACTTTTCTATCTGCTCGGCCAGCTCACCTAAAGATGCGATTTGGAAATCCTCGTGGTAGCTCGGCAACAGTTCGCCATTGACGGTTTTTTTGAAGACTTTTACGCGAATGATATTCGGCTGGGCGGTCTTTTTGCTGTAATCGCTCTCTTTATGCTCTGAAAGCTCGACCCGCCAGTCTTCGCTGATAAACACGAGGCAGTTGCCGGTATAAACGGCAGTGGGGAAATAGTCTCTCAATAACTGAATCGTTTCCATAAACTATCCTGTAAACAGGAACTAATCGTTTTACTAAGCGGTCTTTTGCTGTTCATCTTTGGCAAACATTGTATCCCAATTTACTCTGCCGGTAAACTGCATTGCTACAAAAAGTGTGCAAATAGACAGAATAGTTATGGCTAAGCCCGTATAACCTTCGAAAAAGAAGGTAT
Source organism: Sedimentisphaerales bacterium (assembly GCA_016930645.1). Lineage (GTDB taxonomy): Bacteria > Planctomycetota > Phycisphaerae > Sedimentisphaerales > Anaerobacaceae > JAFGGH01. The sequence continues at coordinate 643 of JAFGGH010000002.1, forward strand.
AAGAGAAGATAACAAGGTATATTAACTGCCATATAGCGGTCTCAATGAAAGCGAATCGTGTTCCCACTACCAGTCTCATATAGGAAACCACCAGAAATACCGAAACGACCGAGCAAATCCAAAAGGCAAGGTGGATGGAGATGTGGTCGGCAAGATACGAAAGCAATAAGTGGAAACTGAAAAATGCCGCTCCGATAAAAAAGTAATTCATAGGATGTATTTTGATTTTCTTTACTGAGGTAACTATAAAGAGAACAAAGAAAAATAAAAACAGTGATACCGGTGCGGCTAATGTTACCCTGCTAATCCACGGGCCTGGATTGAGCTTCTGGGGCATGGCCAAACCGATATTCGAACCAGTAAGTAAATTGGAATATTTCCAGGTAAGTTTCCAGCCGTCCTGGGTAAGCTCTTTCTGGGTAGGAGAAATACTGCCATCGAGAAAATCAATATCGACGAAATCAGTATAGACAACAAGGTTAAAGTTTTTTATTTGACTGATATCGCTGCCGAAAAAGTACTGCCAGTTTTCCATTCCCTGTGATTTGTACGATACTTCAACTTCCCCATTGTTGCCATCCAATAAGTCGATAAAGTTAGTAACTACGCCGGAACTTGAACTAATATTTTGAATTTCCCTTCCCTGAATCATAAGTTTGAAATCATCATAAATAGCTTGCTCAGCGGGAAATCTGTAATCTACGTAGATTTTCTCATTTTCTCTGTTAGTTTTTTCAACCTGATACTTGCCATTATAACATACCGTGTAGGTGGGATACCAAAGCAGCCCTTTTTTACGGTGTTCAAGTTTGATGTCAACTGTTATGTCGCTCGACCGTAAAGGAATTGGTGTTTTCTGTATGGTTGTATTGTTCCTATCCTTGATTTCGGTTCTGTAATATGGCAGGGGGGCTTGCTGGATATGCCTGCTTCCCCAAAGCTGTCCTACCGAACGTTTGAGTTTTTGGTCCTGATTTTCGGTTCGTACGAAAACCGTTCCGGCAAGAATGAAAAAACCAACTACAGTACAGGCGTAAATAAAAGTAATTGCTATGATACGCTTTAACATTTTACTCTCTCAATTCAAATATTAAGGTCATATAAACTTTGCGCGCAGGTTTTCGGTATTTAAGCCAGAATATCATATATTAAACAGGAACCGCCGCCCTGATTAATTTTATACGGTGCCGACTATCTTGTGGATATTTGCTATACTGTGTTTCGTGCAGTATTGTTCTATACCTTTAATAATTTTTTCAGCACAGTTTGGTTCGATAAAATTCCAGGTTCCGACCGATACCGCCGAGGCTCCGGCTAATATAAATTCGATGGCATCAGAGGCGTTTCGGATTCCGCCGCCGCCGAGGATGGGAATATTCGCATCTTTGGCTACTTCGTTGTAAACCTTGTTGACCATATAGACGGCGATTGGCTTTATGGCTGGGCCGGACAGGCCACCGGTTCGATTGGCTAAAACCGGCTGTTGCTTTTCGATATCGATAACCATAGCGGTAAAGGTGTTGACAAGACTAAGGGCGTTTGCACCGGCTTCTACAGCCGCTTTTGCGATAACGGAAATATCCGTTACATTAGGCGATAGTTTTACTATTAAAACCTTACTACCCGCGGCCTGTTTTACAGCGGTTGTGATTTCTTTTACTTGAGCAGGGTCTGTGCCAAATGTTATGCCGCCTTTTTTGACGTTAGGGCAGCTTATATTCAGCTCGAAACCGGCTATAGCCTCTTCGGTGCTTAGCCTTTGAGTAACAGCTACATAATCTTCTATTGTTTCGCCTGCCACATTGACAAAGATGGAGCATTTTAAGTCTTTTAGTATTGGCAGCTTTTCTTCGATGAACTTTTCAAGGCCTATATTAGCCAGGCCGATAGCGTTTAGCATTCCCGAATCGGTCTCGACAATTCGGGGGATGGGATTGCCTTTTCGCGGCCCTGCCGTGATACTCTTTGTGATAAATCCGCCTAATGAATCTAAGTCCACAAAGTCGCTTAGCTCATCGGCATAACCACACGTGCCCGACGCCAAAAACACCGGATTAGCCAATTTTAATCCTGCAAACTCAACCGATATATCAATTTCATTATTCATAATAATCCATTAACCAAAAAATTGTTCTATTTCATCAAAATCTTTTTTACATTGCTCCGAATCTGAAGTAATAATTGGGCCTAATACTTTTTCTAAAAAAGAATTTGTTCCGACTATGTAGCCCGTATAAACAAGATTAATAATATCTTGCATCATTAAAAGAAATTTATCAGATTTAGAGATGTTCTGTAAAATTTTCATAGCCATCACCGAACCGTAAGAAAGTTCAGAAAAGAAAAAATAGTTTCTTTTTGCGTCTGTGCCTTCATATTTTTCAATTAGACCAATATAACCACCTTGCTTTGCACACCATTTGGTCCATTTGTAATTCTCAATATTTTTGACTCCGAGCAAAGCAAGATTATTTTCGTAGGTTTTCTTTTTATTCTTGTCAATGGTATTTCCAAACTTTCTCAGATAGTTGGCTTTGGCATGTTTCTCAAATTCTAAATAATCTGTTGCAGCCTCTTGGTCATTCAAAATAGCCGACAAGGAAGCATCATACTCAAGACAGCAGCGTGCAATTACATATAAGTCGGGTAAAAATTGTGGCTCACATAAGCGCTTGAAACTACGAATTGCTATAGAATATCTTGCCCATATATAATAAGATGCTTTGATTTGGTTGTCTGGATTTTTGGTGCACTTCTTGTCCAAAATGGTAATCCATTTCTTCAGAAAGTCTTCAAGCTTATTATATGAACGAAAGAACTTTTCTATAAGTGTCATTTTTTTCTTATCACTTTATACTTTTTGCCTTGCGTTTTACCTTTTAATGAACGTTCCTTTGCTTCCGTGTGAAAACCAATTTGAGGTTTCGGCTTGGAATCGGACATAACCATTTCAGAAAGAATTTTGAAGATAAGCTTGAATTGCTCTTCATATTGCCGTTCCATCGATTCAATTTTTCGTCGTAAAGCTGTATTTGTTGCGAGAATTTCACGTAATTTCACAAATGTTCGCATAATAGCGATATTAACTTCAATCGCGCGTTTACTCCTCAAAACACTTGATAGCATTGCTACACCTTGTTCTGTGAAAGCGTATGGAAGATACCGGCGACCGCCCCAACTTGAGGTGCCAAAATGGCGCCTCAAGTTCTCAAATTCTTCCTTAGTTAAACGAAACATGAAGTCTTCCGGAAATCTATCGATATTCCTTCGTATAGCTCTTGTTAAGATTTTAGTTTCTACTTCATATAAATCTGCCAAGTCTCTGTCTAGTATGACCTTATGTCCTCTCATAATAAGGATACTCTTATGTATTCGCTCAACAGGTATTATCGAACTGTCTTTAGGCATAGTGCTAATTGAGTTCCTATTTGAATTAGTCTTTTAAACTTGATATTCCAAATTGGAACAGCAAGTTTTTATTTACTATTTGAGGTCACATTTTGTGACCTCAAGATTATTTATAGTTTATGACTATTTTTTTCTGTTAGAAAGACTACTTCTTTTGCATTGAAGACAGGGCCGTCCTCGCAGCAGAGTTTATAGACCGTCTCGTTTGAGTCCGGTACTTTACATTCGACGGCGCAGCTCTGGCAGACGCCTATTCCGCAGGCCATTCGGCGCTCCATACTGATTTGGCAATCGATATTTTTTTCGGCGGCTAATTTGGCAACATCGGCCAGCATAGCTTCGGGGCCGCAGGCGTAAATTATTATTTCAGATGGGTCTTTTTCATTTGCCTTAAGCCAGTCGTTAAGACAGCCTGTAACCGGCCCGTTATAACCGGCAGATCCGTCGTTTGTAGCGACCTGTGATTCAATGCCGTACTTTGCAAAGGCCTGTATGGGATAGCCTATCTCCTCGGAGACTTCATCTGTTCGTCCTTCAAACGGCAAGTCGCTTTTCGATTTGGCACCTGCGAAAGCGACTGTATAGATTTCAGGATGCTTCTCGCTTAATATTTTAGCCAGATGCTGTAGAGGCGGAGTGCCCATACCGCCTGCAACTAAAAGCGCGGTGGTTTTATTGTCCGGTATATTAAAACCATTTCCCAGAGGGCCTATTATATTGAGCTTTTGCTCAGGAATTACGGTTGTGAGCCTTAATGAGGCCGGTCCGACAATGCAATATATGATTTCCAGGACGGTTTTATCTTCCCGAGCATCAACGCTGCTGAAGCTGAATGGGCGTCTGAGTATAATCTCTCTTTTTACCCTGTCGGACAGTTCATTTGGTATCTGGTCGGCAGGCGGCAGGGCGGCTGATGACAGGTCTATCTCTGCAAATTGGCCCGGCTGGGTGTTGGCAAAAGCATCGGCGGCCTGTTTGAAAAGGTGTAAAACGAGCTTATAGAAGCGGCTGCCGATTTTTTTATTGACTACAACTACCGCGGTGAAGCTGGTTTTGGATGTTTTATGAGCGTCTTTTGCCATACAATCTGCCTTAACAAATTAGACCAATATTGTATAGATAAACGAACCTGAGAAAAATATCAATCACAAATATCTGCAAAAAGATTATTAAACTTTTAGTATGACGGGTTTTAACCGTATGAGACACATTTGTATTTTGACTTTTTGACATAATATGTTAGAATATTTTCGAATGATTGCTGTTATCGGCATAGGTGTTATCCAAAATGATTGAAATTAACCCAATAAAGCTCAAAGATAGCTGGAACGAAGGCTTTGCTTTGGATTATCATACAATAAGCAGTATTTATATCGGAGACGATGAATACGGGAATCCACAGTTTGATACAAAACGAACAGCAATAGGTGAATTGCTTTACAAACTGAAATATTGTTCAGATAAAACTGTAATATCCACATTAAATCATTTAGCGTTCAGATTTATCAAAGTCCACAAATGGTCAATAGATATGGTTATCCCTATTCCGCCGTCCAATGTTAATAGGACATTTCAGCCTGTTTACCTTTTAGCTGAAGCTCTTGCAAAATCTTTAGATGTATCGCTTCGTAAGGATTGTGTTGTAAAAATCAAAGACACACCTCAAATTAAATCGGTTTATGAATGCGACAAGAGGTTAAAAATTCTAAAGGATGCTTATTCTGTTTTGACGACAGAAGTGGCCGGTAAAAAGGTTCTTGTAGTTGATGACCTGTATAGGTCGGGAGCAACGCTTAAAGCAGTTACTCAGGCTCTCAAAAGCGAAGGTAAAGTTAGTGATATTTATGTTCTGGTATTTTCAAGAACGAGGAGGGCAGGATGACTAAGATATTTTTAGGTGGTTCCAGAACGATAGGGCGTCTGAACAGTATTGTTCAGGAACGAATTGATAATCTCATAAAAAATAGTTTTGAGGTATTGATCGGCGATGCCAACGGCGCTGATAAGGCGATGCAGAAATATTTGTCAGAAAAGCAGTACAGGAATGTTACTGTTTTTTATATTGGCGAAGAATGCAGAAATAACATAGGTAATTGGGGAACACATAAAGTTGAAACTGACAGACGCAAAAAGGATTTTGCGTATTACACTTTAAAAGATGTTGCAATGTGCGACAGAGCCGATTATGGCTTTATGTTATGGGACGGCAAAAGTAAGGGCGCACTGAATAATATTCTCAATCTTCTTACGAGGCAGAAAAAAGTGGTCGTTTATGTTTCTCCAAATAAAACTTTTATTGATCTAAAATCGCAAAGTGATCTTGACATCTTTTCAAAATTATGCCCATCAAAAAAAATTGAAGAAATTATTTGTGAGATAAAACAAAAACTCGATTTAAATCAGAAACAGCTTACATTTGCTTGATTGCTGTTTTTGTTCTTCTCGGTACATTTCTATATATAGCTGGCTTTCACTTTTCCTTTGTTCCCAGCAGGTCGAGAGTGCCTCCTATAGCAGGAAAGGGTTTGACTTCGACTATAGGCTTATTAGCTGTGCCTAAGACATTGACCTGGAGAATGGCGGGACTGATAGCGCTAGTTAGTGAACCTATGAGACCTCTACTTACGTCGGCGATTCTCGGACCTCTGGCGGCAAGGGTCAAATCGAGCTCTTTGCTTTTGATGTCCATCCAGCCTGTGCCGCCGAAATTTAGAGCGTTACCTGACAATTCGAAGGTCTCGAAGTAGAATTTTTTGTCTTTAATATAGGTATTGAAAAACATCCGCTGGAAGAGATAATCACTTGGCTTGGTGAGCTTTAAAAGGGTCAGGACCTTTGCGACCGGCGAAAGCCTGCCTACCTGCATATCATCTATTTCCACGCGACAGCTTCCGTAAAAGCTGCTCAAATCGCCCGCGGTTCCAATTACGTTAATTTGCCCATTCATTTGTCCTGTGCTGTAACAGCTTCCAGCGGGACAGTCAGGCGGCAAGTCTTTTCTGTCTGCAAGGAATTTTCTCAAATCCACCTTATCGAAACCGACCTGGAGCATTACCTGCACTTTGTCTCTGTCAGCTTGATTTTGAAGTTCGAGTTTGCCTGCTAACTTTCCGCCATAAAATTGTCCGTACATATCTTCGCTGTACCAGCGCTCTTTTTCCTTATCATAATTCAAGGTGCCGGTCAGCTTTTCGAGATGCTTTACCTCTACCGGAAAGTTTTCAGCGTTAACTGATACAGCGGCGGTATCAATTTTGGATTTATTTGCCGGTTGTGTTGAAAGCTGAATATTCGCGTTTATGTTTATTAGGGGTGCGCCAGGGCTTTGAGGATTGGTGCCGAGGTTTGTTAAAGTTAAAGCGTTTTTATTGATATTGATTTGGCCTGTGATATGTTCTAGCGGCATGTCGGTAATTTCAGGTGAAATATTAACGTCGATGCAGCTTAAAGTAACGTTGTAGTCAACATCGCTTTGGTTTATTTGTTTATTAAGCACTGCTGAGTATGCGATTGTGCCCGAAGGTTTAATTTTATCAATAGGCTTTTTGAGTCTTTGACTGATGAGAGAAAGCATTTGCTCATTTAACATGAATTTGTCACTTGACAGAGTCATTTTGTAAGCCAGGTCGTTGCCGTCTTCGCTAATCCGAAACACCCCTGTCATCGAAACAGGCTGGCCTGCATATAGACCGTCAAATTGTCTGAATGTTATCGAATTCGGCTCAAAGATTCCGTTGGCCGTGATATCGGTGATGTTACCTGTGAGCATTGGCGGCCTTAATATCGTATCCTCGAAATTCAGGTTGGCATTAAAATAGACCTGATTGGGGTCACGCGGTAAATTATGCACTAAAACTTTTCCCGAACCTAAGCCGTCCGGCTGAAACTGGTTGTAAAGATTCCTTTCCTTAGGCGGCAGGGCGGCGGCCAGTGTTTCATCGAGGGGGATATTATTGACATCAATCACTAAATCGAACCTGGGTTTTGATGTGTCGGTTTGGGTTACATTGCCGTTTATATTTACTATTTTACTTTCCTGTATGGATTTGAGATTCGTAACTTTTATGCTGTTAACATCGAAGAGCAGATTACCGGTGAGATTATTCAGGGGATATGGAAAATATCTGTATGTGCTGTTTACATTTACTAAATCCACATCAAGAGCATATTTTTTACCGGCATCAGTCTCTAAACTGAATGTATAATTAAACTCAACGAAACCCGTCGGTTCGAATTCATTCCAGAGCTTCTTTTGGACGGGCCAAAGAGCCTTGTAAAGGTCCTGGTCAAGAGGCATATGTTTACTTGATATTGCAACCTGCCCCCTGGCGTTCGATCCGAGATCCGAAAATTCACTGTTGATTATCAGCTCCACATTTTTGTGCCTGCCGGTAAGGTTCTCAGCCTTGAGGTTTCTTTCGGTAAAATCTATCTTCCCCTGCAAACGCTCAACTGAATAAGGAAATACCGAGTAAACAAGTGATACGTCCTTACAAAGAACTGTTCCGTTTAGAGTTGTCTTTTTCGGCTGATTGAAATTTCCTTGCGCGTTCAGACGGGCGTCAATTGTTCCGGACAAATGATATTTGTCCAGCATTTGCTGGATTTTAGTTGCTAATGAGGCCTCTTCAATATTTTCTGATTGACCGATATCGTCCGAGCTACATCCGTGACAACTAAAATTCTCTACTGAGAAATCCAAATTGAAATTACCGTTTTTTTCGTAATTACATTGGACAGCAAGTGTCTGGGCCGTCCATTTATGCTGTAGATATGGAAAATCATCGCTGCTGATTGAGCCTGATAAGTGAAAATATCCGGGCTTGAAACTTCCCGCTATTTTGCTGTGTGATTGCTCATCAGTTATTGCTGTGGCCAGATAAAAATCATATCCTTCTTCAACCTTTTCCGATGGTTCGAGATGGCCGTCAACCGGAATCGACATCGCGATTTTTGGAATGCTATTATTAATTTTTGTGTAATGGAGCTTACCGTTTTTAAGCCTGATTTCAGCGAAAGCGCCTTTGCCGGATTTTTCGAGATTTAATTTAACTGTTTGGATATTCCATATGCCACTGTCGATATCCTGCTGAAAATCGAGCTTAAAGTCCACAAGTCTGATTTTTCGTATCTTTGGTTTTAAGGTTACCAGAGAAGCGATACCAAAGCGGACATAAACTTTTCTTGCCCGGAGGATTGAGTTGTCGTAATCAGTATCCTGAACAGGTTTTATTTGCAGACCCCGGATAAGAATGGAGCCGTTGAGGCTGAAATTTACGGAGTCGGCTTTGATTTTTGTGTTGGTTATTTCTGCAAGCTGGTTTATCGCCGCAGGAGCGAGGAACATGGTCACTGAAAACCATAAAATCAGAAAAAATAATCCTAAAGAGACTGCAGCAACAATGAACCAGTGCTTATATCTACTGCGTTTTTCCGCCGGCAGTAATTCAATGTCCGATTTTAATACCATTCGTGTCAGCCGCTAAGACTTAATTCTTTTTAAGGCTTTATCGGCAATGTCGCGTCTGTAGTATGAACCTTCGAATTTAATTTTATCCACTGCCTCGTATGCCCGCTTTTGTGCCTGGCTGACGTCATCGCTGACCGCTGTAACTCCCAGTACTCTTCCTCCGTTTGTAACGAGCTTGCCGTCCTGCTCTTTAGTGCCTGCCTGAAATACAAAAACATCATCCAAGGCATTAGCGTCCTCAATCCCGCTGATGGCCTTGCCTTTTTCATAGCTGCCCGGATAACCGCCGGAGGCCATAACCACACAGACTGCAGGTCGCGGGTCCCATTTTAGTGTTACTTCATCGAGCTTTTCATCGCAGACAGCAAGCATAACTTCAATTAAATCACTTTTGAGTCTCATCATTATAGGCTGAGTCTCTGGGTCTCCGAACCGCACGTTGAATTCGAGGACTCTCGGTCCCGCTGCCGTTACCATAATGCCCGCGTATAGAACACCTTTGTAAGGTGTGCCGTGACGGTTCATACCATCGACAACAGGAACGAGAATTTCGCGGTTAATCTGGCTCATTAGCTTGTCTGTAATCACAGGCGCCGGACTATAAGCTCCCATGCCGCCGGTATTCGGACCTGTATCACCCTCGCCGATTGGCTTATGGTCCTGGGATGACTCCATAACGTATATGTTCTTGCCGTCAACAAAAGCGAGTATCGATGCCTCCTCGCCTAATAGCTTATCTTCAACAACAATTTTATTACCGGCGTCGCCGAATTCCTTATCGCACATAATTTTTTCAGCGGCGTTAATACCGTCGGAAGGTTCATCGCAAACGAACACACCCTTGCCCGCCGCCAGTCCGGCGGCCTTTACGACAACGGCTTCATCCCGACTTGCGATATATGCTTTTGCATCTTCGAATCTTTCGAATACCTGTCCCTCGGCTGTGGAAATTGCGCAGGTTCGCATAAGGTGTTTGGCAAAAGCTTTATCTGATTCGAGCTGTGCCGCGGCCTTACATGGGCCGAAGGCTTTTATATCTGCCGTTTCGAATGCATCGACTACGCCTTCAGCAAGCGGTGCTTCGGGGCCTGCAACCATAAGGTCAATCTTTTTTTGTTTTGCGAATTCAAGAAGCTTTTTAATATCGTTTGCGGCTATAGAGATGTTTTCTCCACATTGGGCAGTACCGGGATTACCCGGTGCTGTATAAAGCTTTGTCAGTTTTTTCGATTGAGCGATTTTCCACGCCATCGCGTGCTCTCTTCCGCCGCTGCCGAGTAAAAGTACATTCATTTTATGACCTCATTTCTTTACTGAAAGTATTTTTAGGGCTCAGATTCATTCTATCTTTAACAACCAAGGATTCTAAAAGGTATCTTCTGAATTGGCAAAGAAAATCCGCACTCTTTAGTTTAGGCACCTGCCTGCCCTCCGAAGTCCCGATATTCTCTATCGGGACGAAGGACGGGTGGCTTGGGCTTTTGTTTTCCGATTCCCCTGAACCAAAAATGCGAAAATTTTCCTTGACATTTTCGCAGAATTGTCGTATAATATTATCCAATTCGTGGGGACAGAACAACTCAAACAACATCTATAGGTTTTTGATAAATTTTTTCCTAAGGTGATTTAGAGATGAGATCAAAAAGTTCAGCCTTTCTGGTTTTGTTGTTAGTCTCCACCGCATTAGCTGTACCCGCTTATAACGTCATTGACTTGAGCGCACTACCAAGTTATACCAAAAGTACGGCTTACTCAATCAACAACAGCGGCCAGATTGTGGGAACTGCCTTCACCTATGCTAGTAATTCTTGGGCCACGCTTTTTGATTCATCAGGCAGCGGAAATAATGTTAAGCTCGGCACGGCCGTCAGCATTCCTCCCAGTTTAGCTTCTTCAATCAACGACAACGGCCAGATTGTGGGCGCTGCCCAAATTGTCTCGGCGGGTACGCGGGCGATGGTTTTTGATCCAACAGGCGGAGGAAATGACATAATCCTAAGTGACAGTTGGAGTGTTGCTACATCAACCAACAACAACGACCAGATTGTAGGATATTCCCCGATCAGTTCTGCCGGCGCGCGGGCAACCCTTTTTGATTCAACAGGCGGCGGAAACAACGTTGACCTTGGTGACGGCTATGCTCGCTCAATTAACAACAATGGTCAAATTGTGGGATATGTGGGAGGCTATTCTGATGCCCGAGCAATACTTTTCGACTCAACAGGTATAGGAAATAATATAGACCTCGGTACGCTTGGCGGCAGCTACAGTTGGGCTTACTCAATTAACGATATCGGCCAGATTGTGGGATATGCACAAAATGCTTTAGGCAATAATTATGCAACACTTTTTGACATAACGGGCAATGGAAATAATATTAACCTTGGTGCCCTCGGCGGCGACCGCAGTGTGGCTTACTCAATAAACAACAATGGGCAAATCGTGGGAAGGGCTTATGATGCTTCCGGTTTGAAATGGGCAACGCTCTTTGACTCCAGCGGCAACGGAAATAATATAAACCTCAATACTTTGATAGACCCCGGACTCGGTTGGTTGTTAATAGATGCCTGGGACATAAACGACGACGGCTGGATAGTCGGCTACGGCCGGAACCCCGCTGGGCTGGATAGGGCATTCTTGCTGACGCCCGTTCCGGAGCCCGCCGCGTGCTTGTTGCTCGCCCTGGGAACAATTGTTCTCAGAAGAAGGGCCTGAGCAAAATAAACAACAGAACTCCGAGGCATTGCATCTATTTAATCCCCTTTGTAATCGTATGGATTTTAAGCCGTAGCTTATTACCACTGTTTCTCTGTGACTTGGTGTCTTAGTGCCTTGGTGTTAAGAATTAGCGCATAAAAAAACAGAGCTGGGATGCGGAGGGAGAGGAAAGCGAGATAACCCCAGCCCTGTTGAGTACTATTATGATTTTAGCAGATTCAGGTTCTTGTGTCTAATATTTTTTCAATTTTTTTAAAAAATTTTTAGCTCAACGAGATAGTTTAAAAATCGAATTGCTGTTTCTCGCGATAATTTCCTTGATAATTTAATAAAATCAGGTATAATGAGGATTTTACGTAAGTCTATATTTTAACGCTAACTATGGAAAAACCTTACCTATGCTGACTGACAATATTCTTGAGTTAATTGGTAATACCCCATTATTACAGCTCAAAGGCGAAAGAATCTTTGCAAAAGCCGAGTTTCTTAATCCCGGCGGGAGTATAAAGGACCGTGTTGCACTTGCGATGCTCGAAGCCGCCAAACGTGACGGCAAAATAAATTCGGATTCGATTATAGTCGAACCTACCAGTGGAAATACGGGCATCGGCCTGGCTCTGGTAGGTCGGCTGATGGGATACAAAGTCCGTATCGTTATGCCCGAAGGGATGAGTGAAGAACGTAAAAAACTCATCAAGGCCCTCGGTGCGGAACTGGTGCTTACGCCCGACAAGGATTCACTGCCCGGTGCTGTGAAAAGAGCCGAAGAGATGGCAGCCGAAGACCCACATGTGTTTATTCCTCAGCAATTCGAAAATCCGGCAAATCCGCAGGTGCATTACGAACAGACAGCGCGTGAGCTCTGGCACCAGATGAGCGGAGATATTGCTTGTTTCGTTGCCGGCGTCGGCTCAGGCGGGACCCTGCAGGGGGTAGGCAAATTTCTCAAAGAGCAAAATCATAATGCAAAAGTCGTCGCCGTTGAACCGAAGAATGTGTCCGCCCTGTTAGGCCACGAACCCGGCCTGCACCAGATTCAGGGTATAGGCGATGGTTTTATTCCCGGCGTCCTGGATGTATCGATTGTCGATGATGTAGTCGAGGTTACCGACGAGGACGCTATCGAAACCACACGCCAGTTGGGAAGGGATTACGGCTTGCTTGTAGGTATCAGTTCAGGTGCGAATGTCTGGGCTGCAAGGCAGCTTACCAAAAAAATCAAAGGCAATATTGCGACCGTCCTGCCGGACCGCGCCGAACGCTACTTCAGCACCGCTTTGCTGTAAAATCCTCTTTTTAGAAGAAGACTGCCCCTGTAGAAGAATTAAAGTAATCCGTGTTTTTTTACAAGGCGTAATGTCATATCATTTTTGATTTGAATGGAGATTATGCACCCTGTATATTTAGCTATACTGAAAAATTACTAATTCACTGAAAAAATTAAACTTATGATCAGACTCAGAGACATAACATTACCCTTCGACCACAAGGAAGGAGACATGGTTAGTAGCATTTTGGAACGTCTGGGTATTCCAGAGCACCAATTCCTCAACTTTACTATAGTCCTCAAATCCATAGACGCAAGACGCAAAAATAACATTGTTGCTGTCTATACAATAGACGTGGGACTAAAAAATGAGCCTGAACTGCTTTCCAGATTTTCGCGAGACATTCGTATTTCTCCGACTCCTTGTTTAAATTACCAGCTACCAACAGTTGGCAATATACACAGCCGGGTTCCAGTTGTCGTCGGAAGCGGGCCTTGCGGTCTCTTTGTTGCTCTAATCCTTGCACAACTGGGCTTTAAGCCTGTACTGATAGAAAGAGGAAAACAAGTCTGCTCAAGAGTAAAGGATGTCCGAAACTTTTGGCGTAACGGGCAGCTTGATCCGGAATCTAATGTGCAGTTTGGTGAAGGTGGAGCGGGCACTTTTTCTGATGGAAAACTTACTACCCAGATAAAGGATAAATATCACCGTTCAAGAAAAGTTCTTGAAGAATTTGTAAAGGCCGGAGCACCAGAAGAAATACTCTATCAGGCCAAGCCTCATATCGGCACAGACAATCTCATTAAGATAGTAAGGAACCTCCGTAATACAATTATCTCGTTAGGCGGACAGGTTCGCTTTGAAACAAAACTGACAGGTATTAAAATAAAAGACAGCAAAGTTGCTGGTGCAATTACTAACGACTCTGACACTATCGAGACAGATACCATAGTGCTTGCCCTGGGACACAGCGCAAGGGATACATTCGAGATGTTGGCCCAGCTGAACATACCCATAGAAGCAAAGCCGTTTTCAATAGGCGTTCGTATTGAGCATCCCCAAAGCTTGATAGACAAGGCCCAGTACGGCAGGTTTGCATCACATCGGCTGCTTGGGCCAGCTGATTATAAACTGGTACACCACTGCGAGAATGGCCGATCTGCTTATACATTCTGTATGTGCCCTGGTGGCGAGGTAATTGCTTCTTCATCTGAACCTGGGGGCATAGTAACAAACGGCATGAGCCGTTATTCTCGAAATCGTCCTAATGCAAATAGTGCTCTGTTAGTCGGTGTCGGCCCTCAGGACTTTGGAAGTACAAGCCCACTTGCCGGCATTGGGTTTCAACGGAAATGGGAGCAAAAAGCCTTTGAGACCGGAGGCAATAACTACTTTGCACCTGTCCAGCTTGTTGGTGATTTCCTTGCCGGCCGGCCTTCAAATTCACTTGGCCAGGTTATACCATCGTACACCCCAGGAATCACATTATGTAACCTTGCAGAATGCCTGCCTGGATTTGTTGCTGAAACCATCAGGCTGGCGATTCCACAAATGGACAAAAAACTCAACGGCTTCGCGATGAACGATGCGGTTATGACCGCAGTAGAATCGAGAAGTTCTTCACCAATAAGGATTGTCAGGGATGAAACTTTCCAGAGCCCCTCTATTAAAGGCCTATACCCAGCCGGTGAAGGCGCAGGCTATGCAGGCGGAATAATCTCCACAGCCATCGATGGGATCAAAATAGCTGAAGCCATAAGTCGGAATGCTCCCCAAGATTTAGTCCATATTTGACGAGAGCATAACCGACAGATTTGGTATTTTATTTCCATGACTTAAAAAATATTCAAAAAGCGCAAAGATTTTGGATAGGCCCTGATTTTTAATTGGTTTTTACGAGAACACAACTTAAATAGGGCAGTATGGACTATAAAGGGCTGAGAACGCTTTTTGAAATTTGAGACAGATTTGAAAGGAAAAAAGTATGTATTCGAGGTTAAAAGTAATAGCGGCGGTGTTGATTATCGGCCAGATTGCATTGGCAAATTGCGGTAACTGTGGAAGTAGCGCCGACAAAAGCGGTTGCGGTAAAGACTGCGACCATAAGGAAAAAGCTGCCCCTGACGTTGCTCCGGCTTTTACACTGCAAAATTATGACGGTACCGAAGTCAGCTTAGCCAATTACAAGGGGAAGATTGTGGTGCTGGAATGGTTCAACTATCAATGTCCGTTCGATGTTTACCACTACGAGACCACACCGACAATGCAGAATTTGGCGGCCAGATACAAAGACAAAGACGTTGTGTTTCTTTCGATAAACAGCACAAGCCACCAGAAAACAGAGGAGAACAAGGCATTTGCCGAAAAGAATAACGTACAACATCCCATACTTGATGACCGCAGCGGCAAAGTGGGGCGCGCATATAAAGCGACAAGAACTCCGCACATGTTTATCATTGATGAAAAAGGCAAAATCGTTTATCAGGGCGCCATCGATAACGCTCCGCTTGGCAAACTTCCTGAAGGCCAAAAAGAAGTCCTGAATTTTGTCGATATGGCCCTTGGCGAACTTACCGCTGGTAAACCGGTAACAATACAACAAACAAGAGAATACGGATGTACTGTAAAGTACGCGGATAAATAAAAAGGGCTTGAAATGCGATATTTAAACAATAAATATATATTCCTGGCTTTTGTGTTTCTGGTATTGACCGTGGTAACATCGAGTTTTTCACGGAATAAAAGCACATGCTTTATCGGCATGTGTTACAATGCCATCAGTGAAAATAACAGCGTAATTACTAATGGGCCAAAGAAAATGACGGACAAAGTTGAAAAGACAGACGAGCAGTGGCGAAAAGAGCTTACACCCGAACAATACCGTATCACCCGCAAGGGCGGTACTGAAAGGGCCTTTACCGGACAGTACTGGAACCACAAGGAGAATGGTAAATACGTCTGCATCGGCTGTGGCAATGAGCTTTTCAAGTCAGAGACAAAGTTCGATTCCGGCTGCGGCTGGCCAAGTTTCTACCAGCCCACCGACTCAAACAATATTGACGAGCGAGAAGATAGAAGCCTGGTTAGGGTACGCACCGAAGTTGTCTGCAACCGCTGCGGTGCACATTTAGGTCATGTATTTGAAGATGGCCCAAAGCCGACCGGTCTGCGTTATTGCATTAATTCCGCCGCGCTGGATTTCCAGTCCGACGATAAAGAAGCCCAGAGAGAAGAAACGAAATAAAATCTTATTTTGGGATATAGCGGTTTGTGATAGGCAGTCGGCGGTCTTTTCCGAAGGCTTTGGTGGTTATTTTGACACCGGGCGGAGACTGCCTTCTCTTATATTCATTCCTGTCCACTAATCTTGCGGTTTTGAGTACCTG
Source organism: Sedimentisphaerales bacterium (assembly GCA_016930645.1). Lineage (GTDB taxonomy): Bacteria > Planctomycetota > Phycisphaerae > Sedimentisphaerales > Anaerobacaceae > JAFGGH01. Next base: position 16,893 of record JAFGGH010000002.1, read on the forward strand.
CTCGGCCGGCAGGTGCGAATCGATTAGCTGCTGAATTGATTTGTCTTGTTCAACGTAGCCTGCGAGGATTTTATCGAGCAGGTCGTAGTCTGGTAGTGAATCCGAGTCTTTCTGGTTTTCCCTCAGTTCTGCGCTTGGGGCTCTTTTGATAACCGTTTTAGGAATAATTTCCTTTTGAGCTTTGCTGTTAATATATTTTGCAAGCTCATAGACCATTGTTTTAAGGACGTCTTTTATAACTGCGAATCCGCCTGCCGTATCGCCGTAAAGTGTTGAATAGCCGACAGCGGTTTCACTCTTGTTGCCGGTGGTAAGGACTAACGCATCAAATTGATTACTTAGTGTCATAAGAATAGTGCCGCGGATTCTGGCCTGGAGGTTTTCATAGGCGATGCCTTTGTTGTCCCAGCCTTTAACCTGCATTAAGGATATATCGAATTCTTCCAGAGTATTTTGAATGGGTATAGTAAGAAAATCGATTCCGAGGTTCTCAGCCAGCTTTGCGGCGTCAGATTTGGTTTCGTTTGTGTTGAATTTTGACGGCATAGTAACGCCGATTACGTTTTCTTTGCCGAGTGCTTCTGCGGCGACAGCGGCAACTACGGATGAATCAATCCCACCGCTAATGCCCAAAAGAACTTTCTTAAAACCGTTTTTAATGGTGTAATCTCTTGTGCCGAGAATAAGCGCATTGTAAATGTCTTCGATTTTTTCCGTCTGGCCTGGAGCAGTAGCCGAGCATTCGATTTTGATTGAGTCGTCTTCTTTGGTGATGTCGGCAAAGATCAAGTCTTCCTCGAATCCCTTTGCCTGTGCTATTGGATTGCCTTCGCTGTCTACTATTACGCTCCTTCCATCGAAGACGAGTTCATCCTGTCCGCCAACCATATTACAATAGCAAACGCACGCGGCAAATTCATTAACCACATCTTCAATGACACTTTGGCGAAGCGGGAGTTTGTCCAGACTAAACGGGGATGAAGAGATATTAACAAGCAGCTCGAACTTGCCAAGTTTGGATAGAAATTTACTGAGCCAGTCAATCTCCCATATATCACGGCAGATTGTAATTGCACATTTGATGCCCCCTATTTCGATTGCGACTGGTTTATCACCGGGGTCGAAATATCGGGCCTCGTCGAAAACCCCATAGTTGGGCAACAGGCCTTTGCGGTAAATTGTGGAAATTTTACCTTCTGTAATGATAGCGGCACTATTACAGCAGTGATATCCCCTTGGCTCGGCGAAGCCCGCAATAATTGTACCTTTGGTAATGTTCTTTGCCAGCTCCTGCATAATTTGGAGATTTTCTTCGAGGAAATGTTTTTTGTATAATAAATCCTCAGGAGGGTATCCGCACAAGGCAAGCTCGGGGAAAATAATCAGCTCCGCTTTGCCTTCGACGGCTTTATTATAGAACTGCAGAATCTTCTCCGCGTTGCCCTGCAAATCACCAACAACCGAATTTATCTGTGCCAATGCGAAACGCATAGAGGTATATCCTTATTACATATTTTTATCTTGTATGGTTATTATAGGAGATATATACCGAAAGAAAAGAAAAACCCCGCGATAAATCCGCCTTTGTGTACTATGGCGGACAAGTCGCGGGGCCAAATTTTCAGAAGTAGTCCAAATCTGTTTTATATAATCAATCCCAGTGGAACTTTTCTGTCTTTTCGAGGAGCTCTTTTACACGCTCGGCGACTCTATCCTGCTTTGTGGCTTTCCATTTTTCGACTTCTCCTTCGCTGTTTTCGATATTCTTTTTCAGACTTTCCAGTTTCTTGAGCAGCCTGTCATGCTGAATCAGTTTTCTTTTAATGATTAAATCGAACCGTTTGTTGACTATTTCTGTTAACTGGTTTTTCAGAGCTTCCTGCTCTTGGGGTTTGGCTGTTTGGATATTTTTGAGGATTTCGTCTCTTTGGTCTTTCAAATCCTCATTTTCTTTCATCACTTCGGCCAATTCCGGATTTTCCTTTGAGACTTTCATTATTGGGCCGTATTTATGGGCCTTCCGCATCAAGTGGTGCATATAAAGTTCCGGATTCTTTTCCTTAATTACGCTAAGCTCATTAGCATCATCCGGGTAATTTTCCTTTAACCATTCTATGAACTCTTCGTGCTTCTGTTGCATTTCCTGCATCCGCTGGCCTCTGCGTCCGCCGCCGGGACCTTCCCCGTCTGGCCGGCCTCTGCCTCCGCGCTGGCCGAATATTTCTTTGCCGTGTTCCATTAAGTATTTGTGTAATTCGCCTCTGAATGCTTCAGGGTCTTTTTCGTGTAGCTGGCCAAGTTTTTGGGCGGCTTCAGGGTCTTTCTCTTCTATTTTATCAAGCAGACGTTTTACCCAGTCACCTGACATAGGTGGATGGTCGGGGTTGTCTAAGTCCCACCATATTTCATCCGCCCACATATCTTTATCCGGAGCCTCTGCTGGTTCCAGACAGAAGGCGTTGAAACCGAAAATAAACACAAAAAGTAAAGTTAGTATCGAAACTTTTGTCCCTAAACGTTTCATGGTCTTATCCTTTCCAAAAATCATCGTTAATCGCTAAAAGCTCGCTTTCTAATTCGTCAACATTATAAGTATCTGAACCGTTTTCAGAGAGTTTCAATGTGATTACTTCATCTTCGAGTTCCTGGACCTGGGCAGCAAGCAATGATAAATTAGTGTCATCTTCCAAATCACTGCTTTCCCAGGGGATTGTGAAACCAGCGGTGATAATTTTTCCATTTTGGGACTGTTCAGGCGGATTCTGGAAAACAAGCAGGGCAATAACTATTACTGCAGCCGCAGCCGCCATTGCTTTTAGATACACTTTTATTGTTCTGTGTGGAGTCCTTTGCTCAAGCTTCTGATATATACGGGCTTTGATGGTTTCCAGCAATTGCGCATCCGGCTGTGGAGCTGGATTGTCAACGAAAAGTTTTTCACCTTGTGCAACATCCTCAGCTGCGGATTCGGCCCCGGCAGCATCATAGAATTTGCCGAAAAGCTCTTTCAGGTTTTCATCTTTATTATTCATAATTATATTGCCCAATTGATTGGCGAAGCTTTTTAAGCCCCCTGTGAACTTTCGAAAGTACCGTTCCTATCGGCTCGCTGCGTATCGAGGCAATCTCCTTAAAGCTTAACTGCGAATAGAAACGTAAAACAATCAGCTCTCTTGTTTCATCATCGATTTTTTCAAGCTCACGTCCAAGGCGGTCTAATATCTCGTTATCGGACTTCGTGACCTTTTGCTGATTTGTTTCATATTCAGTCTGTTCTTTAAGTCCGGCGAGGGCTTTATCGCCTCTGAATTTATTTCGCAGCCAATCGTGCCAGATATTCGATGCTACAGTGAATATCCAGCCGTCGAAATTGCCGCCGCCGAAAGTATCGATTTTCTCGACTAATTTTACAAAGAGCTCGCTAAGTAAATCGTCGCTTGTCGTCTTATTGCCGCTAAGCCGGAAAAAAAAACCATAAAGTCTGTTGCTATAGGCATTTACCAGTTCAGTAAAGCTCTGGCTTTCGCCTTTCTTACAGCCTGCAATTATCGATGAAATATCCTGTTGCACGCGGTTCTTTTTCACCTTTTCTGCTTTATAAAACGTTTCTGGCAATTGTTTTATTGCATATTTTAACTGAAACTGCTAATTTTCTGATTCGGTATTATGGCATTAAAAACAATAGAAAAATCGAAGAAGAATACCTGGTCAGCCAAGCTGAAGCGCACTGTTACCGCTTTTCTACCGGTTGATAAAAGCCGCCGCGGCAGCTGCATCCGTTGCGGAGCCTGCTGTATGCTGCCGGCAAAATGTCTATTTCTTGACTTCGATGAGAACCACAAAGCAGTTTGTAAAATTTATCCAATCAGGCCTCTAAACTGCCGAAAATACCCGCGAAACGAGTCTGAGCATATCACCACTGAAACCTGCGGCCACACTTTCAAAAAGCAATAAAGCGTAAATTCTCAAACAAACGTCGGCTATTGTGTATCAAGTGCGATATCAGGTATCGAGCCGGCAATTATACCAAACCTTCATTCTGCTGCTGGGCATCTTCATCTTCGTCATCAATCTTCCAGTTTTCAGATTCATCCATCGAGTCAATCTCTTGCTGCATATACTTGAATATCTTATTCTGCATAGGTTCCATTTTGCGATACCACTGGAGCATGCCCTGATAGCTGGAAACAAGCATATCAAGCCGTATTAACTGCCACTTTGCAAGGCATTCAGGCTCTTTGATATTGCAGAATGGGTCGCACCTGAAAGACCGCTGGCCGTTTTCGCCAAACTCGCATAATTCGCAATCTTTACATTGTATCATCAGTCAGCCTCCTTAATTTTCGGCTGTTAAAAACAATTATTGAAATATGAGCATTATGATACTATAATAGCATACTTTATATAATTTTGAAAATCTTTTTAATTGTTCATAATGTGTGTTATGTAATATGCTAAGTAGTATTCAGGAGTAATAAATGGCAAAATCGAGAAGAAGACGCAAAGTCGGCAGCAAAAAAAGACGTGCCCGCTGGAAAGTACGCAATAAAATCAGTTAAGCGGTATTTCTGCTGTTTTTTCAGTGGTTGACAAGTAATTGAGATTAATTCCGGCTTGTTTATTAATATCATAGGTCAAAGATAATGAAGGAAATATCAAAAAATATTTTCTTTCAGTTTTTGCTGATTTCATCTTTCATTATTTTAATCTGCTGGTTTTTATTAATTTCATTTAATTATCCTTATTACTTTATATGGGATATGGACTGTATCACTGCGGTGGATACAGTTCTAATCCAAAGCGGAGAACTACCGGACCATATACATCATACGGGTTTTGGCATGTACCTGCCGATGGTCTTTACCGAGAAAATCGCCCATGCCTTCGGCTCTCTTTCAGCTATAACTCTTGAAGAACTCGACAACTCTCTCAATCCTGTCGTACCTATGGCTGAGCTGACTGAATTTCTCAGACTTCATTCGCCGTTTCTTGCGATTGGAATCATCGGCTTACTTTGTGCTGCGCTATACGTCATGTATCGTACGCCGTGGCCTTGCATTTTCTTTTTTGTTCTTATTCTTGGTACACAGGAATCCCTTACATATCAGGCATCAGTAATACGAACCGAATTTTACAGTATTTTTTTCTGGTCGGCGGCGGTGCTTGCAATATTCATAGCTGTGAAAAACGCCAATAGTATCAGCAGGTATATTTGCTTTCTTTTTAGCGGTATATTTTTGGGATTGTCATATCAAACAAAAGTACAGTCCATCTTTTATGCATTAGTATTTGTACTTATCCTTTTTCATCTTTTTCTTTACGAAAGGCCTGAAAGTAAAAATCAAAACAGAGAAATAATAAAGGCCGATTATTTCATATTGGGTTTATCACTGGTAAGCGTAATCAGCTTTTTCATCCTTGCTGTTGCGGCATACCAGACTGTTGTTCCTGAAAATATTCCAACCTGGTCGAGCGGTTACGGGATTACAAAAGTAACTGTTTTCTTTTTCTGCTCTTTAACGGCTTTGTTTTTAACAAACCTGTTTTTTATACTCAGAAAAAAAGTTAATTCGATAATCTTTGTTTTATCTGCGGGTTTAAGCGTGATTGCTTTTGGTTTTATGGTTTCATTTGCTTTGCATTTACTGGTTTATCCGGATATTTCGATGTCTCTGAAATATATGCTGCTGGATTTTAAGATGATATTTTTGAGGATTTCTTATGTCTCTCAACTGAAGGATTTTGATGAGTGTCTGAATAATATTTTGCTTTACGTAAAATACAATCCGGTTTTATTCGTTGTAAATCTCCTGCTTCTTTTAATTCTCATTATCGGCCGGAGCTTAAATTTTATTAAAATAACAAAAGGGCAACTGTTAATATGTGTATCTATTACCACCATCGCGATATTAAATATATTTCTGGCAACTCGTTTTTCTTTGAGAGACCTGATTTGGAAAGAATTGCTTATAAATTTTTCAAGCATGCTTTATTTTTCTGTAATATTGAAGTACGCAGTAAAACGTAAATATGTCTTTACCGCTATATCATATTCCCTGTTGGCAATATTGTTCTTAGTAAATTGCGCACACACAAAAATAATGCCTGACAGGATAGACGGCAATTATAATAATTACGGCTGGCAGGATGATAAGTGGATAACAGCTCACTTCAAAAATAATCATCAGATTTACAAACAGTTAATGTTTGGTAAATATAACAATCAAAATGTGCAGGCTGCTCTAATGAATGCCAGACGGCATCGTGTAATCAGAAATACTGTGGATTTCGTATTTAAGAACCAGGAGATTACACATCGAAACATCGGTGTAGCTTTCGAGGGTTTCCCTGTATGGGCGGATAATTTGGATTATCGTATTATCGAAGTTTCACCTGAATTAAGGGGCGCAATTCTTGTTGATAACGCCGGTTTGGAAACAAAAGAAAATATTTTTTTTGAAAAGGAATATCTTCACAAAGATATCGAGCACCTTGATAAATTTCAAAAGAAGGGTGACAAAAATACGTTTTCGGTTCTGAACCGCCGTGATATTAAGATATATCTATTTGTTAATTCGGATGATTTCTCCGGTCTCAGGGTGGCGGGAATCAAGCCGGCTGAGTTTTTTATAACTGTTCGGAATAACAATGAGGTAAAAAAATTATATAGTATGGAGATAGTGGATTACTGTGAAATACCTCTTGATAAAATGACAGGAAAGTTTTTCTTTGTTATAAAGTAACGAAAAATACTAAGTCCAAATTATTTTCATCTCTGAGTATAGTAAAGTAACTGAATTTGAGTATGCGTGATAAATATCAGATAAATTTTATGCCTGACGGCAAACAGATTTGGATTCACTCCGGTGCGACGGTTCTTGAAGCGGCACATCAAGCCGGGATAATTCTCAACACAACTTGCGGCGGAAAAGGTACATGTGGAAAATGCAAAGTGCTGTTGGCGCCCGACCAGAGAGAGGTACTTGCCTGTCAGCATAAAATCAACTCCGACCTGACCGTAACTATTCCGCCCGAATCAAGATTCTTCCGCCAGAAAATACTCGAACATGGATTCATTTCTGAAGTTGAAATATATCCGGCAAAAGAAAACGCTGAAAATACTACCTTCGGCGTTGCTGTCGATATCGGGACAACTACTGTTGTAGCTAAATTATTTGATTTAATTAACGGCAGGGAAAGGGCAACGGCTGCGGACTTCAATCCGCAGGCTCGTTTCGGTGACGATGTAATCAGCAGAATAAGCTACGTCGAATCACAAGAGAAACGCACCGAATTGCAGAAAATCATTATCGACTGTCTGAACAAGCTCACAAAGCAGCTTGCTGATGTTGCTGGTGTTGATAAAAATTCTATCGACGAAATGGTCGTTGTAGGCAACACTACTATGAACCATCTATTTCTTAGTCTGCCGGTAGAGCAGTTAGGCCAGGCGCCTTATCTGGCGCACTCACTCGATGGGTATGATATACCGGCTGAGAAGCTTGGCATCGATATTAATCCCGCCGCCAATATTCATACCGTTGAAAACATAGCGGGCTTTGTCGGTTCAGATATCACTGCCGCCGCCCTTGCTACAGCGATGAATCACGCAGAACAAATGACCCTGCTGATAGATATTGGCACAAACGGTGAAATTGTTCTCGGTACAAAAAATAAACTTTATTCAGCGTCCTGCGCCGCAGGCCCTGCCTTTGAGGGTGCTCGTATCATACAGGGCAGCAGGGCGGTGGTCGGTGCGATTGAAGCGGTTGTCATAAATGAAAACAATATAGATATCGATGTAATTGGCAACCAGCCTCCAGCTTCAATTTGTGGTTCCGGTCTCATCGACGCAGTTGCTGTTATGCTCGAATTGGGTGTCATCGACAAAACAGGAAGATTCATCGATAAAACAGCAGCTAAGGACAAATTGCCGCCTAAGATATTCGAAAGGTTGATACAAATTGATTCTCAGCCTGCCTTTGTACTTGCTTTCAAAAAAGGTAAAACTCCCGCGGTATCGTTGACTCAGAAAGACATTCGCGAAGTCCAGCTTGCTAAAGCCGCTATTCGTTCCGGTATAAAACTTTTGCAGATGAAACTCGATTTACAGGATGATGATATTCAGCAGATTTTACTTGCCGGGGCTTTCGGCAATTACATCAGAAAAGAAAGTGCACTGAAAATCGGTTTACTGCCTGATGTCGGCACTGAAAGAATACATTTTGTCGGCAACGCCGCCTGCGCCGGTGCGCAGATGATTTTACTGAACAAGAAAGCCCGTGACTTAGCCAAACGGCTCGCTGAAAAAATTCAATATGTTGAAATCGCCCGCCTGACTGATTTTTCTACAGTCTATGCCGACTCGATGCTTTTTGTAACACGGGATTCCAGCCCGTGAACTGTTATCTGCGAGCGACGAGTTACAAGCGACGAGTGACTATTAAGCCCCTGCTGTGAACGCCAAAAGATAGACAATAAAACCGGCATACATCCCTATAAGAATAATACCGTCAATCCTGCTTATCTTCTTTCCGATTATTGCCATTATCATAAAAACAAAACTAACTACTACCATTATCCAGTAATCTGCCCCAGCTAATCTCGCGGTAATTTCAAAAGGCCGAACCACCCCTGCTGTGCCAGTTACAAACAGCGTATTAAAGATATTTGAGCCGACAAGATTGCCTATTGAAATGTCATCCTGCTTCTTAAATGCTGCAACGAGGCAGGTTGCCAGTTCCGGCAGAGAAGTCCCGACCGCGACAATTGTCAATCCGATTACCGCCTCGCTGAGACCTGCCCTTGTGCCGATTACAACCGCCCCCCTAAGTGTTATATCAGCGCCAATAGCGAGGCCCGCCAAACCTATAATTACCATCACAATGCTTAACCATAGTGGCTTAGGCCTGACTTTTTTTACGGCTTCTATTTCATCTTTTAATTCTACTTCAGTGTGAGGCTTGTGTTTCCCTTCGTGTTTGCCTTCCCAAACCACATAAGCTATCATTGCGAAAAATATAACAAGCAGAATCATTCCTTCGGGCCGCGATAAGAATAAATTATGCAGTATTGGAAAAAGCAATAAAGCTACTATCAGCATCACCGGCATTTCACGCCTTAGCACCCCGAGTCTTACCGAGATGGGACTGATTAAGGCACACAAGCCGCCTACCAGCGCAAGATTGGCGATATTCGAGCCATAAACATTACCAACAGCTACATCGCCTGTATTTCTCAGTGCCGCTGCTATACTTGCCGCTACTTCAGGGGCGCTTGTTCCCATAGCAACGATTGTTAAGCCGATTACCAAAGGGCTAACTCCAAGCCGGTTTGCCAGATTCACCGCGCCGGATACGAGAATATCCGCCGCCTTCCAAAGCACTATCAATCCAACAGCTAAAAGTAAAACCGCAACCGGTAAACTCATTCTTTTATTCCTTGAATAAACGTTGCATTAGATTAGATGATAATAATTCGCCTGTAAAGATAAAACAGTGCATCGAATCTGAGGATATTATCGGGACAGATAAATTTTTTATAAATGACTGGTATTGAATTGCGTGTATAGTTATCTCGGTGTAATATAACAGGTGTTCTGTGCCCATGGATGGCAAAAGTATGGTAGGTATAGTAAGCAAACCCGATACTCAAAAGAAGCTGGAAATCCTCAGCACCGATTCGCAGTATGACCTTGCGTGCGCGTGCGGCACTTTTAAAGATGAACATCGCAAACGCGGCAGCGATGGAAAATGGATTTATCCGGTGAGTCTCCCAAATGGCGGAACAAGTGTCCTGTTCAAAACTCTTATTTCCAATGTATGCAGTAACGACTGCGCTTACTGTCCTCTGCGAACCGGAGAAAATGTCACGAGATGCAGCTTGAGTATAGATGAGACAGTGCGGGTATTTATGGATTATTACAGAAGGAAAGAGGTGTTTGGACTGTTTCTCAGCAGCGGTGTAATCGGCAGTCCTGAAGCGACTATGGAAAAGCTTTGCGGAATTGTCCGGCATCTGCGGAAAAAGCATAAGTTTAGGGGATATGTTCATCTTAAAGTCATTCCCGGCTGTAGTAACGCTGCGATTGAGGAAGCAATCTCATTGTCTAATGCGGTATCTCTGAATATCGAGACGCCAGGCGAGAAGTATCTTAATAAGCTTTCATCAAAGAAGGATTTTTTGAAGGATGTTATAGAACCGATTAAGCTGATAAGTAAACTGACCGCAAGAGGCAATAAGTTCGAGAAGGTCAAACAGACAACCCAGTTCATAGTAGGTGCTGCCAATGAGCCGGACTCTGATATTGTCAAATATATGTGGGGACTGTATGACAAATTGCATCTCGAGCGAGTATATTTTAGTGCCTATCAAAACAATTCGTGTGAAAAGAAATCATCAGTCGAAGAAAAAAACGCCGGAAGAGCTGAAGATATTTTTGTAAGAGAGCACAGGCTGTATCAGACTGATTTTCTTATGAGAAAATACGGTTTTACAGACAAAGATATTTTATATGATGATAACGGCAACCTTTCGCTGGAAGTTGATCCGAAGCAGGCCTGGGCGGACAGGCATTCGGAGAGATTCCCTGTAAATGCCAATCGGGCGAATAAATTCGAATTGCTTCGTGTGCCCGGTCTTGGGCCTGTGACAGTGGGGCGGATTCTTAACAGAAGAAAACAAAAAAGATTGCTAAGCGTAGACGATATTGGTAAAGTTGGGGCCAGGCTGAACAAGGCTCGAAAGTATCTTGAATTTTGATATTGATAAGTTTAAGGAGAATGACATGTTAAGAAAATTAATGCTTGTGTTTTTAATGATTACAATATCTTTTGGTATCCTGAGCGGCTGCAAGAAGAGCAAGGAAGATAAAGCTAAAGACGCGGTTGATGACGCAGCAAAAGACGTAAAGAAAGCCCTTGATTAAAAAGCAATCCGAATCGCGATAAATAGCGGTTTTCCTTTTTAGGGTAGATTTTATTTTGATTGAGATTAAGCAGGGACTGGTTTTGGATGAGGGGCAGTTCAGCTTTAAATATACGCGCAGCGGTGGGCCAGGCGGGCAGAATGTCAATAAGGTCAATACGAGAGTAACTTTGTTTTTCGATATGGCGGGGTGCGAGGAGCTTTCAGAATCGCAAAAAAAGCGAATATATAAAACCCTTGCCACAAGAATCGACAAAAACGGTGTCCTGCGGGTAGTATGCCAAAAACACCGCTCACAAAAAGCGAATCGCGACGTAGCAATTGAACGTTTCGCTGAGCTTCTGCGGGAATCTTTGAAACAAAAGCCGGTTCGCAAAAAGACCAGAATTCCACGGAGGGCTGTGGAAAAACGTCTCACGGAGAAAAAGCAAAGGGGCGAGATTAAACGCCTGAGGTCGCAAAGAGCATTTGAAGATTGAATACCCTTTAGGGTATTAAGTTGCGCGTTTGGTTTTTGCAATTGTTTATCGTTGAATAACTTACCGTGCATCAAAGCGTAATTATTAACCGGAGTTGGTATAATTGTATCCCGCCAGGGATTTGTTAGACTTTTCAACCATCCCGATATACGATATCGGGACTTCGGCCACGGCCTCAGCAGAGGGCACAGAGTATATAAGTATATGCGAATATACTGATGGACTGCTCCAATAATTAAGGGTTCAGATGTTGATTTTTTTAGATTATTTTTGAAAATTTTCAAAACCAGTGTCCTTGTTTTTGGGTTTGTCCTTCTTCGCTAAAGCTACGAAGGATAAATATTGGGTTCGTCCTTCTTCGCTAAAGCTACGAAGGATAAATATTGGCTTTGTTTGGCTTTGTTTTGGGTTCGTTTGGGTTTGAATTGGCTTTGTTTTGGGTTCGTTTTTCTTTGAAATCGGCGTTTTTGGGCTAAAATTGAGGATAATTGGCTTTGTTTTGTAAAAAAAGGTGTGATTTGTAGAGGCCTCTCTACAAATGTAGAGTCGTAAGTACCGAAGCCACAAGGAATTAACCACGAATTAACACGAATTAACACTAAAACACAAAGAAAAGTTAGTTTTGAATTGCGATTTTTCATTTTTTTCATACCGATATGGCCTTTTTGACGTGAAAACTGTGTTTACGGTTCACTATCCAGTGAACTATTGTGTATTATAACATATTATCAAACATTTGTCAAG
>JAFGGH010000019.1 GCA_016930645.1 Sedimentisphaerales bacterium
CAGATTATGGCGAATGTTTTAAGTGCCGACCGCGAAAATGACCCTGATATTCTGGCTATGATTGGTGCCAGTGCGGCACTAACAATCAGCAAAATACCTTTCCTGGGACCGACAGGGGCTTGCCGTTTAGGCAGAGTAAATGGCGAATTTATAATTAATCCGACACATAAGCAGCTTGCCGAAGGCGACTTGAATTTGCTTCTTGGCGGTCGTAAAGAAGCGATGAATATGATTGAGGTCGGAGCGAAGGAATTGCCGGAGCAGGTTATTGCCGATGCTATATTAAAAGCTCAGGAAGTAGTAGTTCAGGTGTGTGAAATGATTGACGAACTCCGTGAAAAAGTCGGAGTCGAAAAGGAAATCCCTCTTGCCGAGACCGATGAACAGTTCTATTCCAGGATTCAATCTCAGGTTGAGAGTGAGCTTTATAAGCTAAAACAAATACCCGACAAGCTGGAACGAAAAATTTCCGTACAAAAACTTTTCGATCAGGTTTGTCAGGCATACTGCCCTGAAGAAGGTCGTCCGGTTTTAGAGGAAACAGACGGCGATGAGGAAGATAAGGAGAACGGAATTAGCAAGGCGAGTGTCAGAAGGATACTTGACGAAATTGAAGGCAAGGTTACTGAAAAGCTTCTTCTTGAAGGCAAAAGGTCCGATGGCAGAGGCTATGATGATGTCCGTCCCATTTCCTGTGAAGTGAGTATTTTACCCAGAACACATGGCTCAGCGTTATTTACTCGCGGTGAGACACAGGCGATTGTGAGTGTAACTCTTGGCACCATACGTGACGCACAAATCATCGACGGTTTATTGGATGAATACGCGCAAAGTTTTACCCTCCATTATAATTTTCCGCCGTTTTCCGTTGGTGAAGTACGGCCGATTCGCGGGCCGGGCAGAAGAGAAATCGGACATGGGGCGCTTGCCGAAAAAGCTTTGGAAGCGGTAAGACCGCCGGATGAAGAATTTGCTTATACAATCAGGATAGTGTCAGATATTACCGAATCGAACGGTTCCAGTTCAATGGCGTCTGTTTGTGGCGGAACTTTGGCTCTTATGGATGCCGGTGTTCCGATAATCAGGCCGGTCGCCGGTATTTCGATAGGTTTGATTGGTGACCAAAACGACAGATACGAATTATTGACGGATATTATTGGTGAGGAGGACCATTTTGGATTGATGGATTTTAAGGTTGCGGGTACTTCCGAGGGCATTACGGCGATACAGCTCGATATTAAAGCCGAAGGATTGGCGCATAACATTATGGTCGAAGCATTGGGACGGGCAAAAGCCGCACGTATGAAGATTCTGAGTGCTATGAATGAGGCAATAAGCCAGCCCAGATCCGAATTGAGTGTATACGCACCTAAACTGGTTAGTATTGAGATTGATCCTGAGTTTATCGGCAAAGTTATCGGCCCCGGCGGCAAAATGATTAAAAGCATCCAGGAGCAGACAGAGACAACGATTGAAGTTGAAGAAGATGGAACTATTTATATTAGTTGTCTCGGTGGTGACGGTCACCTCAAAGCCAGGGATATTATCGAAAAGATCACACAACCGCCTAAGGTCGGTCGAATTTATAATGATTCAAAAGTGGTTTCCTTGAAAGAATTCGGTGCATTTGTCGAAATTATTCCTGGTATTGAGGGGCTTTGTCATATTAGCGAACTGAGTGACGGTTATGTCAAAAACGTTGATGATGTGTGCAAAGTGGGAGATTTGATACCTGTTAAACTGCTATCGATTGATGACCAGGGCAGACTTAAACTTTCCCGTAAAGCCGCGGTTATTGAACTTAAAAAAAGTGAGAAAGCGGCGGAAAAATAAGTGCTGCGTTTCGCAATTGGTTTTTTTGCCTTGCTGATTATTGGGCCGGTTGTCGTTGTTTTTTTTGTTGTTTTAAAATTCCCGCTGTGCAAATCAAAGCCGGTATAGTGAGGTTCTGATGCCGGATAAAATTCAGAAAAGCAAAAATGAGAATATTGGACAGCTTGAGATGTTGGGCAGGCTGACAGGTCAGCTTGCTCATGAGATTAAAAATCCCCTCTCGACTATTAAAGTTAATTTGAAACTCATCAGCGAAGACTTGAACGATTTAAGTTCCGCCGAATCTGCCTCTACCGGCCAGAACGCGGCTAATCAAAGATTCGCAAGGGCGATTAGAAAGATAGCGGTTATCCAGAAAGAAACGGACAGACTGGAACAAATTCTTGACAGTTTCCTGCGTTATCTTGATAGAGACGAACTGCGATTGGCGAGTGTTGATGTTAATGAGCTGATAAGTGACATGATTGATTTCTATACGCCTCAGGCTTATAGCTCCTCGGTTACTATTCGGCAGAGCTTGTATAACAAGTCGCTTATTTGCAGACTCGATGCGGATATGTTAAAACAAGTGATATTAAATCTTTTTATAAATGCCCAGCAGGCTATGAGCGAAGGCGGCGAATTAATGATAAGAACTTCTCAGCAGGGAAAAGATGCGGTTATTCAAATTAGTGATACCGGCTGCGGTATCTCGCCCGAAAGATTGCCGCATATTTTTGATGCTTATTATTCTTCGCGACCTCAGGGAAGGGGGCTGGGACTGCCTACGGCCAAAAAGATTATCGAGTCACACGGTGGAACAATCGAAGTCGATAGTGTCCTGGGAAAAGGAACATCATTTACTGTTAGATTGCCTATAAAGGCTTAATGAGGTGCCGGTTTGAGCAATAAATCGGGAATAGTTCTGGTCGTCGATGATGAACGAGACCATGCCGATGGAATCGCCGAGGCTCTTGAAAAGTTCTCCACGAAAGCGATTGCCGTTTACAACGGCAAAGATGCTCTTGAGATAATCCGCAG
>JAFGGH010000020.1 GCA_016930645.1 Sedimentisphaerales bacterium
GCGGTAATGACGGGCGGGGGGGATTGTCCGGGCTTGAATGCTGTGATCCGCGCGGTGACGAAGACGGCGATATCGAAATACGGTATGAAGGTATGGGGGATCGAGGATGGATACCTCGGGCTTATCGAAAAAAGGATGCATCCGCTGAGATATGAGGATGTGAGCAATATTTTAGAAGTGGGCGGGACGATACTGGGCTCGAGCAATACATCCAATCCGTTCAAATATCCGGTTAAGGGCAAGACAGGCAAAATAACATACAAGGATATTTCGGATTCCTGCCTAAAGTTTTTGAAACAGAAGAAAATCGACGCTTTGGTTTGCATCGGCGGTGACGGGACGATGACCAGCGCAGCGGCATTCGCGAAAAAGGGTCTTGCAGTAGTCGGCGTGCCAAAGACAATCGATAACGATTTGTGGGGTACAGATGTGACGTTCGGGTTCGATACGGCTGTGACGACGGCGACCGAAGCGATAGATAAACTGCGAACGACGGCAAGCTCACATCATCGGGTAATGGTTGTCGAGGTGATGGGCAGATACGCGGGGTGGATTGCGCTGCATTCGGGAGTTGCGAGCGGAAGCGATGTGATTTTGATACCGGAAATTCCGTACAAAATAGAAAAGGTCTGCCGATTCGTTCAGCAGAGAAGTAATAAAGGGAAAAGCTACAGTATTATAGTCGTCGCTGAGGGTGCGAAAGAGCTTGGCGGGCAATTAGTTGTAAGCAAAACGGTTGCGTGCAGTCCGGACCCGATACGGCTTGGCGGGATAGCGAATAAAGTTGCGGGGCAGATTGAACAGATAACGAAACTTGAGGCACGCAGCGTGGTTTTAGGTTATATTCAGCGGGGCGGGACACCAACGCCCTGGGACAGGATACTGGCGACGAATTTTGGTCATACGGCACTTGAACTTTTGGCCGGCGGTGTGAAAAATCGGCTGGTTGTGCTGAAAGATAATAAACTTTCGAGCGTGCCGCTTTCGGAGGTTGCGGGCAGGACAAGAACTGTGCCGAAAGACAGCCCATTGATAAAGGCAGCAAGAGCAGTTAATACGTGCTTTGGCGATTAAGACAGGAAAAAGGTTCCTGGCACCTTTTTGGATATAGGGCAGTTAAATAGTGTTCAGAAGGTAATTTCCCGGATAAAAGCCGCCGACAACAGGGTGGTAAAAATTGCCGGGACGTGGGGAAGTTTTGCGCCTTTACTGGCTCTGCACATTCACCAAGAGCTTAAAAAACCAATCCTTTATATAGGCTCGCATCTTGACGATGCGGATAATGTTGTTGATGACTTAATTGCTTTTGGCGGAAGGAACATTGAAACTCTGGGCGGCAGGGCGGGGGAGGAATTAATTGACGCGACCGATGAGATCAGTGCGGCACGAGCGAGACTGGTTTTGAAAATGGGGTTGGATTCCTCGTCGCCGTACCGGCGACGGCTAAACGGCGACGAACCCCAACCACAGAGGTCGAGGCTAAACGGCGACGAACCCCAACCACAGAGGTCGAGGCTAAACGGCAACGAACCCCAACCACAGGAGTCGGGGCTAAACGGTGATGAACCCCGCCAAAGTGTTGGCGGGGCTAAATGCGGGATTATTTCGACGTCGATACAGGCGCTGATGCAGCCTGTGCCCAGGCCGGAAAGACTTTTGGAAAAGGGATTAGCGCTAAGGGTTGGCGAAATAATCGAAATGGAAAGAGTTTGCGGATGGCTTGTAGATAACGGTTTCGAGGCGGTGGCGAAGATAGATTTGCCGGGGCAGTTTGTCAAAAGGGGCGGGATAATAGATATTTTTGCGCCGGTTACCACACAATCGAATCAACCGATTGCCGCGAGGGTTGAATTTTTCGGCGATAAGGTAGAAAGCATAAGGACAATCGACCTTGATACTCAAAGGTCGTCGGGAAATATCGAAGAAATTACCATTACATCGGCAATCGGCGATGGCGACGGCGAGGACAAGACGCTATTTTTGAATGTTATCGACCCGGAGACGATTATTTTCGTTCACGAGCCGACAGATGTTCAGGAAATTGCTGATGTTTTTGTTCGCAGGGTCGAAAGGCCCGAGGGGTTGTATAAATGGGAAGAGATTTATAAAAGAATTTCTGATTTTAAACAGGTCCATATCAGCAGGTTCGCCGATGACGCGGACAATATAGAGCTGAAGATAAAAAGCACACAGCAGTTCGAGCATAAGAGCGGGCCGGTGTGGGCGGGGCACAGGACGGCGCTGCAACAATTGACGCAAATGGCACAAGAAGGATGGGATGTTTATTTGTATTGTGAGACCGGGGCGGAAGTAAAAAGGATAGAGGAGATAATCGGTGAAAATAACGAACCCCGCCATAGTGATGGCGGGGCTAAACAAAAAATTCATTTGCCGATAGGGTTTGTTCATCGAGGTTTTATAATTGAAGAGCTCAAGACGATAGTGGCAACACATCATGAATTGTTCGGGCAGGCGATAATACGGCGGACGATTCGGCCAATAGGCGCGACGACGGCGGTGGATTCGGCAGCGGAATTAAGTAAGGGCGATTATGTTGTTCATATAAATTACGGTATAGGGAAATTCAAGGGAATCGAGGCGATAGAGAAGGACGGCAATAAGTGCGAATTTTTGACACTTCAATACGCGGATAAAGCACTGGTGCATATACCGGTTCAGAATATCGGGTTTGTGCAGAAATATATAGGTACGACGGCGATAAGGCCGAAGCTTAGCAAAATTGGGACGAAAAAATGGGAAAGGCAGAAAAACAAGGTCGCATCGGCAGTGGCGGATCTTGCTTCGGAGCTTTTGGAGATACAGGCAAGACGGCAAAGTATGAAAGGTATCGCGTACGGAGAGGATTCGAACTGGCAGAGGGAATTCGAAGAGTCGTTTTTGTACCAGGAGACGCCTGACCAGGAGGTTTGCAGCGAACAAATAAAGGCTGATATGAAAAAAGCGGTGCCGATGGACAGGCTTTTGTGCGGTGATGTCGGCTACGGCAAGACCGAGCTTGCGATGAGGGCGGCGTTTAAGGCGATTGAGGCGGGCAAGCAGGTTGCGGTACTTGTGCCGACGACGGTTTTGTGCATTCAGCACGAGAGGACGTTTACGCAGCGGTTTGCGGATTTTCCGATATCTGTAGAATCGATAAACCGTTTCAAGACGAAGCAGCATTCGGCTGAAATTGTCAAGCGGGCTAAAGAAGGGAAGGTTGATATTCTTATAGGGACGCATCGGCTGCTGAGCAATGATGTCGGTTTTAAGGATTTGGGTTTGCTGATAATCGACGAAGAGCAGAGATTCGGCGTTGAGCATAAGGAGAAGCTGAAAAAGATGCGTGTGAACGTGGATATTTTGACGATGACAGCGACGCCGATACCGAGGACGCTTCATATGGCGATGCTTGGGCTTCGGGATATAAGCTCGCTGACGACTCCGCCGCTGGACAGGCGGGCGGTGGTTACACAGGTGAAGAAATTCGACGCGGAAATCATAAAAAGGGCGATACTTTTCGAACTTAACAGGCAGGGGCAGATATTTTTCGTGCATAATAGGGTGCAGACGATAGAAAAATTCGCTGATGAGATTAAAAAGTTAGTGCCTGATGTGAAAATCGCAATCGCTCACGGGCAGATGCACAAGCACGAACTTGAAAAGGCGATGATTAAATTTGTAATAGGCGAGATTGATGTGCTTTTGTGCTCGGCGATAATCGAATCAGGCATCGATATTCCGAATGCCAATACTATTATTATAAACGATGCTGACAGGTTCGGGCTTGCGCAGCTTCATCAGCTTCGCGGAAGGGTCGGGCGGTTCAAGCACAGGGCACATGCGTATTTTCTTTTGCCGAGGACGAGAAGTATCACGCCGGTGGCGATAAAGAGACTTAAAGCGATTGAGGAATATTCGCAGCTCGGGGCGGGATTTAAAATCGCGCTGCGGGACCTTGAGATACGCGGGGCTGGAAATATCCTTGGGCCTGAGCAGTCTGGACATATAAACACGATAGGGTTCGAGCTTTTCTGCAGGCTGCTGGCCGAGGCGGTGAAAAGACTGAGAAAAGAGCCGCTGGAAAAAGAGCCTTCGGCGGTTATCGATTTGGGCTTTTCGGTTTATATACCGCGAAGTTATATACAGGCCGATTCTCAGAGGATGAATGTTTACCGGCGGATAGCGGCGGCGAGGGTGCCGCAGGATATTGCAAGGCTGGAAGAAGAATTGGGCGATATGTTCGGACGGATTTGTCCGGAGGTGCAAAAGCTGCTCGAGCTTGCGGAGATTAGAATACTTGCCTCGGCGGCGGGAATTCGAGCAATTACGATAAGCGGAGACGATGTTGTTTTTGCACTCGAAAAGGACAATGCCAAAAGGGCGATGAAGATTTTTACCGGTGCGCCTGGAAAAGTGAGAATTCCCGATGCGCTAACGGTGTATATACGGTTTGAAAAGAATTATCTCGGGCCTGATACGATTTGTGCGGTCCTGAGAAAAATACTTCGCAAAAAAACATAATGCAGGCTATAATCCCACAGTTTGATAATTTTACAGGAAAGTCTACTATGAAAATAAAGAATGTAGTTATTTTGTCGTTGGCGGTTTTGGCGGCGGTTTGGATTTGCGGCTGCGGAGGGAGCAAGCAAAAAGGCGATGTGGACCATGAACTTCTGGAGACGGCCGATCCTAATATTGACTGGCGGTCTCTGCCCAGACCCAGCGGCGGGCTCGCATTGTCGATTGATTCTGAAGCGATAACGGCAGATGAGATTATAGACCCTGTTCGTCAGCAGATTGGCGAAATTGCGGGACAAACGGGCTATGAACAATTCAGGGCAAAAGTAAAGCCGATGCTCGGCGACATACTTATACGAAGAATCGGCGATATCAGGCTGTATGAAAAGGCCAAGGCTGCGCTGCCTGATAATGTTGACGAGAATATGATAGATAAAATAATCGAGCAGGAAGTACAAAGGTTTATTGCGCAGTACGGCGGCGATTACGCGGCCGCGGAGAAAGTGCTTAAGAGTATGGGGACGACGTGGAAGGATTTTTACCAGTTCCAGAGAAGGTCGCTGCTTGTGCAGTCGTTTGTTTCGGAAGAAATCAAGGTGGACAAGCCGGTGACGCATTCTGAACTTTTGGATTATTACAACAGTATGAAGAACGAATATTTTACTATCGAAGGACAACTGAAATTCAGGCTCATCGACCTTGAAGTTGCCAAAT
This sequence comes from Sedimentisphaerales bacterium, assembly GCA_016930645.1. GTDB lineage: Bacteria > Planctomycetota > Phycisphaerae > Sedimentisphaerales > Anaerobacaceae > JAFGGH01. Next base: position 5,233 of record JAFGGH010000020.1, read on the forward strand.
TTGCCGATGCAAACGATCCGAATGTTAATGCTGAACAGAAGGCCGGGGAACTTGCGGCCCAGCTTTCGGAGAGAATTAAAGCGGGTGAGGATTTCGGCGAGCTTGCGAAGAAGTATTCTAACGACCATGCCGCGAAAGACAGCGGTCTTTGGAGGCCTATCAGGCCGGGTTCACTTGCCGAACCTTATGACGCGATTGAAAAAGCGATTGATAATTTGGATATCGGGCAGGTCAGTGAACCTGTCGCAGAGGGAGGACATATTTTTATTGTGAAACTTGAAAATAGGCAGATCGCCAGCTGCAAACCATTCGAAGAAGTCCAGGGAGATGTGGAATCAAGGATGATGTATGAAAAACGCAAGAAACGCGTTGACGATATGATGGATAAAATAATATCACAGGTAGATTTATCTTATGCCGAAGGTTTTCTTGAGTACTGCACGCAAAAGGCCTGGCAGGACTGGCATGTGAGCGGATGAAAGAAAATTAAAATTGGCAAAGATGAATAAAATTCTTCACGGTATAGATTTGGTCGATTGCCCGCGGATCGAAAAGATGCTTCAGCGGCACAGCGAGCATTTTCTGGACAGGGTTTTTACCAAAGCCGAACAGGAACAGGCTGATGCGGTGAAAAACCGCGTCGAGAAACTTGCCGGCAGATTCGCGGCGAAGGAGGCGGTACTGAAAATGCTTGGTACAGGGTGGCGGGGCAAAATCGCCTGGACGGATATCGAGATAGTCAATAATCCGCTCGGTCAGCCGCAGGTTACGCTTAGCGGGGAAGTGAAAAAAATCGCATCGAAAATGGGAATCGGCGAAATAAGCCTCAGCATCAGTCATACGGCGAATTTCGTTATGGCATCGGCTGTCGCTATATCAGACAAGTAGCCACGAAGGCACCAAGACACAAAGAGCAAAAGAAATAAGGAAGTAAGGAAGCAAAGAAGTAAGGAGAAATGTCAAACGGTTATGGTATCGAGGCTCGTATCGGTTGCGATGGTCGTAAATCGTTGTATAATACGCAGCCGAAACACGACAAACGAAACGAGCGTCGCAACCACAACCGAACTACGAAAGGTAAGTTATTTCTGTAACCTTTGTGAATTCTATGGCTGAACATTTCGATTGTATAGTAATCGGCGCAGGGCACGCAGGTGCAGAAGCGGCACACGCGGCGGCGAAAATCGGATGCAAGACGGCTCTTATAACCATTAGTAAAGATACAATCGCAAAGGCAAGCTGTAATCCTGCCATCGGCGGAATCGGCAAAGGACAAATCACAAGAGAAATAGACGCTCTGGGCGGACTGATGGGGCTTGCGACAGATGCGACAGGGATTCAGTTTCGGCTTCTCAACCGCTCTAAAGGCGCAGCGGTGCAATCGCCAAGGGCGCAAATAGATAAATATAAATATTCGGAATTTATCCGAACAAAACTCGAAGAAACTGATAATCTTACAATCATCGAAGGATTAGTCGCTGAAATACTTATCGAAAATAGTCAAATCAAAGGTGTTGTATGTACCGATGGCAGAAAGTTTGGCTGCCAAACGGTAATCGTCGCCGCCGGAACATTCCTCAAAGGCGTAATGCATACCGGCACAAAGCAATGGCAGGGCGGAA
>JAFGGH010000021.1 GCA_016930645.1 Sedimentisphaerales bacterium
AAGCTCTTTGAAACGTTCATAAATTAAAACAGAAGCCGGAACACAGAATACAGTACATCTTCGAGATACGAGCGACGAGATGCGGGAAACGAATTATAACGACCCATCATGCGGTATGGGCGTGCTGCTGCTTGGCCTGCTGCATCCAGTCAGGCTGTGACAAGAACACCGAAATCTTGCCGTATTCATCCTGTATCTGGTTGAATAATTCCGGCACATTATCAAACTTTTTGTCTCTGCCGGCACATTCGAGCTGGTAAGCGACATCGGCAAGTTTCTTCGCTCCTATTTGCGATGAAGCTCCCTTCAGACTGTGAGCATACATTCGTATAAGCTTTGGATTTGCGTCTTTAATAGCCTCCGCCAGTGAGCCAATACATCTCGGACTGTCGTTTAAGAACATCTCCACAACCTGGCATACAACCTCTTCGTCATCACACATTTCAGTGACAGCCTCCCAATCAACCGGGCTTTGGCTGTCATCTGAAAGCTGCCGGATGTTTTTCTCGATCCGCTCATCTGCCTGTTCACACATATCGCTTAGCTCCTCTACTTGCGAGTTCACTTGTTCAACCTCTGCCGAAAGAGGTTCTTGTCCGATAGGCAAATGCAATCTAAGAACTTTAACAAGCTCATTACGGTCTATGGGCTTGGAAATATAATCGTCGCAACCCGCTTTAAGGCATTTTTCCCTGTCGCCTTTCATCGCATGAGCGGTAACGGCGATTATCGGTTTATCAAAACCTTCCTGTCTGAGCTTCTTGGTAGCGTCGTAACCGTTCATATTGGGCATCTGAATATCCATCAAAATAATATCAAATGACTCAGCTTGTGCCCTTTCGACGGCCTGCATCCCATCCTCAGCTATGGTTACATCCAGTCCAAGTCTCTCAAGCAGCAATTGAATAAGCGTCTGATTGGTGGGGGTATCTTCGGCTACGAGAGCCTTGCCGTAAAACTTATCATCAGCACCTTTTTCTTTTGCAGAAACGGTACGTATTTTTTCCATCCTGTCGTATTTATTGAAGGTCGCCTGAGTCTTGACATCTACACCGGTTGGTATCAATAATGAAAACTTATTACCGTTGCCTTGTCGGCTCTTTACAGACACATCACCACCGAGCAGATTGGCAATCTTCCTGGTAACAGCCAGACCTAAGTTTACATTACTTGATGCATTATTCAGTAAAGCGGACGGTGTGAATCTGTCGAATATTTTCTCAATATCTTCTTTGCTGATTCCGTCGGATGTATCTTCAATGTCAAATCTTATGAAGTCTTGTCCGTTGTTTTCTTCAAGTGCGACATTTACATAAATATGTCCCGTCTCGGTAGAAGAAATTGCAAAATTAATAAGGTTCAAAATACACTGTCGCACACGCATAGTGTCGGTTTGAATCATGGTCGGCAGGTCTGTAACCTGATAAACCCTGAATTCAAGGTCTCTCTCGATTGTCTGAGGCCTCATCAGCGATTCGATAACCGCTAACAAATGCTCGACAGAAGATTCAGTGACATTCAGGTCAAAGCTCCCCGCCTGAATCTTGGAAAAATCGAGTATATCATTAATCAGAACAAGCATGTTCTGTGCGCTTTCGCGTATCATACCGAGGTAATTCTTTTGCTCGTCGTTGAGTTCTTCCTCGGTCAGAACCTCAGAGAGACCTATGATGGCATTTAGCGGTGTTCTTATTTCATGACTCATACTTGCCAGGAACTGGCTTTTCGACAAGTCGCTTACCATGGCTTCCTGAGCGAGAGAGTTCGCTTCATTTGCTGTTGCTTCGAGTTTTTTGTTGGCCACTTCCAGCGCGGATTGTGCTTTTTCAGCTTTTGCTATCGCCGCTTTCAATTGCCTTTCGATTTCTTTCCTCTCGGAAAGGTCAACGTCAATTCTGAAAAGCAGCGGTTCTTTGCCTTCGATGTTAACAAGGGTATGGATTGAATGTACCGGTACAGGCTCACCTTTGCGGTTCTTTAAGGTCATCTCTCCCTGCGGAACAAACTGCCCTGATTCTTTCGCCTGAGCACCGGCTTTTAGTTTATCCTCAAACTCTTCCTTCAAGTCATCCGGCACAATAAGGTCGGTTATCTTTCTACCAACTGCCTCCTCGGCGCTGTAACCAAAAATCTTTTCGCTTGCCCTGTTCCAGTAAAAAATCTTCCCATCAGTCCCATACCCCTGTAAAACGCCGGGGGTGTGTTCCATAAGGTTGTGGAATCTCTCTTCGCTCTCCTTGAGGTCCTGCTCCAATCTCTTCTGCTCGGCAAGCTGTTTTTTGGCTGTAATATCGTAAATTACGATTCTGATGTTTTCCGTTTGTCCCTGGGCGTTTTTGGTGTAAGTTACAAATGCCGTGACAAAAAGTTTTTTGCCGGTTGTTGACTTAAACTGGAGCTCTTTTAATTCAATTTCACCAGTTTTTAGTTCATTAAGGAATTTTTCGGAATCTTTCGGATTTGCCCAGAACTGAACAGGTAGAAATTGCTTCCCTGCTATCTGGTCCTGATTTTCGGCGCCGAGTAAATGAATTAACGCCGGATTGGCATAAGTTACAACATAATCGGCACGGATGTCGCAAATAGCGTTTTGAGAGCTTTCAGACTGCATAATGCTGTGTTTTCGTTGCTCGTCGAGCATCTGTTTTGCAGCCCGGAATATATCTGTCTGTGTAACAATTCCGCGAAGTTTGTCACCATCTATCACCAGTACACGCCTGACACCTTTGCTTTCCATCACTTTTCCGGTGCTGAACGCGGAATAGTCGCTTGGTACACTGACAATCGTACTGGACATTATTTCCTCAACTGCCATACCTGAAGGGTCTTTCTCGACGGCAACAACTTTCTTCACAATGTCCCGTTCGGTAATTACACCGGTTACCCTTTCTTTATCCTTTACGACAAGACAGGATATCTTATCCGATGCCATTTTCTCAGCGGCCTGAGCGACAGTTGAGCCAGTTTTCACTGATGCGATATTTTCCGACATTATTTCGGATATATCGCAATAGATGTGCGTTGTCATTGCCTGTATCAAATCCGTTTGCGTAACAATGCCGACCAGCTTGCCGTCTCTGGTAACGGGCAGTCGCTTGACATTGTTTTCTTCCATTATCTGGCTTGCCTCGACCAGCGGCACCGATTGGCATAACGTTACAACCGGACTTGTCATTATCCGGCCGACGCTGAGCTCTTTATATTTTTCATGCTGCGGCAGAACTTTACGTATAAAGTCGGTCTCCGTGACAATGCCTGTGATATTATCCTGCTCGGTTATTACCATGCAGCTTATGCTTCTGTCAGACATCTTTTTGGCGGCTTCTACAACATTTTCATCAGGGCCTGTTGCGACAACATTTTTATGCATTATGTCACTTAACTTTGCCCAGTTGGTGCTGTAAACAGAAGAGTTTCCATTTGCTGTACTGCCTTTCGGCTGTGTTGCAGATGCCCTTTTTCCTGATGCCTTTTTCATATTGGCCTTATTTTCCTCAACAGCCATTAATGTTTCCCCCAAATTTTTCAAAGTAATCTAAAATCCACCTGAGTGGCCGTCTTTAATCTAACAGTCCTATAAACTGATATTTATATTTCCATAAGTATCCGTTCTATCGGCATAGAAGCCGCTTTGTTTAATCACAGCTCACAAGCCGAAGTCAGCTATCCGTGTTCAAAAATATTAATTTAGTTGGTCTTTGACAGAAAGGTATATGGTTTTTACAATGCCAGCCTGATTTTGAAAGGGTCAAATATGGATTTTGAGCATAATAACAAGTCAAACGAGCCCGGTCCCTTGCCACCGCAGCAACCCGGCGAATATTTATCCAGGCCTTATGGACCGCCCGAACCTCCGAAGAAAAAAAGCGGCTGGAAGATATTCTGGGGCATATCTCTTGGGTTATCGGTCCTTGGAAATATAGTGTTTTTCCTGATGATAGTCGGGCTGCTGGCATTTCTTGTTACCGGCCAGACTGATATAATGACAGAAAAAGTCGTTGTGACCGGCGATAGCAGTAAAAAAATAGCGGTAATAAAAATCAACGGCATAATCGATTCGACTACAGCTAAGGATATTATAGAGCAGCTCCAGCACGCCTGGCAGGACAATCGTGTAAAAGCCGTAATATTGAGCGTTGATTCACCGGGCGGGACAATATCCGGCAGTGACAGGATTTATAATGAAATTATAAACTATAGAGATATGACCGGAAAACCGGTTATAGCCTTTATGCGTAATCTCGCTGCTTCAGGCGGTTACTATGTATCGGTGGCAAGCGATGAAATCGTTGCAGAACCTACCGTTATTACCGGCTCGATAGGTGTGATTATGGGCTATCTCGTCGTAGAGGAACTTCTCGAAGATAAACTCGGCATTCAGCCAGTTATTATTAAAAGCGGCGAGAAGAAAGACTGGCCAAACTCATTTCAAAAACCAAGCGAAGAGCAGCTTGCATACCTTGACAAAAAGGTTATTCAGCCTGCCTTTGAAAGATTTACCCAAATCGTAGCTGACGGAAGAAGCGAATTATCAATGGATGATGTTATGCGTCTTTCCGACGGAAGTATATATTCCGCTGACGAAGCTCTTAATGAGAAAATGATAGATGAAATCGGTTACTTCGAAGATGCCGTGAGCGCCGCAGAGGAGCTTGCCGGAATCAAAAATGCCCAGGTGGTCGAATACAAAAGACCGTTCTCACTGGGAAGCCTCCTCGGCGCAGAGGCAAGAAGCATATTCAAGCTCGACAGGAAAACCCTCTACGAGCTGGCGACACCTGAAGTGATGTACCTCTGGAGCGTCCATTAACTCGTAGCGCGTTCCTTCGACTCGACCGCCGCGGTGGGCAAGCTCAGGACAGGCGTGCGTATCGCGTATTGAGAATCTTAAACCAGCAATTGCGAATTATTCCACGCAGGCCTCTTGGCTTCTGCCGAGGCGGAAAATTTAAACATGCGAATTCTTTGTGATATTGTATCGCTGCTTTATCGTATGCCTTTGCCGCTTCAACCTCATCACTGTATCTGCCGAGACTTATCTTGTTATTATACGCTCGTATTTCAGCACGCCACATCTTTTCTCTTTTTGAATAATAAGTCCCCTTATATCTCGACTTTACTTTTTTTCTTTTACCTACGTTCATACAATTTTGTGACCTCGTCGCGAATCGTAAATTTTCCCTCTTGTTATTAAGAGAGTCGCGGTCAATATGGTCCACAGCCAGTTTAGATACTGCTCTTTTTCTTGCCTTTTTTGATTTTTCGTCATTAGGATTTGATATTTGCCTGCCCTCCGTAGTCCCGTTTTCTGGACGAAGGATGGCCTTGCTGTTTAGGATTTCGGATTTAGAAATTATTTGTTCTTTCATTACTTCACGATGCAGATATATGCATTGGACCACTCCTTTCTTAAACGCTATGCGAACCGCCCCTGCCGCGACATCGGGACGCCGGCACCACCAGATATATTGGGAAAATTCGTGAAAATCCTTCGTATCGACAATTGCGCACTTCTTAAAATTGCGTAACCGTATCCTGCGAAAGGTATAACCGTACCAAACCCAGCGCAACAACAACAGCGGCGCAACGAGGATGCGGTCGATGACCCGCGGTACGTAGATTTTGACACGGTAGCAAGGCATGTTTTCTTGATTTGATTAGCCCGGTCACCCCCGTCCCGCCGGCTTGTCCGGCGCAGCGACCTGTCTCGGCACAGTGAAACGACGCCGGAAGCGAAGGCGGATGTGGGCCGGGGATTGTTTAGCCTCGCTGCTTTTATCTCGGCGTAACGCAGTAAAGACGGATGCGGCGAGGGTTTATTTAGCCCCCAGTTTCACTGGGGGTTTTCGTAGGTATATTTAGCCTCAATCCCGCGCTGGGGGGTATCGTTGGGAAATTTAGCTCCCCGATTTTCACCCTGAGCTTGTCGAAGGGCATCGGGGGTTGTTGTTTATGACTTAAAAATGCCCATTTTTGGCCTAAAAATACAGTTGCACGTTCACTATATGGTGAACTAATGCGTATTATAACATATTATCAAACTTATGTCAAGAGAATCTTTTGAAATTTTTCATAAATTTTTTAACCACGGACCGCCACGGCGGTTAAAATTTCTCGGATTTACACGGATTAATTTTAGGGTGCTTTTATCATTCAAAAAATTCGGAGAGGCAGGGAGATTGCTTTTTCTTTTTGGTCATTATTTGCAAAAAATATTGAGGAATATTTTAACTATAAAATAATCAAATCGCCTTTTGCACATCGGAATAAAGTTTTGTCCAAGAATTCTGTTTCAAGCGAAACTTTGTGCCATGATTGTGTCCTGTCCTGGCATCAAAATCTATGAGTACACTGCCGTCACTAATGCAATTGAGAAATCGTTCAAATGAAAAACCTGATAAGATGTATAGGTCCTTATAATAAAAATACTCGTGCTTATTTTCTACTTTAGATTCTGCAACTAAATAAAAACAATTCTTTATTTTTTCACCGATGGCATAACGCAGATCTTCGAAACCCCAATACGGTTCTGGATTGATAGGATCTAATCCTACTCTTTCTCGTACAGTTTGCAGCCAGTGCGAAACGTCAGAATCGGTACTATTAACTTTATTAACGTCAAAAATGAATTTAACCTTTTTTTCTTCGGTATCAACAACTATCCGAAAACCACGTTTCGTATGCGATGTTGCACTAGTTGTTGATCTAAAGCTCATTTCATTCGCAGGATATTTCTTTCCTGCTTGTTTGTGTGGCCAACCATAAAGAGGAAGAAGAATATTCGATACAATTTTTGCACCTTGTGGAGATGGCTCAATATGTTTTAATGTTATAAGAGAAGAACTATGAAGTCTCTGGCCTTTAAGCTCCCATTCTTGAGCATTGGGAATGGGTAAGTTATTTTCTTCGATACCAAGAAGAACTTCTAAAGTATTACCCACTGCTCCATCATTTCGGGTATTTCGAGTCTTTTTGACACTACGATGCCATCCGGCATCTCGTATTTTTCGGATAGAGTCTATGAGCTTTTCTTTTGAGAGAAGATTCATTGTTCCGGAGGGCGCCAAAAATCAAGTAAATACTCGAAAGTTACTCCCATCGTAATATAGTTACTTGGCCAACCAAAGATTCCGATTTGATTCACAATATTTGTTCTATCCCAGATAATGATGTTGCGAAGCTCATAACCATGTTTACGAAGTTCCTGAATAAGAGAGACGTGTATTGTTATGCGCTTATTTTCCCACCACATATCTGGTACATTTATGACACAATGCCCCTTAGGTTTAAGAAGTGGCAATAAAGATTCGAGTATATCTCCCATAGCAGTTGTATAATTTTCTAGGGACATTGTACCCAGATCACGAGGATCCTGTGAGTATTGTTCTATCTTTCCGAGTTGTTCATTATTTCTATTTCTTCGAGATTTATTTTTGCGTTTTCGGTTAAGTAAATTTGCATAGGGAGGAGAAGTAAAAATAAGTTTTACTGACTCCTGTGGTAAATATTTATGAATATTAATTGCATCTTCGCATACTGCTATCTGTTTAGCGTCACTAAACAGATTAGCATTGTCCTTCAATCTTCGTCCCATTAATTTTACGTATTTTGAAAGAAGATCGAAGCCAACAGCATTACGGCCACAATCTTGTGCCGCAATCAAGGTAGTTCCGCTTCCGGCAAACGGGTCAAGGATTAACTCGCCTTGATGACTAAATAATTCGATAAGTTTTCTTGGGAGTGAAATGGGAAAAGTAGCAGGATGAATATTTTTATCACGAATATCTCTTGATTCATAGTTAAATTGCCAAACACCCAATTGGCATTTAAGCCATTCTTTTGCAGGTAGACAATTTATGTGATTTGGTTTACATCCGCATGTGCGTTCATAATTAATATCTAAAATCTTTGTAGAAATTTTCTGTGATTTTGCAGATTCATTAACATACGTTTTTTGTTTTGTCTTATCGGGTTCTATTTGTTTAGGATTGATTTCTCCGTTGCCATTGTGGGGGATAATTTCGTAAGTTCTCTTTTGGACACGGTTAATAGTAATTTTTTGACCAGGAGCAATCTCATGAATTTCTATAAATTGTTTGACCCAAGATCGATTACGGAAAATCCATCTTGGTTTATTAGTTTTATTATCTGTTGGGATGTCTGTTTTAATTACGTCTTTTAGCCCTTCGACTTGTAAAGTAATCGGTTTCCCCGTTCCTTTGGTTACTGATGAGGCGCCAAATGCATCAGCCGGGAAAAATCCTTTTCCACAAGAACGTAGATTAAGATTGCCGTATTTGTGCGCGGCAGACGTAATTTCTATGATGCGAGATTCCATTCAAATAATCTCCTTTGTACGGAAAGATTGTATCATAAATTCATGCCAAATCAAGAAGCATTTATTATTAAGGTTATTGCTTTGCGATTTTTTTCAAGAGCAATTTCAATAAAACCTGCACGAGTGGCTTGATATGGTGTTATAAGATCATTGTATGACTTGATATGATTTTTGTAAGAGGTCAAGGCTTCCTCCAGACATAAACACATTTTCTCATGGCTTTTCTACCATAATCTCCCATCTGCTGGCTACTGTTCCCCTTATTTTGTGGCGAAATAAGAATGTTTACAATTTCAAAACCAATGTCTTCTGCTATTTTTGAAAGTATCAGGTCAACAGGGATACAAACTCCTGCATAACGAACGTTATCATTTACCATAAACATATAGCCATTGTTACCCAAAACCCTAAAACACTCTGAAATAACAACGGCCATTTCATTAAAATACCCTCGTATCATTCGCGGTATGCCATTATTATTCAGCTTTTTATCAATTTTCTGTTTTTCAAGGTAATCTAAAATAAGATTTAGAAGTTTCTGGTTTTCGAAAATCTTGTCAACCTTAGAATAGTTTACGCAAATATCGTAAAGTTTTTTAGGTTTATTTTCCACTGTACAACTTAACATCGTTTGTCTCAGATTAGATAATTCTACTTCATTTATTCCCAGCAAAGCGTGTTCGAGGGCATAGGTCCTTGTGTAATCATATCGGTTACAATATGGAGGGGAGGTAATAATCGTTTTAAACTTGTTAGAATCAATCTGGGGCAAAATATCTAAACAGGATCCTCTGTGAACTTTTATAGTTCCTATTGAAGTCAGTTCTTCAGAAAATAGCAGGCCTGTTCTGGGGTTTTTAATGTCGTATATTATCTGCTCCAATTTTTGCTTAATTGCTTTATTGAAAGATAATATTTTCCCCTTATCAAAGGTATTTTGGCCATTCCCTCTGCCAGATCTATAATCCCAACGAAGATATTGTCCATCCTTCCGGGTATAACTAACAGATTCAAGTATACACATTAGTGCAAATAGAAGAATTTTTGCTACTTTGTCATTATTTAGTCTCCCAAGCTCTGCGAGATACTGTCCTATTCTTCGTTCGGTAGTCTTTGGGTAAGCTCCTTGGGTGATCCTGAGGTAATTTAGTTTCTGGGGGTTTATACCGGAGTTCCAAGGGGTTTCATTTTTCCATTTTTCTAATATATTTATATCAGACTCCTTCATGTCAAATTGCGCCAAGATTCGATTAAAAATAATTTCTTGGCCTACCGGTAGCAATTCGATACCTTCTGAATCATATCCTAAAAGTGAGCTTGTAAATAAAGTAGTTCCTATACCTGCAAAAGGATCGAAAACAGTTCCTTTTGGGATATTATACTTAAAAAGAAGATATTCAACTAACGATGAGGAAAATGCTTCTTTATATTTATACCATCTATAAAACGGCTCATTTTTATTGCCCTGATAGCTAACAATTTTTCTGGTTAGGGAAGGAGCTACTTTTAAAACATCTGAAAAGTGATTTTCGAATGCTCTATGACAATCTATGATGATTTCAATATGATTGTTTAGTAGTAATGTCATTCTATTCAAAGATAAATAATAAAAAACTCTTACCACATCGATTTATATTCAAATTACCGTATTTGTGAGCGGTAGATGTAATTTCGATGATTCTTGATTCCATTCAAATAATCTCCTTTGTACGAGAAGATTGTATCATAAATCCCTATAAATTCAAGAGGACGTAATTATTTACATAACTTATGGCAGACGAAGAGATTATAGTATTTCTGTAGATATGGGCAAGGGAAAATCCGGCGAAGCCGGAATTCAATATCCAATAACCAATGTAGTCCCGATTCATCGGGATAGAAGTAAATTTGTGCCAAAGTAATAATTCGTGTGGAGATTTTATTTTGAGCGTAGCGAAAGTGGACGAGGCCCAAAGTCTTGAATAAGCTCGCTTAATGAAAGACTTTAGGCTGAGAACACACAGGCCGTAAAACGGCCTTATCAAATCACTTCGTGGAAATTGTCCGCCGTCCTGTCCGGCGTTTTATCCGCCGCAGCTTATAAGCATAGGCGGAAGCCCGAAGGACGAAGACGGAAGCTTCAGCGAAGGCTGATTCGTGGCTCAAAACCAGTGTTTATCTGTGTAAATCAGTGTCTAAAAATCAATATAACCAGCAGCTTAATCAATAATTTCTATACCGCTGAATCTGACCAGTGCTCCCGACGTTTGTGGATGCGGCTCGATAATCCCAATAAGGCCGATTTTTTTGCCCACGTACTCGTCTAAATTAGTATGGCCGGCGGCGCCGGCGGGAAGGGCATAGCAAATGATTTTGTTGTCGCGGTCAACAACGGTATAATGCAGCAGAACTACCTCCGGGCCGTACACGCTGGACTCTTTGATTTTGCCGATGACCGCGTACCTGCCGTAATCTTTGAACTCAGAGGCCCTTTGTGAGCGGGCATTTTCGATTCGCCGGATTGTTCTATCGAGCTGTGAATTTTGCAGCTTGCTTTCTCTTTCAACATCAGCGGCAAGCTCGAAACGTTTTATCTGGCTGAGCAGATATTCGGCATAGAGCGCGGCCTTGTCGTCTTTATCGGCTCCGATAAGGTCGTTAAGGTTTTGTTTTGCCGTTGAATAATCCTGCTCGGACAATGGCCTGGTGTATTCGGCTTTGACTATATCCTGGAGCTTATAGTATTTTTTCAGTCTTTCGGTATTTTCAGGAAGGCTTGTTGTAACAACAGATTTCATTTCTTCGGGCAGCTTAAGTTCGGGCTTTGCCTGTTCCTCTACCCGGGGCACTGCTTCAGGTTTGACCTCCTGCACCTGGGCTTTAGTAACATCAACCGGTTTGATGAACTGAGTACTGACCCAGAAATACGTCCCTGCAACCGGCGCGATTTTGTAGTAATCGCCGACCTCCTCACCCAGGAGGTTTACCTTATCGCCTTTGTTCAATGTGAGCTGGACCTCTTCGGAGTGTATTGGTTCAATGTATTCAGATCCAGCGTAAACATAAGCTTTGTCAACAGTAACAATACCTATGTCCGGATTTGAAGCGTCGATGAAAACGTACTGCTTCGATATCCAGGAAAAACTCGTTTCGGTGGGCACAATCCGCGACCAGGCGTTCTCCCTGCTGACAACCTTTACCATATCGCCCTGATTGAGCTTTGTGCACCTGTAGTAATTCGTCCCCGGCCCGGAACGGACATAAACATTATCCCCTGTTATCCGGGCGAAGTAAGGGAAATCCGGGAAGGTCATCTGCTCTGCGGTTTTCGTATCATCGGCGCCGAGGCAAACACATCCTAAAAACGATAGGCTAATCAACACTAAACAAAGATTTGAAATTAGTCGAGAATCCATTTCTCAGTCTCCGAAAAACATTAATATCCTTAATTCCTTGAAATGTCCTTTACGAATAAAAGGTAACATCGGTTTTGATTGTTGTCAATGTTTTTCTGGACAAACTCTGCCTTTGTCATAAGCCTCTATGCAGCAAAACTTTGTGTGCCGCTTTGCCGGATAGCCTACCGCGGATAAACACGGACAGGATATATTTTTAGACGGGATAACAGGATTGACGGGATTTTTTTTAGCCACATAAAGCACAAAAATTGTTAGACAGGATGGATTTTTTGACAGGATAACCCGCCTTCGTTGAGGCAGGCAGGATTAAGAAGATATATGTGAATCACTGATTACGCTGATTTAATTGATTTTTATTTTTTGTTTTTCAATATTGTAACCACGGACCGCCACGGCGGTTAAAATTTCGCGGATTTACACGGATTAATTTTAGGGTGCTTTTATCTTTCAAAAAATTCGGAGAGGATTTTGAGCCACAAATTTCACGAATCTGCACAAAAGGAGGAAACCACTACCTGTCATTGACAGGTAGCGTGTTTTGGGACTAAAAATGGGGGTATTAAAATCACAGACTGACACGGACTACTGACTGACTGACACGGAAATATTGGACACGGATTCCGTCTTCGCCCTACGGGCTATGCCGGACAAGTAACGCAGATAACGTAGAGAGGATAACCTATTCATTTACAATTGCTGCCTGCTTGTCTTTTTATTTTAAAAAATCAAAGTCAATATCGACTGATTGTCCTTTGACTATTTGGTCTATTACTTCCTCTAATCGAGCTTTTATCTTCTTCGCTGTTTCATCAAGTTCTGTTATTCCTGCTTTTTGATTGAATGTATTGTCAAGCTGAACAAAATTATCAATTGTGAGTCTGGATGTATCAAGTATCGCCTGAGGATTATGATAGAGTTTTGCTGTTTCTTTTTGTTTATTGTCGGGAAAATTTGGGTATGGAATAACGCTCCAATATTTCATTGCTAAACTTCCACCATTACCACCAACAGCATAGCGATCAAGGAGACCGATATTTCGTAAATAGTCAAGAAAGCACTTTACAAAAATTGAAAGTTGAATATTCCCCTCTTTGTGATGCAAGGTAATACCATGGATGTTTGTTATTGTTCTACCTCTTTCATCAAGTATTACAATTGACCTTCCTTTTTCGAACCCCTCTGCTCCAAAAATTAAATCTCCCTTCTTGAGTATTTTTAAATCTCGTCTATTACCTAAATATTCTACCTCGTTTACAGTTCCATATTTTGATAAATGTTTTGGTAACATTAAAGTGTAAAACCCTTTGTGGTATCTGTCTGAGTATATACTTTCACCAATATTTGAAATTTGTAAATTTTGTCCTCGTGATGATCCAAAATCCAAATGTTCAATCGAAGAATATTCATTTTTGTAGTTTTTGATTTTAAATTCTTCACATTTGAAATATGGAGTAAATACGCTCGTGTCCATTCTTTCAGAATACTTTAAATCATCTAAACTGGGGAATTCATATTGAAACTTTTTAGATTTTTGATTTTCTTCAATTTCTGTTTTTATTATTTGATGAATTTGCTGATGATTGCTCTTAATTTTCTTTTCTTTGTTAATGAGTGCTTTTGTAAGTTCTTCTACATATTTAATTACTTGATCTTGATTCTTGTTCGGTAATGGAACTTTACAATCTAAAAACATTGACTTAGCGTGGCGAATTGTAGCACTTTTGGGAACCATAAAATCTAACTGCTCACGAAAACATTTGTGCTTCATAAATGTAAGTAAATAGTATTTCCACTTTTTTATTGGCAGTTTATATAATGCCCCAGAAAGCATCCAGTCGGGATAATCTATATCGAGTATTATTACTTCACCAATATTGCTGTCTTTGGAAATTATCACATCACCTTCCTTTAACTCATGATTTATAAATGCTTTAGGATTTACGGGTGTAACGCTTTCTGAATTGATATCAGGCAATAATGAATATTCCTGCAAACCTTTTGTTCGGAAGAAAAATTTTGGCGAGTAGTCAATGTAGTTAACTGAACCAACTTCAGAACCTAAATCAGAATTTCTTAAATTACGACTCAAAAAATCACGAACAAAAATGCAGTTTGTGTTAGAAATATTAATACGTTTGTATTGAGCAGATGAAAAAGAAAATCCCTTATTCATAATTTCTGACGATGATATTTCTTTGGGAACGACAGTATATCGCATAATTACTTGGCTCTAATATATAGATCTTGCAAGGTTTCCTCTTGTGTTTTACACCACTCCCTAAACTCATGAACCGTTTCAGTAAATTCCTCATTCAAAATAGGATTACCTTCTTTATCTATGTCTACTTCAAAAGTTGTATAGTTGATTTTATAAAGTGGTTCAAATTTCTTTACACGTTTTGATGTGCGAATTTCATAACCAATCTTTTGAATGTCTTTAAGGAAAATTTTGTAACCAGCAGTTCTTAATTTTTGCAATTCTTTGTTTGTTGGTTTATATGCAATCAGGAGTGTAGTATTTACGCCCGTTTCAGCAAATACATTGGCGGGCAGATCAAAAATTGCAACGATTCTCATTTTATCCATTACCCATTCACGGGCTTTTTGCCAACGGTCGATAGATGCAATAGAGTTTGAAAGAACAATACCTAAACGACCATTGTCTTCTAAAATGCGGTAGGCATTTTCTAGAAAAACTAGCCCTTTGTCGATCCAATCACCAGCACGAGCAATGTCCCACAACTCATAGCATTCAGCTAATTCAGTTTCACCGGTTTTGGGATCTGGTCGCCAAGCACGGTCTTCACCAAATGGTGGATTGGTAAGAACTACATCAAATTTTTTCAGTTTCTTAATGTCCTTACGGTTATCCCAATTTCCATTTTTATTGAATTGTGGAATAAGCTCAAGTAAGTCTCCTTTGTGGTCAAATTTATGAAGAATGGATCCATACCCCGGTTCTGCTTTCAGCGTTGCGTTGCCATCCCCATTCAGCAGCATATTTAAAGTTGCAAGCATTATCATTTGTGGGTCAATTTCCATTCCGTAAATATTTCCATCATTTAACTTGCTATTCGAGTTCACGTATGAAACGGAAAGGAAGTCAGCAATTCCAACTGTCGGGTCAACTACAGTTTCTCCGTTTCTAGGATTTACAATATTCACCAAAAAGTCGATGATAGGAAGTGGTGTAACAAATTGTGCATTTTGTTGTTTCGAGAATTCTGCAGCAAAACGGTGAAATACCAACTGGTAAAGGTCTGTTTTGTGTGAAAATACAAACGAATAGTCCTGAAACTGATTTACAACTTGAACCAAAACTCTAACATGGTTTTCGTTTTTATCATTCAATGGATCGTCCTGCAAAATGCGATAGTAAACGCCTTCTGCATCTTCCCGAAGTTTGTTAATCCTCAAAAGAAATGATTGTATGACAGAATCGTTAAGATTTTTGTAGGTTTTCTCTTCCTTGTTGATATAAAAGACAAGGTGTCGTTTGGTATTGCGTTCGTTTCGCTTTTCATCAAAGATTTTGAGAGCCAAAATCTGAATGAGAATTTCATATCCACGCTGATTGACCATTCCTTTTTCTTCCATTGTCCTCAAGATAGCAGACATTGCATTATTAATTTGCTGGGAATGAGCGCCTGAAACCACATCCAAGTCTTGAATTGTTCGCTTGGAACGATCAATTTCTTTTGGGTGCACCCAATCTATGAGATCTTCATAAGTCGGAATATTTCGATAAGGATCAGGTAGATGCAATGAAAGGTCTTTTGTGCTGCTCTTTTCCTTTTTCTGATTGTATTCATCGTTTAATCGTAAGAATATATTTTTGTGTTTTCGGAATAAGTAAAGGCGCTCTGTATCATAAAGGACACCTAAACAAAATTCTCTTTCACTTTCTTTTAATGCTGGCTTTAACTGTTGGTTATAAACTGTTTCAATGTCTTTACTATCTTCTCTTTTAAATTCAATTACTCCAATTAAATGTTGGCGTAACCAATCTAATTCTTTTTGCTCATTATCTGTTCCCCAATTTTTGTAATGGTTAAACCAGTCCTTATCATCAAAAATTGCTCCATCAAATTTTATTGGTGCTGATGATTTATTCCCTTTTGGAAAATATACCTCTGTACCGATGAAATCCTTGGCATACATTCCAGAATTTACTATCCCCGAAAGAAATTGCCATTTGTAATATTCTTCGTTAGGGTTCCCTCTTGCTCCCTTGATTTGGGTCTTTTTGTTCAGTGTCGTATCTACCGGCAGAAAACAAACAAATTCTTTTTTATTACTATATTTATTATCGAAATCGTCTTTGTATTTCGTAAAATGATGCATATAGTAATCTTTCACTGTATTTATTTGCTTATTGCCTTCGGTTTTGCTACTTTTATTCCTTACCCCGTTAAGCCCTGATTTCATTATCGGTCAGCTTCATATTTTACCTTTTTTGCGATTTTTCGCCCTATGCCATGTTTTCCTCTTAGGTTGTTATAAAGTACTTTTATAAGGATGATAAGATTATAGTATTTTTGTGAATATGGGCAAGGGGGAAGTTAATTGAATATTGAATATTGATTATTGACTATTGAATAATGATTAGGGATGAAGGATAAGGGCGTTGAAGATTGAAAATGAGAGCAAGTTATAACGCTGGTAAATACGTCGCACGGTCCTCGTCGTGTCAGGGTTTCTGCGTGCGCAGGAATGACAAATACACCGCCCACCCATCCTTCGTTTAAACTTCCGCCGTCGTCAAGACTATGGCGGACAAGACGGCGGGCAGGCAGGTGACGGTGCTAATCAAAAGTCGCCGTTTCGGCGACTGCTAAACGAATTGGGTTTCTGCGTGCGCAGGAATGACAATGTCCCCCAGCACGGGATTGGGTGCTAAATATTTAAAACCCGCGGTAATGTCGCGGGCTGATAAATTCATAAAAAATACCAGTTTTACAAAGTGTTTCGTTTAGTATCCGAGAACCAGTTTGAAGTTAAGTTTTCAGGCGGGAAAGTTCGTCCTCGCACATTTTCAGCTGGTCGGGGTTTGAGAGCTTTTGTTGGGCGGATTCGAGGTATTTAATCGCTAAATCAGGTTTTTGCAGATACCTGGCATAGAGTATGCCGAGCATAAGCTTAACCTGCTCGATGTATTCGTAGCTGCTGTAATTTGCGATGAATTTTTCGTAGGCTTGTGCGGCTTCGGCGTACCTGTTCTCGCTTGTAAGCTGATTTGCTATATCGAGAAGATGCTGGCGGGAAAGTAACTGTTCGCTGTCCAGGTCGATAAGCTCCAGATATAACTGAGCCGCTGCGGATGTATTCCGCTGGGCCATTCTTTTGGAAATTTCACCTCTGAGCGACTGGATACGCTTCTCCAATTCCTTGTTGATTGTCTGCTTTTTAACCTGGCGGCCTTTAATTTTCTTTACCCTATTGGCGCCGTATGGGTCGTATCCGCCGGCAACGACATCGCGGTATTGCCGCCTGCGATTGTAGTGTTTGAGCATGAACCACAGGTCGGAATGTGCGCTGCTGATAAGCCCCAAAGCAAGCAACAATAACATCGACAGGATACCAAAGGCGTATCCGGAAAGGTGGGCGTCGTAGGCGACATTTGGCATTGCCCTTTCGATGAGATTGTCCCAAACAATCAACTTTATACCAACCAGATACAAAGCCCTGATTTCAACGGTATCCCAGATGTAAAAGAACATATAGAAAACAGTAATCAGAGTGTTAGGAAACAATGCAAAATAAGCACCTGTTACTGCGGCGACTGCGCCGCTTGCACCGAGGACGGGATTGCTGCTTAGAAGTGAATGGCCTATACCGCTGCAAACGGCACCGGCAAGATAAAGTGTTACGTAGCCGAGATTACCGAGCTTGTCGTTTACGTTTCTGCCAAAAATCCAGAGAAAATACATATTAAAGAAGATGTGCCAAAAACCACTATGCAGGAAAGCATAAGTTATAAACTGCCAGAGGTGCGGCCTGGCGGGAACAAGCATAAAAATGTCAATCCAGGCCCGGAGATTGCTCTGGTCTTTTGCCGCCATGGGTATCCAGGAAAGCAGAAAAATAATAAAATTCAAAATTATAAGAGCGTAATTCGCGTACGGAGTGCGGTAAGGCCTTATACTTGTTCGTATCGGTAAAAGAAAAAACATATCTTATGCAACCACCTTTAATTCAAAAAGTCAGGCCATTCTACAGACTAATACCATCATCGGCAAGGCTGAAAATTATCGGGAATGTAAGTTCCAGAACAAAAAAATACTGAATTTTTCACATAACTTTATATAATCATTATCATTGAAGTGAACATTAAAACAATTACGGAGACGCCGGATGACAAAGGCAGAGATTATCAGCGAAAGAGCCAAAAAGGTTCGAGAGAAAACAGCAGATAAAAAAGCGAATGCTATTTTAGTCACAAAGGTACCTAATGTAAGCTATCTTACGGGTTTTTTAGGCGATGACAGTTGGGCGCTGGTTACCAATAAAAAAACTTATCTGATTACCGACAGCAGATATACCGAGCAGTCAGCGGGTGAATGTTCGGGCTGTAAAATCATAGAACGGAAGGATTCTTTAGCCAAGGCGGTAAATAAGCTCCTCGGCAAGAGCAAATCAATAAAGACGCTGGCGGTTGAAAGCACTATAACAGCAGGGGCGCTTAAGGCACTGAGAAAAGAAATAAGCGTCAAGACCAAGGTAATCAGCGGAATAGTGGAGACCGTTCGCAGGACAAAAGACCAGGCAGAAATCGCAACGATAAAAAAGGCGGCGCGAATCGCGAACAAGGCCCTGGCGATTACCCGAAAAAAAATCAGGACTGGCATGACCGAAAACGAAGTAACCGGAATACTCGAACTTGAGATGCGCAAACTCGGCGCCAAATTCGGTTTCGAGACGATTATCGCATTCGGGCCGAACGGATCGAGGCCTCATCATCAGCCTACGGGCAGAAAGCTGAAGAAAAATGACAGTGTCCTGATAGATTTCGGTGCTCAGATTGACGGTTACACCTGTGATATAACGAGGACTTTCGCGGTTGGCAAGCCAGGCAGGCTTTTTGAAAAGATGTATAAAATTGTGGCTGAATCCCAGCAGGCGGCAATCGATTCAATCAAAGCGGGTGTTAATCTTAAGGATGTCGATAAGGCAGCAAGAGATGTTATGCGCAAATATGGTTTGACTCCTTACGGCCACGGGACGGGGCACGGACTCGGCATGGAGGTACACGAAGAACCGCGCCTTTCGGAAAAAGCAAAAGGCAAATTACAGGCCGGAGATGTGATTACTATCGAACCGGGGATTTATATACCCGGCAAAATCGGAATCCGCATCGAAGATGATGTCCTGGTGACAGAGAACGGCTGCAAAATTCTAAGCAGAAGTTAATTCTGTCAGCGTTTTTTTTAGCCACAAATTTTCACGAATAATCACTAACTGATATTCGATGCTGAATGCTCGATTCTCAAAGTACGTGTTCAGATCTTAACTATACATATCTTATAGTTTTTCGGTTATGGTTCTGGGGTCCATAAAGTGCAGAAGATAGTCGGGGCCGCCTGCCTTTGTGCCCACTCCCGACATTCTTGCTCCTCCGAAAGGCTGCCTGCCGACCAAAGCACCGACACAATTGCGATTGAGATACAAGTTGCCGACTCGAAAGGCTTTTCTTGCCAGTTCGAGATGTTCGGGTTTTCGGCTGAAGACGCCGCCGGTCAACGCGAATTTCGTCGAAAGTGCCCAGTCAATAGCTTCATCAAAATCTTCGACTCGCATAACGGCCAGCACAGGCCCGAATATTTCCTCCTGAGCAATCCGGCAGTCGGGTGTAATATCGGCGATAATTGTTATGGGCGCATAGAAACCATCGCTTTGGGGTACCGGGCTTTTATAGAGAACCTTACCTTCTTTGCCGCCTATTTCAATATATTCAAAAATCGATTTTTGGGCCGACTTATCGACTACGGGCCCCATCTTATTTGCGAAGTCTTCGGAGGGGCCTATTTTGATTGACTCGGCCTGCTTGACCAATTCTTCCACGAACTTGTCGTAAACAGCATCTAATATTATTAAGCGTGAGCAAGCCGAGCATTTTTGTCCCTGGAACCCGAAAGCCGAATAAAGGACCTGAGGCACGGCATAGTCAATGTCGGTATCATCATCGATAATGATTGCGTTTTTTCCGCCCATTTCACAGACGACTTTTTTCACGTTAGGCTGGCCGGGCTGAACTTTTGCGGCCTTTTCTATAATCCGGCAGCCTGTCTTGACCGAACCGGTAAACGCTATCAGGCTAATATCCGGATGCTCGACCATAAAGTCACCTATAACACTGCCGCGTCCGGGTATATAATTGAACACTCCATTCGGAACGCCCGCCTCTTTGAAGATTTCCACGAGGTTATAGCCGACTATCGATGAAAATCCGGAAGGCTTGAACACCACACAGTTGCCGGTAACTATCGCGGCGGCACACATACCGCCTGAGATAGCGAGGGGGAAATTCCACGGCGATATTACGGCGGCGATACCCTTGGGCTGATAGAAATACAGATTCAACTCGCCGGGGACATTGCCTAATTTCTGGGGCTGGCCGAGCTTGAGCATGTCCCTGGCATAATACTCGAAAAAGTCTATGCACTCGGCAACATCGGCGTACGCCTGGTCCCATTGCTTTCCCACTTCAAGCACCTGCCATGCGGATAGTTCGAATGCCCGCCTTCGAGCGATTTCAGCTGCTTTAAACAGACAATCAGCTCTTTTTTGAGGTGGTGTATCTCGCCATTTTTCAAATGCCGCTTTGGCTGCTTCAATTGCCTGGGCAACCTCTTTAGTTCCGGCCTGGCAAATCGAACCGAGCACCTCCGATGGTTTGGCGGGATTTACCGAATCCATTTTCTCCCGGCTTATAACGTCATTGCCGTTGATAAACAGCGGGTAATCTTTGCCGAGCTGCTGTCTCACATTTTTGATAGCTTTTGTAAAGGACTCACAATCTTCCTTTTTAGTAAAATCGGCATACGGAAAATTTTTGAATTCCGAAATTGCTTCATTCTTTTTTGTTGAAGTCTTTTGTCGCACGTCCTGACTCCTTAAATTAAAAAATTATGACAATATGTTTTACAGCAATTAATCCAAAAACTTTTATTACAAAATAATAATATCTTCAGGAACAGCAACGACATCGCGTCGTTTTGCGCCGAGCATCTGTCGTATTTGGCTACTATGTTTTCCGGCTAACTGCCGTAATTCGTTGCTGCTGAAATTTGTAACGGCCTTGGCCTGATTATTCAATATAACGACAGAACCTGCCTGGAAATTGCCGGCAACTGAAACAATACCACTTGGCAGAAGGCTCTTATTATTTTGAATAGCTTTTATCGCGCCTTCATCAATACAAATAGTCCCGCAGCTTTTACTGTTTAGTATCCAGCGTTTTCGGTTGCTTAGTTTCCTTTTTGGCAGGAAGATTGTCCCGATTTCAGCACCAGCCATAATTCTGCCGATTACATTTTTAGCGCGGCCGTTTGCCAGTACCATTCGGCAGCCTGCGTTTGATGTTATTTTAGCAGCTTCGATTTTTGTCTTCATACCGCCGACCGCGTGCTCGCTGCCTTTGCCGCCTGCACCTTTAACGATTTCATCGGTAATCTCAAAGACCGCATGTATGGGCTTTGCGTCTTTTTCTTTGCGGGGGTCTTTATCATAAAGGGCGTCGA
Source organism: Sedimentisphaerales bacterium (assembly GCA_016930645.1). GTDB lineage: Bacteria > Planctomycetota > Phycisphaerae > Sedimentisphaerales > Anaerobacaceae > JAFGGH01. The sequence goes on from JAFGGH010000021.1 coordinate 21,477, forward strand.
TGTCACTTAGCATAATAAGCAAATCGGCGTCTATTTTACTGGCTACCAAGGCGCTTAGCTTGTCATTATCACCGAACGCCGTATCAATTTCGTCGGTAGAAACGCTGTCGTTTTCATTTATAACAGGTAATACTTTGATTTTAAGAAGCGTTTCCAGGGCGTTTTTCAGATTCAGATAACTCTTTCTGTTGTTAAGCACCCCGGCGGTCAAAAGTACCTGCGCAACATTAATTTTATATTTACTAAAAGCCCTGCGGTATTGCTCCATCAATAAAGGCTGGCCTATTGCGGCGCAGCCTTGCCGCTTTTTCAAATCCTTTACCATACCGGACAAGCCAAGCCGGCCTATACCCATGCCGATAGCACCGGAGGTTACAATGAGAACCTCTCTGCCGCTGTTGATAAGCTCATAAATCTGCTTTGCAATCCTGCCGACGTATGTTGTGTCGATACGTCCTTTTTTGCTGAGGGTATTAGTGCCGATTTTTATTACGATTCTTTTTGTATCGCTAAAGTCACGCACAATATTTCTCTTATCAGACTTAACAGCGTTAATAGTATTATATTTTTAATAATACTCTTGTATTTTTGCAAATAAAAATAATATGCAAATCGGCATATAATGTATGTGATTGGCTGCTATTTTCCTGCGTTATCTGTGTTAATATGCGATTGGCCGCCCAGGATGGTTATTTCGTTAACCGGAATCCGCATATCCATCGGCATACCGAAATCCTGATGGTCAAGAAACTCCCCGCCTGCCCCGGCAACTCTTCCTAACGCAAAGACCATAAACGCTATATCCGCCACCCTTTTGAAAGTTAACCGTTTTTCTTTAAGAGCTTTCCAGCAGACCGAAAGGACTACCGATGCTATCGCGCCATCCAGATTCACCGCCCACACGTTTTTTGCTATGCCAATTTCTTTTAAGCGAAAAGCAAGCATATGGTAGAACTGCAGAAAGAGATTAACCATGTGCTTCTGTTCTAAATAATCAGTTATTACTTTCTCACGCGGGTCGTAATTTACAGGTTTATCCCTGAATACAGGATGGCCAAGACAGGGAATACGTTCATATTCTGTACCTGCTTCTTTGGCGGCGTTTCGTATTTTTTTGAACCTGTCGGCTTCGGCATTTACAATTTTCTGCAAGTCTATGCCATGCTTAGGGTTCCAGGGGTCGTCGATATTAACATTGCTGAAAATTCGCATCAGATATTCAACGGCCTTTCGGCCGTTTCCGCCGTGAATATCACCGATACACGCAAGAGTCGCTATCATAGCTGTATTCGGGGCGTTACCGGCAGAAGCAGAAAGTTTCGCTCCCTGCGCTGAAATTGTACCGGCACCGTTGGTTAATGAGGCAACTAAACATTTTTCCAGGAGGTCAACCTCAATCTGTTTTGGTTTTTCTCCCGTCCACGACAGGAACAGAGATTCGACAAATGAACCGTTTTTCATTTCTTCTTCGATGGAATTGCCATAAATCCTTGTAGTTACGCCGTCATTCGAAGAAGCATGGCTGGCGTTGCGCATATTTCTTTTCGGAGGATTGGCACCAACCATCTCTTTCGCAAAAAGATTTACCTGGGACGCATAAGGCTTAGGCACTATTCCTTTATGGAGTAATAACTTTGAAGGCAGATGTTTACCGAGTTCCTTATAATCCAAAAACCAGGGATTAAGTCTCAACGGCTTTGAAGGCCGAAAATCGCGCTCGATACCAATCATATCACAAATTAATGACGCCGCGGCAGGCAAATGGTGAAGTGTCTGAATACGTATTCCCTTTTTAAGGCTCGCCACTAATCCTGGTGCTTTTCTATACTTCCTGCTGAAATCGAAAGGCTTGACGCCGAAATAGTCGTCGAAAAGCTTCATTTTACCGCTTGCAGAAGTTATCTCGCCATCCACTACCGCGCCGGCGTGCCCAAGCGATAATTCCGTATCTTCGAGAATCTGGCCGGTTATATAAACAATGACGGGTTTTGGAAAGGCCGTCTCACTCAGCATATCAACCGTATCTTTTTCATAGAAACCGCCCGGCTCAACATATAATACTATGATTTTTGTCGGTTCATCTTTACGGGCAAGTTCCAAAAGGTCCCTGACTGACGTTAGAATTAAAGTATCTTTGCCGGTCGATATACCATAAGATGTCCCCAGGCCGGCACTTAGTAAATACGACGCCATTGTGTTGACCATGTTGCCGCTGTTGGAAATAATCGCCGCGCTGCCTGGGATAAATGTTTCTGAAAGCTCACGTCCACCGACAGCTCCGGCTCTGACCGCGTCGTGCGTATTAATCATACCAAGTGAATTACAGCCTATAACGTCGATGTTTGCCTGCGAGCATATCTGTGCGATTTTCGCCGTTACCTCAATCGAAACATGCTCGGTTATTACAAAAAGCGTCTCAACAGTCTTGCCGCAATGCTCGATAATTTCCTTAACTTCACCATATACAGCCGCCGGCGGAGAATAAATTATTACCTTGTTGGGCTGCCGTTTTTTAGGCAAATTTTTTACCAATTCGGCGACATCCGAATAAATATGAATCGGCTCCTGGCCGGGAACTTCAAGAAATTGCCCCCCTTTTCCGAGAGCCCAGCCGCCAATAATATTACCACAGTATTTCTGTGACCTGACCGTTACTTCGCTCGCTTCTCTTCCCGTAATATTCGATACCGCCACCCTGTCGCCGGCTTTTAGAAGGTCACTGAGTTTTTTCGCTCTCATTAGCTATTTTCCTCTTCTGCACAAGCAAGTGTAAATTTCGCGGCATATTCCGCTACCTGTGTAACCGGTGTATCCGGCCCGAATATGACATAAGGCAATCCCAGTAGCTCGAGTGTATCCTTCATTGTAAGCAATCCTTTGACAAGCTGCGGGCCGCCCCTGCCGACAATCACAGGAGTATTTATTGGACCGTTAGTATCAACATAACTCTGAAGCGCATCGGCAATCGCCTTAAACGTTACGTCAATCAAAGTGTTATTTGCCTTCCCGCCCAGTATAAGGATTACTTTGGTTTTTGTGAGATTATGCTCGAAACATATTTTAGCTGTCCCGAACATTCTTTCATAGGGCGGATTACCGCCGAAATCTGAAAGGAACAAAGGCTTAACACCATTCTGAATAAGTGTCTCTATAATAATTGTTGACGCGCCGCCACCGAACAGAATCGGGAGGATACTTGTACCCCCCAAATCCGCGACATGCGCCTGTCCCCGATAGCTGGACGCATTCCAGGCGGCCATTTCCTCCTCAAACGCCGTTACATTGGCGGGATATTCAGGTAAATCAAAACCGATATTCTTAAACTTGAAATTCGATTCGTCAAATACCGCCTTGAAATCACAGGCATAAGGCTTGCCCTGGGGTGTGATTCTCCACGGATTGATTTCACACATCCGCATACCGGTCGAAATAAACATATCCCAAAAATCAACCAAATGGCGCGACAACAAATTTATTATCTTCTTGGGACAGTCGAGCTTGCTGAGCAATTCGCCGGCCTGGTACGCTCCAAAACCTTTATATATGTCAACAGGAGATGTTATTTTCTGCTTATCTTCAATTCCCTCGATATTCATTCCACCGGCCAAGGACAAAGTTATCGAAGGACCAAGATACCTCGAATCATATTTTATCGCCGTATAAATTTCCATGTCCGAAGGGATATACTGAACAATGTATGCTGTACGAGGAAGACGGCCATCTATCTCCGTCCCCTGTACGTGCTTCATTTGCCTTTGGGCATCGGCATAGTCTTTGGCCAAACGCACCATACCATGCTTGCCTCGCCTGCCCGACATTATATCAGGCTTAACCATGGCTTTGCCGCCCCATCTGCCCATCGCCGCTCGAATCTCGGCACCTGTGGCCTCGTCGGTTAAATGCTCGGGAACAGGGATGCCAAAACGCCCCGCAAGATGCTCAAGAAAAGTCAACTCAGTTATTTGCGCAGCCACTCTTTTCTTCCTCAAAAATCAAAATTGCCTATAAATGTATATTATACACTTCTCAAAGGTGTAAGACAAAACCAATCCGAAAACATCTGCTGATTATTCTCCGCTTAAAAATTGTTCTGCTTCATTCACAGTTATATATTCAAATTTCACAATCTTTATTCAGTTTTCGATGACTAAAGTGCTTAAATCCTTTAGAGTAGTCATCGACAATCTGGCCGGAGCCGTAAAGTTTCCATTTGTAGATTAAAAGGCCTTCGAGTCCGACCGGGCCGCGGGCGTGAATCTTGTTTGTGCTGATGCCAACCTCGGCACCTAAGCCATATCGGAAACCATCGCTGAACCGTGTGCTGCAATTGACAAAGACATTGGCGGAGTCAACTAAGTCCGTAAACTTCGCGGCCTTTGCCTTGTTATTCGTTACTATGGCATCGGTATGGCGTGAACCGTATTTATTTATATGTTCTATAGCCTCATCAAGGCCATCCACCACTTTTATCGAAAGAATATAATCGAGATATTCCGCTCGCCAGTCCCTCTCAGTAGCTGCTTTGACTTTTATAATTTTGCGGGTTTTTTCGCAGCCGCGCAGTTCTACATTTCTTTCTTCCAGAGCGGTTTTGAGCTTGGGCAGAAACTTTTTGGCAATTTTGCTATCCACGAGAAGAGTTTCAACGGCGTTGCAGACAGCGACATACTGGCACTTGGAATCGACAATGATTCTTACCGCCATATCGATATCAGCATCGCCGTCAACGTAAACGTGGCATATTCCTTCTGCGTGGCCAAGCACGGGTATATTGGTATTATTCATTATATGCCACACAAATTCGTTCGAGCCGCGAGGAATAATTAAATCGATATACTCATCCAGCGAAAGCAAAGCAGCGACGTCCTCGCGAGTTTCCAACAGACCGAGCCAGCCTTGTGGTATGCCCACTTTGGTTGTGGCTTCTGTAATTAAATCAGCGAGTATTTTATTGGTTTTGGCGGCTTCACTGCCTCCTTTTAATAAAACCGCGTTGCCGCTTTTCAGGCACAGCGTCGATATTTGCACAAGGGCATCAGGACGGGATTCGAATACCACTCCGATAACTCCGATCGGGCAGCTAACCTTATAAAGCTCCAGTCCTTCGTCAAGTTCGATGGCATCCAGGGTGTTGCCGACAGGGTCACCGAGCTTGATGAGGCTATCGATACCGGCGACGCAATCGGCGATTTTCTGCTCATCGAATTTGAGCCTTTTTAGCAGAGGCGCCGCAAGATTGTCGGCCTGGGCTTTAGTCAGGTCTTCCTTATTGACGGCGATTATTTGCGCGGAATTTTCCTTCAGGGCTTCGGCAATTTCGGCCAATGCGGTGTTTTTGGTTTTCGTATCGACGGCTGCGAGTTTTATTGAAGCGTTTTTTGCTATTGCCGCCAATTCAGCAACATTCATTTGCGTAATCCCAGATATAAATGTTCATAATTTTTCAGTCTAATTTGTTTTGATGCGAATGACTGTCAGCGAATGCGGAGGCGCCTCGTAATCGAAAACCGGAGCAACTTTTACTCTCGAAGTCTGCGGAACAACTGTCTTGGGATTTTCGGCATCGTTTACCGCCATCGGGTCGCCGGACAAGACAGCGCAGGCAGCTTCGGATTCGAATGTTCCTAATGAGCTTAAGTCAATTGCGGTTTTGACAGATTCATCGGACTTGCTGACAATTTTTACAATTATATCGCCGGTTGCCGTGTCCCGAACCGTCGAAGCCGACAAATCAGGGCCTTTCGCCAGGCCACGGTCGTCAGTTATATCGATAATCAAATCGCCGTCAAGGTAGCATTGAATCTGTTTGCCGGTAACCTGAATCTTTATATCATACCAACGGTTAGATTCGACATTGCCTGGGACCGACGGGCCGAAATAACTTCGGACATCATCGATTGATTTTTCCAGTCTGTGTGTGGTATTACCCCAGCCGCCGATGTTGAGCCAATAGAAATTTTCCCTGTCCAACGCGCCAAAACCAATCAGGAAACCTTCGGCGCCGGATATTTTCATTGCCTTGAGCGTTACAGTATAAGCTGACCTGTCATCTGCAAATGCCCGCATGGACAACGCCGGCATTTGGCCGGAACTTTGACTATAAGCGCCATCAGACTGCTGCCACTGACCGGACAACGTCTCCCAGTCTTCTGCCGGATCGTCAAATGATTCATCCACAACCGCCCCGGCGCCATTGGTAACTTTTACATTATCAAATTTAGCTTGTGTGTTCCAGGTTCCCAGTAATACTCCATTACCAATTTTCTTTGCCTGGAGTTTTTCTATTTTCACCTCGGTCGGCAGGTAAACATCTCCGGCATTAAGGCTGAACATCTGCTGGACGTAATAGTTGATTGTGGGGAAAACTTTAGTGTTATTGAAATAAATTAAATCCGGATTCCACTGTGTATGGCCGAGCTTGCCAAGAAGCGGCGCGTAGGAGGCAAAGCGAACGATGTCACCATTGCGTTCGAGACCGGTCATATAGGCAGCTTCGGCAAGTGCTGAGCGCAGGGTGGTTCGCCGTTCCGAATCGTGCGCGGCGTATTCACCGAGATATACTTTCGATTTATCGCGGTCATAAGAATCGTAACGATCCAGATTTGCCCAGAACCAGCCCGGACTTACATAGTAGTGTTCATCCACCATTTCAAGATTCAGCTCATTCGCGAATTTCCAACCCTGGTCAAAATCTCTTCCGCTGTGCCCGGGGCCGGTCGTACCGATAACGGTTATCTCCGGATGTTTTTCTTTGACGGCGTCGTAGATCATTTTGAATCTTTCCCGAAAGACCGGTGTTATGGCATCTTCATTGCCTACCCCGATGTATTTCAGGTTGAATGGTTCAGGATGACCGGCTTGTGCTCTCTTTGCGCCCCATTTAGAGTCGGCAGGGCCGTTGGCCCATTCGATAAGGTCAAGCACTTCCTGAACATACTCATCCATCTGGTCCATCTCAATTCCCTGCTGGCCCCTGGGAACCAAGTTCAGATAATTACCCGAGTTTTGACAACAGACTCCGGCAGGCACCACAGGCAGAGGCTCTGCGCCAATGTCCTGGCAAAACTGGAAATATTCGAAATAACCCAATCCCAACGTCTGATGATAGCGCCAGATATTCCGCTGAGCTTTCCGTTGTTCCATCGGGCCGATGGTTTCTTTCCAGCGGTACATGTTCTCCAAACCGTCACCATGCGCCAGGCAACCGCCGGGGAAGCGCACGAATTTGGGTTTTAAATCTGCGACCACCTGAGCCAGGTCAGCGCGCAGACCGTTGGGCCTGTTGCGAAAAGTCTTCTGAGGAAACAACGAGACCATATCCAACGCAAGTTTGCCGGTTCCGGAAACCAATACGACCAGGCGGGCATTTGTCTCATTGGCTTTGGATTCAATCACCGCAGTGTGTTTGGTCCATTGGCTTTTTAGGCCCTCTAACTGAACTTCTCCAAGTGATTGGCCCTGTGGATTCTCAACACGAACGATAATCGCCCCGGGATTACCTGAAAACACTCGAGCAAACAGCGACACATTATATTTGTCACCCTTTGCCAGTACAATTCCATCAAATCCTTCATTTATCAAACCATTGCGATCCCCCTTCGTCTTCACGGTCAGCACTGCATAATGCGGATTATTGGCATTGAGCGGTGCGGTCGTTTCCACGGATACACTAACCGCACCTTTTTCGTTTTGAAGCAGTTGCCAAAAGGACAGCGAGTTCCAGTTACGATTGTCCCCCCGGCTGTATTCAAATGAACGATTCTGAACACGCTCCGGATACAGCCCACCATCGGCGGCGTAGTTGAGGTCCTCGAAGAATATACCAAATAAATCGCCGCTGATGGGTTTACCCGCCGAGTCAACCTGGATTGTCGCAGTTATTTTCTGCGCGTATGCGGGCAGGATTAAACATTGAGACAAAGCAAAAACAATAAGCACGATTGAAATTAGTTTTTTATTCATAGCATTGTGTCCTTAATTGTACCACGGCCTTCCAGGCCGTGGTAACACGGGCAGGATGCCCGTGTTACGTTATTAAACGCCGATTATTTCAAGCGGGCATTATACCTCAAATGCATGTTGTTTTAAAGTCTTGTTTCAGGGATTGAATTTGTAGCCTATGGCCCTTATGGTATGAATATAAGATGGGATATGACAATCGGGTTCGACTTTATTTCGTAAAGTGGTAACAAACCTGTCAACCGTGCGGTCATTGACGTAGCTGTCATAGCCCCACACAGCGTTTAGTATTTGCTGGCGAGTCAGCGCCCGGCCCTGGTTCTGTACGAAGTAACACAAAAGGTCGAACTCCTTCGGAGACAGGTCGAGTTCCTTTTGGCCTGATGTTACTACTCTTGCGGTAATATCGAGCTTAATTTTGCCGAATTCATAAACTTCCTGCTGCTGCTCGCGTCTGCGGCGCAAAAACGCCTCGACCCGCGCCAAAAGCTCGCGGATACTGAACGGCTTAGTGACATAATCATCAGCGCCGAGATTCAGGCCTAACACAATGTCCGACTCTTCCCCTTTTGCGGTCAGCATAATAATCGGCATATCAAGCTCTTCTTTGCGAACCAGCCTGCATATTTCATAGCCGTTTATCTTGGGCAGCATAATATCGAGTAAAATTAAATCAGGCTTAGCATTAAGAGCGGCATTAAGACCTTCCTCGCCGTCTTTAGCCGTAACTACCGCATAGCCTTTGTACTCGAAGTTGTCCTTCAGGGCGCGGAGCATCGTAGAGTCATCTTCAACTATTAGCACTGTTTCCATTTTTAAGTTTTCCATCCAGTCGTTATATATCCCGTTGTTATATATCCCGTCGCTTGCGCTCCGGGCTTTTGCGCTCCGGGCTTTTGCGCTCCGGGCTTGTTGGCGCTCCGGGCTTTTATGCGCTTGGGGCTTATAATCCAGGGGATTGTGAGTTTACACATACAAGCCGGGAGCGCCAGCGACCGGATTTATATCTCAAATTATTGAAGATTTTTGTCAATATAATATTCCACCATTTTACCCTGACCATATATAACATACTCGATTTTTCGCTGCAAAGTCTCACAAGAATTTAAATACCTCGTACTTCCATGTTTTGTCCAGACCTTCGGCAGATTAAAACCGTTCTCGCGCAGTCTTCTTGTAGCCCAGGCTTTCAATTGTGTCATTACTTTCTCGGCAGAAATTTCCGCACTTACTATCACGTGAAGGTGGTTATCCTGGACGTGTACCGCCCATAGTTTCCACTTTTTTATTTTGCAGTGCTCAATAACGGTTTCAAGAACAATTTTTCTTTGTTTACTATCGAGAAAAACCGGCGGATGTTTCATTAGGCCTTTCTGGTAACTTTCAATGCTTCTGTTGGGACTTAGCAATTTCGTGTCGTTTCCACATCGAATAATACTATCGCGTTTATCACCGTGCAACCAGGAACCGTATGTAGTAAATGTGATAAAGTACGCTAACGATTCCATAATGTATTTGACTTCTCCGGATTTTTTCTATCCTATCACTTTTTATCCCGTTGTTATCTGTCCCGTCATTTATATCCCGTCGCTTGCGCTCCGGGCTTTTGCGCTTCTGTTAATTTATACATACAAGCCGGGAGCGCCAGCGACCGGATTAAGCACAGGACTTACAGATTTTCCTTACGTTCGGTAATTTTCGGTCTTGCGCAGTAATCATCTTTTAAATAGCACCGTTTCCATTTTTAATCGCAGTCAATTTTACAGTAAAAACACTTCCTTTGCCTGGTTTGCTTTCGACATCGATTTTGCCGTTATGGGCATCGACAATAAATTTCACAATCGCAAGCCCCAGTCCGGTACCTTCGGCCTGCCGGCTCAGTGTCCGGTCAACCTGGTAAAACCTGCCGAAGATTTTCCTGTGCAGCCTTCTCGGTATCCCAACGCCGTTGTCTTCAACAGCGAAATATATCGAGCCGTTTGTTTCAAATACTCTAAGTGCGATGCGCTTGCCGTCATTGGTGTACTTATAAGCATTATCGAGCAGATTCACGAGGACCGTTACCATCGCGTCTTTATCTGCGTATATCATACCAAGAGGTCTCGATATTTTAACACTAAAATCCACCTTGTTGTTATTAAATTTGGTCTGCATCGCCTCGACAGCGGTATTGGCGATTTCAACAGGGCTGATTTTAGACATATCAAAGGCCTGTTTATTCCTTTCCATCCTTGAGAACGAAAGAAAATTATCTATCATTCTGCTAAGACGCTCATTTTCCTTACAAATTAATCGCAGGTATTCGTCAGGCGTATTCTGGTCATTGTAGTTTTTTTCTATCAACGTTTCCACCAGCACCCTCATCGACGCCAACGGTGTTTTCAGCTCGTGTGAAACAGTCGCTATGAAATCATTTTTGAGTCTGTTGACTTTAATCTGCTTTGTCAGTGTCTGGGCGGCAAATATCCCCAGAACAAAAATAAGTATAATCACTAACGTCGCCGTCCATATATAAACAGCTATCCGCTCACTTGCCGCTTTTTCAAAAATCTCCTCGCCTGTAAAAAACAATTCTACCCTAAAGCCTGGTAAATATTTACTTACAGCGGCAGAGGCAAACGGCTTATCTGCGGGATTTTCAACGCCGCAGATGAAATTATCGTTCTCATCAACGACCCGATAAATTACGCCTGTGTCTTTGAACTTGTTCTGATAATTCAAAAACGCCGAATCAATTGCCTCAGCTCTTTTTATAATGAGAAATTTCCCATCGGAAGCTTTTTGAAAGAGGCCGAAAACATTATCCTGCCCGATTTGAAGCCTCTCAAACCGGCTTTGTTTATCTTTGCTGATATATCCGACGGAGCTGTAAATCTGGCATGCTTTTATTGAAAGCTCTTCAGCGGCGGTAAGCTTTTCTATTCGCTGCCTTTGTTGTTTATTTAAGTCGGCGAGATACTGGTCTTGCTGCATTATCTCCAATACCCGGCCTGCAAGAAATAAATTGTAATCTGACGCGAGCACTTCTCCCGTCTGGTTGGTCGAATAAACCATCGAAACGAGCTTATTAAAACACCGCTCATAAGTATCGCTGTATTGAGATTTGTCTTTTGTAAGATTAAGTAAGAGCAATCGCGCATCTGCTATAAGTTTTAACTGTGTCGAATCAGCCGCGTCTTCCAAATTGCTGAACGCTGCCTTTTCACACTGGCTGATAGCCTCATCAAGCCTGTTTAGTTTTACAAGACATCTGCTGACGCCCAACAGCGCCTTAAGACGGTTGGTACTACTAATTGACCCTGTCATACTTTGATAAAACCTCACCGCTTTTTCAAACTCACCTTCGACAAACTCAAGCTGCCAGCCCTGCTGGAACTGTTCGATTGTCTCTGGCGTTGTGTCTGTTTCCGCGGATTGCGTTGGGTATGTTCGTTTGTCGTTATTATCGAATACAACCAAGCCGTCATAACCACTCTGAGCAACAAGCAGAAGAAATCCTTCGTAAGGGTGTGCGGACGTTTTACTTTTAGCCAAGAGTTCAATATTCCGTGACCAGTCTCTGTCGGCATCGGCGGTTAGTCTTGCCAATTGTTCCTGTTGAATTGTAATAAGTTTCTGGCGTGCGGCGAGCCGCTCGTTGCCAACCACCTGGCTCATAAACCAGAGCAGGCAGAGAGCCGGTAGTATTACCACCACCGCAAGCAGCAATGTTACCCAATGGAATTGGTTAAAATAATTTTTCATTATACTATTGACGGAAATAACCTGCCGAACAAGTCGGCGGGCTAACTAATGGTTGATTGTGATTTCGGCATTAGTATTCATATGCCCACGTATATAGGCAATTTTAACGGCAAGTTCATTATCATTCATACAATATCTTTTATCGAAACCTTTCGTCCATAATTTTCCATTAAAGCCTTCCTTTTGCAGGGCCAGCCTAATCGCATGCTTGTAATGACTCACAACTCGCCCTATAGGCAAATTAATGTTTTGCGCCACAAGATGTATATGATTATCGCATACTACCAGTGCATATATTTTCTGGCCCAGGCCTATTGCCTCATCGTTTATCGCCCGAACCGCACAAATTCTTTGTTCTTTTGTGAGCATGACTGCGCGAAACTTCATTTGCTGACGGTTGACATTTTCCAGAGCAGGATTCACATCATATATTGCACCTTTTTTCACCCAGCCGCGGCGGTCGCCCTGCAGCCAGGTACCGTAAGTCGCCCACGTCAGCATATACGCAATGACCAAAGTTTTACTCCGCCGCGGTTATTTCAACCCGCCGAACAGGTCGGCGGGTTGAAATATATACCCACGATTTATCCATCACAGTTAGCCCACCGATTTATTCGGTGGATTATCATCGGCCTTGATAAAGTTCAACAATTTCGTCTTTACTCAGAGCATAGTTATAGATACGCACATCATCCATCAGGCCGTCGAAATACCTTGTGCCTTGACTTTGAAGATCCAAGCCTAATTTAAGGTTATCCAGGGTTTGGGACCAATGCCCCATATTGTGATTAGCAACTTTCAGGCCGTCTTCTTCGGTATACACATATAATGTAGCTTTAGAAGGCTCGATTGTACAGGCTACAAACGCCCACTGGTCATCCGGAATCTCGGGGCCTTCGTCCCAGCCCCATGTACCTGACGAATTGTTGTTCCAGGTATAATGAAGCCTGTTGTTACCGCCGTAATGTATTCCACAGGCATTATCTTGTCTTTTCCTTGAAAAAACAATTCCAGACCAATCAGTGGCACGATGGCCGTTTATCCAGGCGGTAATTGTTATCGAATCGGTCGTCAGGGAGAAGTCATTCACTTCTACGGCATTAGTAACACCATCCAAATCAAGCGCTCCGGCTAAATGTCCGCCTGCCGGAACCCATTTGGGCTGTCCTTTAATCGTGCCGTCATTTCCGGAGTCCGAAGAATCCTTTGCAATATTTCCTTCAGTTTCATCAAGTTTCCACCAGCCGACTAATTTACCAATACTGAAACTCCACACATCGCCGGTGATGACCTTACCGTCAGTCCAGACCTCATCAACGCGCCAGAAGTATTGCTTTCCTTCCTGCAAAGAAGGCAATTTAATCTCACCGGGCTTCTTTACTTCCGCTAACAATTCGAGAGCATCTTTTTCGGTTCCGAAATAAACCTTATGGCTTGTCGCACTGGCTCCGGTTTTCCAGTTGAGTTTAATTTCCTGGTGCAATCCGACCGTACCGCCGTTACCCGGCTCGGGATTTGTGGCCTTGACTTTTGCAGTCATGTCTATTTTGGACAATTCCATCGCCAGCGGGAATACCTTGTCCATAGGCGGTAAATCACTCAAACTGAGGTGCAGCTTGAAATTGTCGGTGCTTTCATCTGTGTAGAACCTGACACTGGTATTGTCAAACTCCCTGGCCAACAGTTCCATCTTTTCGTAGGCCGGATTCTGTGGATTTTCATTTATCATTTGCGAGGCCGCCGAAGCTATCCGAACAGCTCCGCCGACATTGACCAGACCCATCTTACTTACATTAGCCGTCATCCCGGATAAAGGCTCGCGCAGGCAGCCTTCGGCTAAAACAGACTTTTTACTGTCCATCGCTGACATACAGGACTTAAAAACAGTTTCATCAAATGCGACGATATTAGTTTTTCCGGATTGACCTGTGTAGCAGTTGAGTTTTAAATCGTTGTCAACGGCAATCGTATATTGAGCCAAAGCACTGCCAGTCTGTAATTTCATAGGCGTTTCGGTGGTTGCCATTTGAGCTATACTCAATAATTGTGTCAGAAGCTTATTGGTTTTTTGAGGATTTTTGCTCGTAATCGAAAGTCCAACGAAAGGCGTTACAGGATTACTCTGTTTTGTCATATTCAGAGGCGCTTTAGGCGGCATCACGAAGACGGTTACCTGCTCTATATTGGCAAACAACTCCCTGCCTATATCGAGGCCTGTAATATTGTCTATTTTCTTCTGGATTTTCTCGGCAGAAGCGCTATCTGATTCACTCAAAGCAAAACTGAAAAGGCCGATGGTGCCGGCAGGGACCGCGTTAAAACCTTCGGCCCTGAGATTCGGTGTGCGGATAAGGTTATAAGGCAGGCAGTTATGGCCGTCCTTAAAGGCAATATCCGCTTCGAATTCAAATCCTTTTTCATTTAACGAAAGATAAGAAATTACATCATCGATATTCTTGAAATCAACGATACTGTCAGCGATATGGAATTCCTCATCGAGCTGGTTGGCCGGAATTATACTGATAACTTTCTCATATACCTCGTCCGCATTAGCCCAGCAGGTAAAGGCGTTTTCCTGGCGCATTTGTCTGCTGACCCTGGAAAAAGACATATTTTTTGTAGCAAGCGTTGGTTCGCTGGTAATTCCCTTGTATTGCTTAATGCACCAGTCCAACCGCTCCATCGGCATAGCGACAATTATTATCTTATCATCGTGAGCAATCCCTCCCACGCCATGCATATTAATTATGTTCATTCCTTCGATTGGCTGGGCCTGCTGCCCGGCCATTCCCATCCCGGCTAATATCATTCCGCGTAACGCGTCACTATCGCCAAGGTCGAGGACAGCAACGGCAGGCGGATTGTTTTGGGCAATACCATAAATACCAACGGCTATACCACGGACCTTTTTGAACTCAGCCATCATACTCGGATTAAAAAATGCACTCAACATCGCGCCGGGGCCTTGTACCTGGCCATGTTGCTGCCCGCCTCCCAAAGCAGCCAGGGGATTTTCAAAGGGTGTACCCTTTAGCATATTTACGATTGTCTCAATCTGGTTGCCGGGGCTGCCGAGCTCAACATATAAAAATGTTTCGGGTGGCATTAAGGTCGCAGGGTCCAGAACCGTCAGCTCATCCAGGAGCGGTTTGACCTTTTGAATGATTGTCTCCTGGTCCCCATACTCTGCGATTATTTTTTCGAAAATCGCTTTTGTCTTAAGCTCATCCTTCTGCTTGTAATAACACATTCCCTGCCTGTACATCGCCTGGGCGATATGTGACTTTTGCGATGATTTGTCGGAAATCACCTTTTCATAAATTTTGATTGCTGCGTCAAGGTCGCCTTCGACCTCTTCGGCATACAATCCTTCCTGCAGAAGCTCGGCAGGCGATTTTGCTATCGCCGAAGGCATAAACAAAACTGCAGCCAAGAGCAGGAAAATGATTTGAGTCGTCTTTTTCATATTCTTTTCCTTTCGAAAATAAAGAAACGTTAATGTTTATAACTCGACAAAAATCTACCGCCGGATTGTTACAGATTTGTTACGATTCTGTCCTTTTTTGAAAAATTTTACGGGGAAGCTACAGGCTTTTTAACACTAAAACACAAAGTCACGAAAGCACAATTTACAGAATTTGTTTAGGACAGGATAACCCGCCTTCGTTGAAACTTCGGCGGGCAGGCAGGATTTACGGGATAAATCCGTACTTCGTTATTCGTTATCCCCTCCCTGCCGGTCGGGGCTTGTATCCCTTCTACATTCAACATTCAATATTCGATATTTATCCGCCTTCGGCAAACTTGTCCGACGTCCTTTTGGCGGATTCAATTCTTTCTATCCGTAAGTATTGCCATCCTGGTCGACGTAGATTTGCCCTTTTGCTTTGCGTACTTTTTCCACCGCTTTGGGCATCTCGTCTAATTCCGGCACTTTAAACAATAATCCGCAATATCGGCAGCGAACCCGGCAATCAACCGCCGCTTCTTTTAACAGCCAGCTCTTACCACAGCCCGGACACTGCGCGATGATTTTCATAAAAGACAATCCTTAGAAAAGCTTACCCAAATAAGATTTCGGTTACAGAAAAATAATAACATAAATTTTTAGCTTGTCCCATAAAATCAAAACGCATGGTTTAATAACGTATAAATCCCTTATAAAACAGCGCTTATGACATAATTTTATTGTTTTATCAACTCGGTTTTGCTACAATAATATCAATTGGGGATATTACCGGGGGTGATGTTTTGACTAAAAAAATCCAATGCAAAATTATTGATTCAACTCCTTTATCTGCCGACGAACCCGTTCTGCACTTAGGCTGGGACTTCAATTCGTCTATCTATTTTCAACCCGAACAAAATCAGGCTACACGTTCAGCCAATAAAGACATTTCAATTGATTCAGACCAAACCGGCAGTATCCTCGACTGCTACGCCTGAAAAAAAATATCATACCAATAAAACGTTATTTCTGGTAAAATAAGTGCATGGACTATAGATACACAAAATACTTCGAGAATGAGGTTCTACGGAAAAGACCTTACTTGAAGAAAGAGTGGTGTATCTATGTGATAGAAAATCCTATAAAAACCGAACCACAGCATAGCAATCGTTACAGATTCTGGGCTAAAATAAAAGAAATGCAAAACAGGGTGTTGCGAGTTATAACACTCGATGACAAAAAGACAATACATAATGCTTTTTTTGATAGAGGATTCAAAGAATGAAACTGAATTATTATCCAGATACTGATTCCTTATATATCGACCTGGTTGAACGCCAGAGCACTGAAAGCAAAGAAGTCTCCGAAGGAATAGTCCTTGATTATGATAAGAACGGTGACTTGGTTGGTATCGATATTGACAATGCCAGCAAAAAACTCGACCTGAAAAAACTTATCCTGAACAAATTACCAACCGAAATGCAAATGTTATCAGCTTAAGTGTGAAAATAGTTTATATTCTATTTCTCTACAAACGGTGACAGCTCGCGCAGCCTATTTACAATCGGCGGAATTTTCTCGATAGCAAAATCAACTTCTTCTTCGGTGTTGTATCTGCTCAGGCTGAATCTAATCGAACCATGTGCTGCTGTAAACGGGACACCCATCGCCCGAAGGACGTGAGAGGGTTCGAGTGAGCCGCTGGTACAGGCTGAGCCGCTGCTTGCGCAGATGCCGAATTTATCCAGCATTAAAAGAATCGCTTCGCCTTCGATATATTCGAAGCTGATATTGCTCGTATTTGGCAGGCGGTTTTCGGTATCGCCATTGATTCTGCAATCGGGACAGCTTTTCAATATCTCCCGCTCTAACTTGTCGCGCAAGTATTTGACGCGATTGTTTTCCTCATCGAAATTCCGCATTGCAAGCTCGGCAGCCTTGCCAAGGCCGATGATACCCGGAACATTCTCGGTGCCCGCCCGTCTGCCGCCTTCCTGATGACCGCCTAACACAAACGGTGTCAGTCGAGTGCCTTTGCGAACATATAAAACGCCGATACCCTTAGGTGCGTGGAGCTTATGGCCGGAAAGGCTCAGCAAATCTATCGCACTATCTTTAAGATTAATCGCTAATTTACCGACAGCCTGGACAGCATCCGTATGAAATACGACATCTCTGTTTTTGCAAAGCTCTGCTATCCTTTCAACAGGAAATACCACACCTGTCTCGTTGTTGGCCCACATTATTGAAACTATAGCTGTCTCGTCATCGACTTGGTTTTCAAGAGCATCAAAATCCAGTCTGCCTGATGAATCCACACCGATTTCGATTACCGTATAGCCGTGACTTTCCAGCTCACGGCAGACAGTAAGCACAGCCGGATGTTCTACTCTGCTGGTTATGATTTTTCGCCTTTGAGGCTTGGCGTTTAGAGTTCCCATTATCGCGGTGTTGTCGCTTTCGGTGCCGCAGCCGGTGAAGATAATTTCATCCGGCAGGCACTTTAAAAGCGCCGCGACATTCTCTCTCGCTTCTCTGATTTTTATCCCGACCTGTCCGCCGAAGGTGTGCATGCTCGAAGGGTTGCCGTAAAGCTCGGAAAAGTACGGTCGAATCTCTTCGAGAACCTCTTCGGCGACTTTGGTAGTAGCATTATTATCGAAATATATGGTTTTCATTATTATCCTCTATGCTCATGCGGTTCAGATGCCGAGTCACCTTCTTCTTCTACAAATAAATCTTCGCTGGCAAACTCTCTCAGCCTGGCTTCTACGACATCCTTCATAGTAAACTCGGTCAAATGACACTGAGCGCACATTCCTCGAAAGGCAACGATAACCTTATCGCCTTCGACATCGACAAGCTCGATATTACCGCCGTGGGCACGCAGGGCCGGGCGTATCTGCTCATTTATCGTCTGCTGAATCAATTGGATTTTCTGTATGTTGGTCAGCTTTTTGCCTTTATGCTTAACCGGCACAGCCGGCTCTTTGATATTGTCACCATGGATTCTTTCGATAATTTTTTCTATTTCGCCTTTACAGCCGCCGCAACCGCCGCCTGCCTTGCAGTAATTGGTAACTTCCTCGACCGTTCTTAAATCATTGTCCTTGATTACCCGTTCAATTTCATTTTCGGTAACACCGAAACAGTTACAAACCACTTTGCCTTCAAGTGAACGTTTTATTGTTCCGCCGCTTTTATAATTTTCTATTGCCGCTTCCAGGGCTTCTCTGCCCATAACCGAGCAGTGCATCTTCTGTTCCGGCAGGCCGCCGAGATAATCGGCGATATCTTTATTCGTTACCTTCGCCGCTTCTTCGAGGGTCATACCTTTGATAATCTCAGTCAGCACAGAAGACGTGGCAATTGCACTGGCGCAGCCGAATGTCTTGAATTTGGCATCGGCAATTTTGCCATTTTCATCCAGCTTGAATGTTAATTTCAGAGCATCGCCGCAGGCAAGTGAGCCAACCTCGCCGACACCATCGGGATTCTCAATCTCACCAACATTATGCGGATTGAAAAAATGGTCCCTGACTTTTTCCGTATATTCCCACATCTTTTTTACCTCTGGCTGGTCTTTAGAGCATTTTCAAAATCGGTAATTATATCGTTTATGTTTTCAGTTCCGACCGATACACGAATATAATCTTCTGTAACGCCTGCGGCAAGCTGTTCTTCTTCGCTCAACTGCTGATGCGTCGTACTTGCAGGATGTATAACCAGAGTCTTGCTGTCAAGCACATTTGCTAAATGACTTGCCAGCTTAACACTATTTATAAACTTTACACCGGCCTCTTTGCCGCCTTTTATACCGAAGCCGAGTATGGCTCCCTGCCCTTTGGGCAAATACTTCTTCGCCAAATCATAATTCGGATGCGATTCCAAACCCGGATAATTGACCCATTCAACCGCATCGTTTCTCTGGAGCCACTTTGCAAGTGCCAAGGCATTTTCGCAGTGCCTGGGCACACGCAGGTGAATCGTCTCCAAACCCTGCAGGAATAAAAAAGCATTAAACGGTGACATACACGCTCCCATATCACGCAGGAACTGTACGCGGACTTTGATGATGTATGCAAGATTTCCGAAGCTCTCGACATATTTAACTCCGTGATAGCTGGGGTCCGGCTCCGTAAGCTCGGGAAATTTACCGTTTGCCCAGTCGAACCTGCCCGAATCGACCACGAGCCCGCCGATGCTCGTACCGTGCCCGCCGATGATTTTTGTGCAGCTATGAACTACCACATCTATACCGAACTCTATGGGCCGAAACAACATCGGCGAAGTAACCGTATTATCACAAAATAGTGGAATGCCGTTATTGTGAGCGATTTTGGCGATAGCTTCGTAATCTAAAATATCATTTTTAGGATTACCTATGGACTCGATATAAAGCAGCCTGGTATTATCTTTAATCGCTTTTGCAAAATTTTCCGGCGTACTCGCATCGACAAATGTTGTCTCAATTCCTAACTTAGGGAAAGTATGACTGAATAGTGTTACCGTTCCGCCGTAAAGGGTACTTGATGCAACTACATGCTGGCCTGACTGGCAGATATTCAGGATGCCGTTTGTAATCGCCGCCATTCCCGATGAAAATGCCAAGCCTGCGACGCCGCCTTCCATAGCTGCAAGGCGTTTTTCCAGAACATCTGTCGTCGGATTCATCAAGCGGGTATAGATATTGCCGAACTCTTTAAGAGCAAAAAGCCTGCCTGCGTGCTCGGTATCCTTAAACAGATAGCTTGTCGTCTGGTAAATCGGCACCGCCCTGCTGAGCGTATCGGTATCCACAGTTTGCCCGCCATGCAGGGCAAGTGTCTCTAAATGATAATCGCCGTTTGTCATAAAAACATCCTTATTAAGAAGGCAGTATCTCAACCATTCTTTCCAGAGCCTTTTTGGCTTTGTCCCGAATTTCCTGTTTAACTGTCACCAGCGTTTTCATTTCTTCAAGCGACCACAAAACCTTATCGATAGTTATCTTTTTCATATTCGGACAAATCGCCCGTTCAGTCGGGCTGATATATTCGGCATTTGGGTTTTCTTTTTTCAATGTGTGAATAATTCCTTTTTCCGTACCGATGATAAACTGCTTTGCCGGACTTTTCTTTACGAATTTCAGCATTTGTCCCGTACTCAGTAATTCGTCCGAAAGCTCTCTTACCTCTTTATTACATTCAGGATGGCTCATTATTACAGCATCAGGATATTTTGATTTTGCATTTTGAATATCATCCGCCGTTATATAAATATGAGTCGGGCAATAGCCAGGCCACAAGATGACATCCCTGCCGGTTCTTTCCGCGACAAAGGCGCCGAGGTTCTTGTCCGGCACAAACAATATCTTCTTATCAGCCGGCAATGACTTAACCAATTCGACAGCATTAGAGCTTGTACAGCAGTAATCACTTTCAGCCTTGACTTCAGCGGAACTGTTTACATAGCAGACAACCAAAGCTCCGGGATGTTCGGCCTTCAACTCTCTGAGCTGTTCGGCTGTTATCATATCCGCCATAGGGCAGCCTGCCGTTTTGTCCGGTAGAAGCACCGTTTTTTGAGGCGATAGTATCGCCGCGGTCTCCGCCATAAACCGAACGCCGCAAAAAACTATAACTTCTGCGTCCGTCTTTGAGGCTTCAATACTAAGAGCCAATGAGTCGCCGCAAAAATCAGCCAAATCCTGAATCTCGCCGCGCTGATAATTGTGCGCCAGTATCACAGCATTACGCTCGTTCTTTAATTTTCGAATTTTCTCCAACACGCCTGTCAAGAGATGCCCCTTTTTATTCGCTTTTTATTCATTTTTCCTGGTATAGACCAGCTCACCGCTGTCCATAGTAACATTTACGCCCGCAGGCACCGACTCTTTAATCCAGACGTTGCCGCCTATTACTGAGCCTTTGCCGATAACAACATCTCCCAGTATAGTCGCCTCGGCATAAATCGTAACATTATCCTCTATCGTCGGATGCCGTTTGCCGCCCTTGATTATTCTGCCGCGTTCATCCTTCGGGAAACTAAGCGCGCCGAGTGTCGTGCCCTGATACATTTTTACATTATTTCCTATTACCGTTGTCTCACCGATAACCACACCGGTGCCGTGGTCGATAAAAAAGTTTTCGCCGATTTTCGCGCCGGGATGTATATCAATGCCCGTAACCGAATGTGCATACTCGCTCATTATCCTCGGAATCAGCGGAACATCCTTAATATAAAGCTCATGAGCCAAACGGTAAGTTGCAATAGCTATGATACACGGATAGCTGATTACAATCTCTTCGTAAGATTTTGCGGCGGGGTCGCCGTCGAACGCCGCTATCACATCACCTTTAAGCTGCTCCCTGACTGCGGGGAACCTTTCCAGAAAATAATTCGTGGCCTGCTCAGCCATCCTGCCGCAGTCGCCTGTCTCGCAGCTTTGCAGCCTGCACCTGTATTTATAAGCCCGTTCTATCTGCTCGCCAAGCTCGGTATAAATATGGCATAGAATATCAATTACAACATAACGGACATTGGTTTTCGTAACATGTCTTTTGCCGGTATAACCCGGGAAAAGCAGCTCCATAAGCAACTCAAGCACTTCAAGAATGCGGCTTTTTACCGGAAGATTCGTCGCATCGATAAAGTTAATGCCGGAATCACCTTGGTACGTCTCGATAATTTCATTAACAAGATTGTCGAGTTTCTGATTGGTTGGTTTATGCTTTGGCATAGTTTAGACCTCTTCGACTCCAAAACGATTAAATAACCGAATTAAGCCCTTCGTACAAGTCCGTCGAGAGATAGCGCTCGCCGGTATCACAGATAAATGTTACTATTGTTTTTCCGGCGTTTTCTTCTCTTGCGGCTACCTGTATAGCCGCCCAGACGTTGGCGCCGCCGCTTATGCCGGAAAGAATACCTTCTCTTCTGGCAAGCTGCCTTGCGGTCTCAAGGGCGTCTTCATTACTAACCTGTATTATCTCATCAATCAAATCCCGCCTGAGAACATCAGGGACAAAACCGGCCCCTATTCCCTGTATCTTATGCGGCCCTGCCTTGCCGCCCGACAACACCGGCGAATCAGCCGGTTCAACGGCAATTACTTTTATCTGGGGCTTCTTGCGTTTCAGATAATCACCACAGCCGGTTATAGTCCCGCCGGTACCTACACCGGAGACAAGAATATCGACCTTGCAGCCGCTATCGTTCCATATTTCCTGTGCGGTCGTCTCAAAATGCACCTTAGGATTAGCGGAATTTTTAAACTGCTGCGGCATAAATGTCTTGTGATATTGCCCTAAAAGCTCCTCTGCTTTTTTAACCGCGCCTGTCATTCCTTCACCTGCCGGCGTTAGAACGAGCTGCGCACCGAAAAGCGTAAGCAGCTTGCGCCTTTCAATGCTCATTGATTCCGGCATCGCTAAAATAAGCTTATATCCCTTTGCCGCACAGATAAATGCCAGACCGATACCGGTATTGCCGCTTGTCGGCTCTATAATAACCGTCTCTTCATCTATAAGCCCATTCTCTTCGGCAGCTTCTATCATAGAAAGAGCTATGCGGTCTTTAACCGAACCGCAGGGATTCTTCGACTCAAGCTTCACAAGCACTTCAGCCTGAGACGGTACTATTTTATTCAGTTTTACAAGCGGAGTGTATCCTACCGCCGCGGTGATGTCTTCAAACACAGCACTCATAGCCATTATTCCCTTCAGCCAAAACTACACTTATATTTGATATGTCAATTTATTATGATTCTGCGCTTTATCAACCATATCCTTTAATGTCATTGACTTAAGCACATCAATCATCGCATCCTGTACTTTTGTCCACACCTGGCGGGCTACACAATCCGCCGCACGCGCGCAGAGGCTTTCATTTTCCACACACTCAACCGTGCTAATTGACCCTTCAAGCGCCAGTACAATCTCATCTAAGCCGATTTTCTCCGGTTCTCTGGCAAGGACATAACCCCCCCTTGCACCCCTGAGACTACGAACAATGCCGCCGTTTTTCAGCATTGCTATAATCTGCTCGAGGTATTTTACGCTTATTCCCTGATTCTTTCCAATCAGCTTAATCTGCAAAGGGCCGTTGCCATAATTTTTGGCTAACTCTATCGCCGCTCTTAAACCGTATCTTGTTCTTGTTGCAAGTTTCATAATCTATTCTCCATTATTCCTACTGTATTGGTGGTATATTATACGGCCTGAATTACTTTTAGTATCAAAAAAATGTAAAATTTTTTAAAAAATGTACTTGACAGGGTATTTTCTAAGTATTATAATTCCCAGTATAATAGTAGTTTTAGTAGGATATGCCTTAAAATACTGTTATTTTTAGAGTAATCGCCTTTTGCCTATTAAAAAATGAAGGTCTCGGTGATGTGAAGGAATTTGGTGAGTGGAAAATAAGAAAACTAATAAAAATCCCATAAAAGACGCTGTCCTCAGCGACATTAGAAATGCGATTGCCGGCCTTGATTATGGAACCGTTACGATTAAGGTGCATAACGCCAAAATCGTGCAAATAGAGATAACCCAAAAGAAACGTTTCGATGACGCCGGACTGGTTGAGAAAGGAGGTGGCATATAGCATAAGCCTATTGTGGCCAATCGGTCAATCCGAACCGGCTGAATATATTGTGTAACAATTGAATAACAAATTATTTTGCTGCAGGAACAACCAGACATCTGGAAAATCCTGACTGAGAAAAGGAGATTTTCCGATGAAGAATATGGTTGTGAGCAGTTTAGTCATTCTGGCAAGTGTTTTTGCCAATACGGTTGTTAAAGCAGGCGTTCCGTTAAATAATCTTGAAGGTGTCGGAGGCGTTGCTTTCAATCCTTTAGCCTATCCGGCGGGAAGCAGCTCCGAAACTTCTAAAGACAAGCAAGGCAAGATGTCTTTCGACAATTTTCTGGGTAAGCCCCAGATTGGCACCTGGTACGTAAACTTAAGCGACAGCAAAATAGACTGGGCGACGATTGGTATTGCGGACACAATATTCAAACGCGTAGAGCTTTCCTACGGGTATGAGATTATTTCAACGAGCTTCCAGGATATACAGAAGCATAACTTCGGCGCAAAATTACTCGTACTGGAGGAAAGCTTCAATAATTGGGGCTTTGCACCGGCGGTTTCTGTCGGGACGCTTTATAAGCATACTTCATTTGATACACCGGCGGGCGTGGACAATTCCGGCTTTGATTTTTATATAGTGGCAACAAAACTCATCAAGAAAACTCTGCCAAAACCGGTTCTGTTATCCGGCGGTGTGCTTTCTACAAAAGGACGAACTCTCGGAGTCCTTGGGTTTGATGAACATCGCGATGAGGTCTTCTTCGGCAATATCGATGTATTACCTCTTGAAAACCTGGCCGTTGGTTTTGAATACAGGCAGGGGGCAAAATTCAGCTCCTGGAAGGATGCCAACTACTGGGAAGCCCATGTTGCCTGGTTTGTGAATAAAAATCTGACACTTGTTGCTGCTTACGTAAACGCCGGCAATGAAAAATCGTCATCAAAAGTCGGACTGGGCGACGGAATCGTCTTAAGTATTCAGTACGCGTTTTAAACAAAAAACTCACTGTAACGAAGGGAGTATATTCTATGAGCAAAATTGACAAGAAACTGAAATTAGAAACATTAACACTTCACGGCGGACAGGAGCCCGACACCGCAACCGGTTCGCGTGCCGTGCCGATTTACCAGACTACTTCATATCAATTTAAAGACACCGAACACGCGGCAAATCTCTTTGGACTGAAGGAATTCGGTAACATTTACACTCGGATTATGAATCCAACCACTGATGTGCTGGAGAAACGTATTGCGCTGCTTGACGGCGGCGCAGGAGCTCTGGCAACAGCAAGCGGCCAATCCGCGATTACGCTTGCGTTGTTAAATATCGCACAGGCAGGAGATGAGATTATTTCTGCGGATAATCTTTACGGTGGAACGTACAACCTTCTCCATTACACGTTTCCCAGACTTGGAATTAAAGTAAAGTTTGTGAAATCGAATGATTTGCAGGCGCTCCAAAAAGCGATTACCCCGGCAACAAAGGCTTTTTATGCCGAATCGATAGGCAATCCAAAGCTGGATATTGCCGACTTAGAAGCAATCGCACTGGTCACCGGCAAAAACGGCATCCCATTTGTTCTGGACAACACGGTATCCCCTTACCTTTTACGACCGATAGACTTTGGAGTGGACATTGTGGTGTATTCAGCAACCAAATTCATCGGTGGTCACGGGACATCCATCGGCGGCCTTATTGTCGATTCGGGAAAGTTCGATTGGTCGGGCGGAAAGTTCCCTCTCATATCCGAACCTGACCCAAGCTACCACGGCATTGATTTTATCGAGGCGCTTAAGCCCTTAGGCAATATCGCTTACATTATCAAGGCAAGGGTCAATCTTCTGCGCGACCTCGGGCCGGCAATGTCACCATTTAACGCATTTTTGTTCCTGCAAGGACTGGAGACGCTTCACCTGAGAATGCCCAGACACTCCGAGAATGCCCTGGCTGTGGCGGAGTATCTGAGCGAACACCCCAAAGTCTCATGGGTGAATTACCCCGGACTCGAATCAAGCCCCCAGAAGGAAAGAGTAAAGAAATACCTCCCGAAAGGTGCTGGAGCCATTTTAGGCTTCGGGATTAAGGGCGGTATTGATGCAGGGAAAAAATTCATCGATTCGCTCGAGCTTATCTCTCACCTTGCCAACGTGGGTGACGCAAAAACTCTTGCCATCCATCCGGCAAGTACAACACATCAGCAACTTTCGACCGAGGAGCAGTTAGCCACCGGTGTAACGGCGGATTTTGTTCGGCTCTCTGTTGGTATTGAGCATATCGATGACATTATCGAGGACGTTAAACAGGCCCTGGAAAAATCATGAAAAGTTATGTGAGGTGTAAAATGGCAAGAATATTTGAAGACATTACTAAAACCATAGGCAATACGCCTCTGGTGAAACTCAACAGGATTACCGAAGGCTTAAACGCCACGATTCTGGCAAAGCTCGAATCATTCAACCCTCTCTCCAGTGTCAAAGACAGAATAGGCTTAGCGATGATTGAAGACGCCGAAAAGAAAGGTCTGCTGCACGAGGACTCGGTGATTATCGAGCCGACCAGCGGTAATACGGGAATCGCCCTGGCATTTGTAGCTGCGGCAAAAGGGTACAAGCTGATTCTTACAATGCCTGAAACTATGAGCCTCGAACGCAGGCAGCTCTTAAAAATCTTCGGCGCAGAGCTTGTGCTTACAGAAGGGGCAAAAGGAATGAAAGGAGCGATTGAAAAGGCCCAGGAGCTTGTGGAAAAAACACCGAACGGTTTTATGCCGCAGCAGTTCGACAATCCCGCTAATCCCGAAATACATCGCAAAACCACAGCAGAAGAAATATGGAACGACACCGACGGCAAAGTGGACATTTTCGTTTCCGGCATCGGCACAGGCGGCACTATTACCGGTGTATCCGAGGTAATTAAGCAGAGGAAAAAAACAATTGAGGTGATTGGAGTTGAGCCGGATGCCTCGCCTGTATTGTCCGGCGGCGAGCCGGGCCCGCACAAGATTCAGGGCATAGGCGCCGGCTTTATTCCTAACGTTTTAAACAGGCAGGCAATTGACGAGATTATTCGCGTAAAGGATGAAGATGCCGCTGAAGTTGCCAGGCGACTGGCAAAGCTGGAGGGTGTTCTGGGCGGCATCTCCTGCGGCGCTGCTTTATGGGCTGCGCTCGAGGTGGGTAAACGCAAAGAAAACAACGGCAAACTAATTGTAGTTGTGCTGCCCGACACGGGTGAGCGGTATCTTTCTACCTGGCTGTTTCAGGAACCATAGAGTCGCATTGCGAGCATAGTATAAAGAGCGTATTTTGTAACATGGAATCGAAGTTTATGGTTGACTCGATATAAGAAAACATACATCAATAATGAAAGGAGACAGGAATGTTTCAGCAGGTAAGTGAATCACAGATAACACGTGCAATTGTAAGCGAGTTTGCAAAATGGTTCCAGGAGTATATTGTTTCAGACGTCATAGTTGTCGGCGGAGGACCAAGCGGTTTAACGGCGGCGAGGGATTTGGCCGGGAACGGTTTTAAGGTTCTGGTTATCGAGAGCAACAATTACATCGGCGGCGGCTTCTGGATTGGCGGATATCTTATGAACACCCTGACGTTCCGGGCGCCTTCCCAGAAAATGCTGGACGAGCTCAAAATACCGTATAAAGAAGTCGATGACGGATTGTTTGTTGCCGACGGCCCGAATGCCTGTTCAAAACTCATTTCTTCAGCTTGCGATGCTGGTGTAAAAATTCTTAATATGACCAAATTTGACGATGTAGTTCTGCGACATAACAGGGTGGGAGGCGTAGTAATTAACTGGACACCGGTCTCTGCTCTGCCAAGGGCGATTACGTGTGTTGACCCGGTTTCTCTTGAGTCGAAGGTGGTTATTGACGCAACCGGTCACGATGCCTGGGTATGCAGAAGCCTTGAGAAAAGAAACCTGCTTACCCTCAAAACATTCGGGCCTATGGATGTAGCGACTTCTGAGGATTTGGTAGTCGAAAACACGGGCGAGATATTCCCGGGGCTGTTCGTCTGCGGTATGGCTGTCTCCACCGCTTACGGAATACCGCGCATGGGTCCCACCTTTGGTGGCATGCTGCTATCAGGAAGAAAGGCGGCAAAGCTGATAGAGGAAAAAGTTTTTTCTACTGCTCGCCGCGATGCGACCTGCTGCGACAGTGCGACTGCACGGCGAGTCGCGTCGCAGCGGGTCGGAATAACAGAATAAACTACCTTTGCCGTGAAGTCGCATAAAAGGGTATTGAAATGGAAAGGTCTGCTTTTGTTAGAATTTTTTTGAAAAAATTCTGTAAAAATGCGTTTTTAAGCCTAAAATCAAAGGCAAATGCCGGCTTTTTTCTAAAAAACATTTCAAAAACCGACCTTAATAGTCAATTTACTTGACAGGGCAAGAGCTAACTATTACAATTTCTATTCGCCAGTATAAAGACGGCTTGGTCGGAGTCTAAGGATGGCACAAAACAAAGGTAAGAAAATCGCATTTATATCAACATTCAATCCAAGAAAATGCGGTATCGCAACCTTCACATCTGACCTGATTAACAATATATCCGCCTGTGCAAAAGGACAATTTCAGCCCATCGTTGTAGCTATGCAGGCAGATAACACGCTGCATTATTCGGAACCGGTCAAATTCGAAATCAGACAGGAAGTAAAAAATGATTACATCTGCGCCGCGGACTATATCAACTTCAGTCACGTCGATGCTGTTTCCGTACAGCATGAATTCGGATTATTCGGCGGTCAGGCCGGCTCTTATCTCGACCTTCTGCTAAGCCGTTTGAATGCCCCTGTCATCACAACTTTACATACAGTTCTTGACGACCCTTCTCCGGACTATTACCAGTCAATGACTGATTTGTGCAGCAGTTCCTATCAGGTCATCACTATGAACCAGCGCGGAATTAATATGCTCCGTGATATTTATGATATGCCTGAAAAGAAAATAAAACTCATACCGCACGGCATACCCGATTTGCCTTTTGTTGACAGCAACTACTACAAACACAAGTTCGGTATGGAGCACAAAAAAACCATACTCACCTTCGGGCTGCTCAGCAGGAACAAAGGCATAGAGTTAATGCTGCAGGCGATGCCTGAAATCATAAAAGCCGAACCGTCCGCCCTTTATGTCATACTTGGTATGACACACCCGCTGGTGCTGAAGCACGAGGGTGAATCATACAGGTTCAGCCTTCAGCGAATGGTTAAAGAGCTTGGAATAACCAAAAATGTCATCTTTCATAACAGGTTTGTAAAGGAAGAAGAATTATACAATTTTCTCTGCGCAACCGATATCTACGTTACCCCGTACCTGAGCAGGGAGCAGCTCACAAGCGGTACCCTTTCCTTTGCGGTAGGCGCCGGCAAAGCCGTCATTTCAACTCCATACTGGGCAGCAGAGGAGCTGCTCGCAGAAGGCCGCGGAATAATCGTACCATTCAAAGACCATAAAAGAATGGCTGAGGAAATTATCAGAATACTGAACGATGAAAAAACATTTTACTCACTGAGAAGACGGGCCTATGATTACGGCAGAAGCAGAACCTGGCCGCAAATAGGCAAAAAATACTGGGAAATTTACAACGCAAAATCACTGCCCGTCTTAAGCTCCAGTAAACCGGATACGCTTACTGCCGAGTATAACCTTGATATGAATGTTCCGGAGCCGTCACTTGCTCATCTGAAAAAGCTGACCGATGATACCGGCATGCTTCAGCACGCAAGGCTTACAATTCCCAACCGCCAGCTTGGCTATACAACAGACGACAACGCCAGGGCACTAATGGTAATGAACAAATACTACAACCAGAATCCCGACCCTGAAGCTCTCAGGCTGTTTGATATTTACCTGTCCTTCGTAATGTACGCCCAGGACGACAATGGAAATATCAAAAACGAAATGTCTTACGACAGAAAGTGGATACCAAACGAGCCTCCGAACGATGCCCTCGGAAGAACTTTAATGGCCCTTGGTTCGGTAATGGCTAATCCGCCTTCACCGAGTTATCTTTCGCTCGTAAAAGAGTGCTTTGATAAATCCGTTGAGCATATACCCAGCTTACATCCCCGCTCAATGGCATACGCTGTTCTCGGAATGAGCGATTATCTAAAGCAGTTCCCCGGTGCCAGTGACATAAAAAGGTATATGGCCGCCGCCGCCGATGAGCTTGTTACTCAGTACGAACAAAACAGGTTCCCCGACTGGCAATGGTTCGAGGATATTCTGACCTATGACAATGCTATTCTGCCCCATGCGCTGTTGATGGCTTCAAAAAGTCTCGATGATAAATATCTTCAGGTCGCGATAAAAACCTGCAAATTCCTTATCGACCAGACTTACAACGCCGGACACTTTAGCTTTATAGGCTGTAATGGATGGTATGAAAGAGACCGCACAAGAGCCAAATGGGACCAGCAGCCAGTCGAAGCGGCAGGAACCGTTATGATGCTTCACGACGCCTACGAAATCACTAAAGACAAGGAATACCTGAAGCTGCAAAGAAAGGCTTTTGACTGGTTCCTTGGCGCCAACGACCTTCACATACCGGTCTATAACTTCCGCTCAAGAGGCTGCCACGACGGACTGACCCCCACAGGCGTCAATCAAAACGAGGGGGCCGAAAGCACTTTGAGCTTTCTTTTAGCCCTGCTGACGGTAATAGAAAGTTATTCCGTTGCGCAAAAAATCCTGAAAACCAACCTCAGAAAAAAAAACGAATTAACTGAAATGCTGCGAATTAACGAAATTAAAACTCCTGAGTCTCATACACAAAAAACACAGGAGCTTAAATAAACAATCCGAAATAATCACAAAATCAGTTGCTATTGACCGCCTTCGAGAATTTCTTCACTTTTTTCACCTGTCCATTTAATATCCCCACCGATTCCCTGGACAGTCTGGCAGCCGATTACCGAAATGCAAAAACTCAAAAGCAAAGCTATTAACAAAATCTTTCTAATCATCTTTTAATACCTCACCTTATAATTTTCTACGTTTGTTCAACAACTCCTTGCACAAAGCGCCCGATAAAACGATAATATGGCAAATAATGCTTAACAGCATTGCTAATGGATAATATCGGGCAAAACGCTGATTTTTATGAAGATATTTTGCCGAAAAGGCCTGCTAAATGAAAATCGCAAGCTTTAACGTCAACTCAATTCGCACCCGCCTGCCGCTCCTAATCGAATGGCTGCAAAAGAATCAGCCCGATGCTCTGTGCGTCCAGGAAACAAAAGTCCAGGACAAGGATTTTCCAAAAGAGGCCTTCGAAGAAATCGGCTATCAGGCTATTTTCGCAGGCCAGAAAAGCTATAACGGCGTCGCGATTATATCGAAACAGAAACTACAAAAAATACAATACGGCTTTGATGATGAGCCGAAAGACCAGCCGCGCCTTATAAAGGCAAAGCTCGGCAAACTCAATATCGTAAATACCTATATCCCGCAGGGCTTCGAGCCGGACTCAGAAAAATTCCAGTACAAACTCGAGTGGTTCGCTCGCCTGCTGAATTTCTTTAAGAAAAATTTCAAACCTTCGGATTTACTTGTCTGGCTTGGCGATTTTAATATCGCCCCAACCGATAAAGACCTCTACGACCCGCAAGGCTTATCCGGCAGCGTCTGCTATCATCCCGACGTCCACAAGGCCCTGCAGAAGGTAATGGATTTCGGCTTTGTTGATTGTTTCAGATTACACAACGACCAAGCCAGCCAATACACCTTCTGGGATTACAGATTGCCGAACGGATTCAAACGCAATCTCGGCTGGCGATTAGACCACATAATGGCCACAAAACCTTTAGCCGACAAATGCACAGCCTGCCTGATTGATATTGACCCCCGAACAAAAGACCGCCCGAGCGATCACACACCCATCATCGCAGAATTCAAAATCGATTAGAAAATTTAGCCCCGCTATTTTCACCCGCCTACGGCGGGTAAATCCAGCCACAGATTCCACAGATAATTGGGTTCGTTTTTCTACAAAAGCCAATTTTTGACCAATAATTGGCTTCGTATTGGGTTCGTTTGGGTTCGTTTTGGGTTTGTTTTTCTTTGGAATCCTTGTTTTTGGGCCTAAACGTGAGAAAATTGGGTTCGTTTTGCATAAAAAAGTTTTTTCTCTAACCACGAATGAACACAAATCAACACTAAAGGTCTTTAGCCAC
>JAFGGH010000022.1 GCA_016930645.1 Sedimentisphaerales bacterium
ATATAATCCTTTCATAAATTTATTTTTTACCAACCGAATCTACCTCTGCCTCGACCTCGCCCCCCAGGCTCGGCCACGACCAAAACCGCGACCAAAACCAAATCTGTGAAAACCTCTGCCGTACCAGGGGCCAACGGGTGCGTAAGGCATACCATAACCGGCACCATAAAAACCGGCTCCCCCCGCATAAGGATTCATATATCCCGGTACCGGATACCCTGCACAATAACCGGCAGCTCTTCCTGTCATTGGGCCGAAACCCGCAGGACCTGTTCCGTTTCCACGTGGCATTTTATTTCCTTTCAAAAATTTAATCTATCAATACGTTTTGTTTTTGCCTTAGTAAAACCGGCGTTCCGATTTCACAGCCGATATGCTTTGCTATTACAGGGCACTTGGCTTTGAGCATAAAGAAGATGTCCTTATCAACACCGCTTAGTGTTTCGTAATTGCCCTGTCCTTTTGCGATAATCAAATCGGCTTTATTAAATTCATCTTTGAACCGCTCGGAGCATTGTTCAAGAATCGTCCCCGGTGCATCGTTACCGTTATCGATTACGCGTACCAATTTATCTATACCTGCGATTTCGGCGTCTTCTGTGAGCATATCATTGAGAATGGGTTTACCGCGGACGGCATAAGTGATTTTTTTCATGGGTAGCTGTTCGAGCAGTACTTTATCGAAAAAGTTTTCACCGGTATTGTCGGCTATGTATAGAATATTATTGGCTTGAGTTATCGCTTCTTTGAATTCATTAATGTTATTACCAAAATCAAATTTCATTGTCCGTTCGATAGCTTTTTCGATATCCGCTTCGGTCATATCCGAGTTGACACCGAAGTCGATAATATTGCCGGCTATGGCAAGGCGTACTGAGGTCTCAAACGGATTTTGAGACTGGGCAATCAGCTCTTCGAGTTTTGGCAGGAATTTTTTACCGGCCTGGTTACAACGGTTTTTAATTTCTATATACGCGTCTGTTACACCGGTTACCTTGCGTACTATTCGGTGGATAGCCTGACCCATCAGAGGGGGGGATTGATTAAGGTCGATTTTGCTCATTTCGGCAAAGAGCATACGGAGAATATCTATTTGCAGAGAGTTATCGACAGTAATCCTCCTGACGGCATCTAAGCTCTGGCGGACAAAGCAAGGCAAGCAATCCAAATATATTCTCATAAGTTCCTCAAAAATAAGACTTTACCGGCTTAAGCATACAGCATTTCTACAAGCCAATAAATACAACCTATTACATTATGGGCATATGCCCATAATAGTTCAAGTAAAATTTCGTGATTTTTTCAATTTTTTATCATATTTTGTTGAGACTTAGCTTTTTTGGATGGATTTTTGAATGAGAATAGATGTTTTGACATTGTTTCCGGAGATGTTCGAGTCACCGCACGGCCATTCGATAATTAAGCGTGCCTGCGAAAACGGTCTTGTCGATATTGTCCTGACCGACATCCGCGATTTTGCGCCTGAACCTCATTATAATGTCGATGACAAGCCTTACGGCGGCGGACCCGGGATGGTTATGATGTGCCAGCCTGTTTTCGATTGCTTTGAAGATGTCCAAAAGCAAGATGCGGAAAAAGGCAAAGCCATCCTGCTGACACCGCAGGGTAAGCCATTCAATCAGCAAAAAGCACAGGAGCTTTCCAGAGAGAAACGGCTGATACTGATAGCAGGGCGGTATGAGGGTTTCGATGAGCGGATACGGCAGGGATTGGATACCGAGCAGATATCTATCGGCGATTATGTGCTTTCGGGCGGTGAATTGCCGGCGATGGTGATTATCGATGCTGTTGTGCGTTTATTGCCGGGGGCATTAGGGGATGAGGATTCGGCAGCGGATGATTCTTTCAGCGGAGGCCTGCTTGAATATCCGCATTATACCCGGCCTGAAGATTTTCGGGGGATGAAGGTGCCTGAAGTGCTTTTGAGCGGGCATCATGCTAAAATCGAAAAATGGCGCAAGAAGCAGGCCCTTGAGCGTACAATAGGAAAGCGGCCTGATTTGCTGAAAAATCAATAAATTGGTGCTTGCTATTGGTTTTTGGATAGACTATACTATAAGGCTTTAGAATTTTCAGCTATTAAAATATGGAGTAATAATCGTGAAAACTGAATTGCTGGACCACGTTGAGAGCAAGAGCTTAAAGAAGGATAGTCCGCACTTTGAAGTGGGGGATATTGTTGACGTTCACTGCCGGATTGTCGAGGGCAACAAGGTGAGAACCCAGATATTTACCGGAACGGTAATTTCGCATAAAGGCCGTGGTATCAATGAGATGTTCACGGTGCGCAGGATTGTCGGTGATGAAGGTGTCGAGAGGATATTCCCGATTAACTGCCCGAATGTTATTGACATCAAGCCAGTCAGAAGCGGCAAGGCCAGGCGTGCCAAGCTGTATTTTCTGCGCAAACGAACCGGCAAATCGGTAAGACTTGCCCAGAGACACAGCGAGCATACTGTTGCCAAATAAAACTATATCATTTTGAGCAAGGCAAGGATTTTTAAAAGTATATTACCCCGCAAATTAGTGCGGGGTTTTTAATTTAATGACAATATGATATTATTTGTGCGATGTTATTTTTCAAAAAACAAATGCCGTTAACCGACCGTGAAGCACTCGGCAACTGGGGCGAGAGGCGTGCAGAAAAATATTTGAAAAAGAAAGGTATGAAAATTCTTACCAGAAATTATAAATGCAAGACGGGTGAGCTCGATTTGGTTATGGTTGATACAGACGGGACAGTTGTTTTTGTCGAGGTCAAGGCAAGGGCAAGCAGTGATTTTGCCGAAGCGGAAGATGCGATTAATTTACCGAAGAAAACAAAGTTATCCCGAACGGCACAGTATTTTCTTAAGACCCAAAAAATAGAAAACCGGCCTTGCCGGTTCGATGTTGTTACTATAACTTTTGACGAATCCGGCAAAGAAACGATAAAACATTACCAAAGCGCTTTTGTTCCTTAAGTGAGGCTTATTTGAGGCACAAGATGCGAGATACGAAATACGAATTGATTGATACGCATGCTCATCTGGCATTTAAGCCGTTTGTTGATGAAGCGGGCGCGGTGCTTGACAGGAGTATCGAGGCCGGCGTTACAGGCTGGATTACGGTCGGTACGGATTTGGAGGAAAATCGCAAGAGTATCGAACTGGCCGAGGAATATGACAATCTCTATGCGGCGATTGGTTTCCATCCGCACATAGCTAAGGACATTACCGAAGATGACTTAGCAGAACTTGAAAAGTTAGCTCAAAATGAAAAGGTGGTCGCTCTCGGTGAGATGGGACTGGACTTTCACTATAATTTTTCAGGGCAGCCTGCACAAAAGGAGTTGTTTGCCAGGCAGCTTGAGATAGCTAAAAAACTTAATCTACCTGTTATTATTCACAACAGAGAGGCTTTTGAAGAAACTATGCGAATCCTCGATGAATGCGGCAGGGGGATGGAGAAAATTGTTTTTCACTGTTTCGGGGGAAATGCCGAACAGGCGAAAGTCATAATTGATAAAGGCTGGTATATCTCCTTTACCGGAGTGGTGACATTCAAGAACGCGCATACCGCCCGTGAGGCGGCAAAAGCAACGCCATTAGACAGGCTGATGCTTGAGACAGATTGTCCATATATGTCGCCGGAGCCGGTGAGAAAACAGAAAGTCAATGAGCCTGCGCTGATGGTTCACACTGCAAAGTTCCTTGCCGAACTGAAGGGTGTTTCATTTTCTGAATTTGCAGATATTACAACCCGAAATGCCAAAAGCTTCTTTGGTATTAGAGCAATTTAATTTTTCGTGTTTGCTTTATGCCTGTTGCGGCTTCGGCTGGCAGCATCAGATTTGCTCGCGATCCCGACAAATCGGGATCGCTGTGCAATCTTCTTTGCCAGACTTGTCCTCACGACGGCCTAAATTCGAACAGAAAATATTAAAGTGCTCTAAGCCTTCCTAAGGTTGAGCTTGTTTTTAATTTCAGTTTTTCGCTTTTGAATTCTTTCGAGATTGATTGGGTATATTCCGTATTTTTTTACGGTTCGGTACATCGCCTCAACATTTTCAACGGGTAAAAGGTCATTGACCTCGCCGGATGAGCCTATGAAGATACCGCCATCAGGTCCGATTCTTTCGATAAGCTCTAATGTTTCATCTTCAACATCATAGATATTGCCATGCGGTAGGGTAGCAGCACAGCAGACGTTGCCGAATAACAGCTTTTGGGGATATTGCCTGTGGATTTCAAAAATATCGTTACAGCCGTTACGCTCGATTGGATTCAGGGCTTCGGCGCCGAATTCCTCGAGGATAATCGGCAGTAACAGACCATAACGGCCATCGGTATGGAACATTAATTTGAATCCTTTTTCTTTAATGGGCTTGCGAATCTGTTCCCATCTCGGCATCGCTTCTTTGCGGATAAAATCGGGGCTGAACATAGGGCCTGATGTGCCGGCGCAATCTTCGCCCATAAACAGCAATGGAGCTGAGGTGTTTTCGGCAAAAACCTGAGCGATATAAGTGGAAAGTTTTGCTGAACAATCCATCAGGTGCGCTATCAATTCGGGGGCGTCGTGAATACCCAACATAAACAGCTCCATGCCGGTATAAGTGAAGGAGTTATTCAAGGGGCCTTCAACGGAGCCGATGAAAACTAAATCGTAACTGTCGAAGATTTCCTTTATAGTTTTGAAATATGTCTTATACCATTGGCTGACTTGGTCGTATCGAGGCGGGTTGGGCAGGTTTTTTTCAAGCTCTTTGAGGTTTTTGAAAGGTCTTTTTGAGAGCCAGGCGGTACCGCTTTTTTGAGAGACCTCCCACTTGTCCGCCTCGGCGTTGAAAAAGCGAATCCAGTTTTCGATTTTTTCGTCCATCCAGTTTTTGGCAGGGTCATATATACATCTTGTAACATCAAGGCCGATGGCCTTAAAGGCCTTTGCGTTTATGTGGGCTAATTCCTCGAAGGTATATTTTTTGTTGATGTCGTAACCAGCGTGTTTTTCCAGAACGGTGCGGTTGATGATAAAATCATAAGTCATTATCCGCTCGACCGGCTTAAAATTAATAGCGTTTGTGAATATCGTAAGGTTATTCATTTTTATATTATATATCGCCACAGGCTTGAAACCCATGGAACCTACTGCCAAATTGGCATATTATACCATAACGTCGTATTCGCATAAGTCTTTAGTATATAAGCACTTAATGAATATAAGCCTGTGGGCACGAGTTTTGCATATATACTTTATGTATTAGTGTATATTGCTGAAAGAGAAAAATATGAGATTTGATAAATTTACAATGAAGGCCCAGGAGGCACTTGCGACGGCTCAGCAGATTGCTATGGCGAAATCGCATATGGTACTTTCGCCGCTGCATTTATTGAGTGCACTATTAAGTGACGAGAGCGGTATAACCGTGCTGGTTCTTAAAAAGATAGGTGCTAATGTTGAGCAGATAAAATCCATGACCGAATCGGAACTGGGCCGTTTACCTCAGGGCAGCACGACCCAGATTATGCCCGACCCTGCAGTCAATCAGATAGTATTAGACGCTCAGAACCGGGCAGACGCGATGAAGGATGAATATCTCAGCGTTGAGCATCTGTTTTTGTCGCTGTCCGCTGTTCAAAGCGACGCCAAGGAAATTTTGAAACTCAATTCTGTCAAGACAAAAGAAATTGAAAAGGCACTCGAGCAGGTTCGGGGCGGGCAAAAAATCCAGGACGCAAATCCGGAAGATAAATACAACGCGCTTGAGCGTTATGGTATTGACTTATTAGAGATGGCGAGAAAGGGCAAGCTCGACCCGGTCATAGGAAGAGACGAGGAAATCCGCAGATGTATGCAGGTTTTGAACCGCAGGACAAAGAATAATCCTGTTCTGATAGGCGAACCGGGTGTAGGAAAGACCGCAGTGGTAGAAGGACTCGCCCAGAGAATTGTAGCCGGTGATGTACCAACAGGTTTAAAGAATAAAAGAATCATAGCTTTGGATATGGGAGCATTGATTGCAGGGTCGAAGTTCAGGGGTGAATTTGAGGATAGGCTAAAAGCTGTCCTGAAAGAAGTGGTTAGCGCTGAAGGTCAAATTATACTTTTCATCGATGAGCTGCATACTGTAGTCGGAGCAGGTAAGGCTGAAGGGGCTGTCGATGCCGGCAATTTGCTTAAACCATCATTAGCGCGGGGTGAGCTGCGGTGTATCGGGGCAACTACGATTGATGAGTATAGAAAATATGTCGAAAAAGACGCAGCGCTGGAAAGAAGATTCCAGCCTATAACTATCGACCCGCCAAGTGTCGAGGAGACAATCGCTATACTAAGAGGACTGAAAGACCGTTACGATATGCACCACGGGGTAAGGATTACCGATTCAGCTTTGGTTGCGGCGGCGACATTGTCAAACCGATATATCTCGGACAGGTGGCTGCCGGACAAGGCAATAGATTTGGTTGACGAGGCGGCGTCCAAGCTGCGGATTGAAAATGATTCGCTGCCGGCGGAGCTTGACGCAATACGCAGAAAGATAATCCAGCTTGAAATCGAACAGCAGGCACTTAAGAAAGAAATCGACCAGGCCAGTAAAGAGAGATTAAAGAATACTGAAAAGCAGCTTGCTGATTTGAAGGAAAAAGATGAGCAGCTTACTACTCAGTGGGAATCTGAAAAGGGCGACATAGACAAGATAAAAGAGCTAAAAACTCGGATAGAGCAGGCTCAAAACCAGTTCGAAGATGCCCAGCGAAGAGGCGACCTGGAGACCGCAGCAAGATTAAAATACGAGACGATTACCAATTTGAAGAAAGAACTCGAAGAAAGAGAAGCGGCACTTACTAAAGCCAATAGCCATCAGATGATTCAAAATGAGGTTACCGAG
Source organism: Sedimentisphaerales bacterium (assembly GCA_016930645.1). Classification (GTDB taxonomy): domain Bacteria; phylum Planctomycetota; class Phycisphaerae; order Sedimentisphaerales; family Anaerobacaceae; genus JAFGGH01. The sequence continues at coordinate 6,890 of JAFGGH010000022.1, forward strand.
GAGCATATCGCCCAAGTGGTTTCCAAGTGGACCGGTATTCCTGTTTCCCGATTGCTGACCGCCGAACGCGAGCGGTTAATGAAGATGGAAGAGCTAATAAAGAAGCGGATAGTCGGACAGGATGAGGCGGTAACAGCTCTTTGCAACGCGGTCCGCAGAAACAGGGCGGGGCTGGGTGAGGCAAACAGGCCTATAGGGACATTTCTGTTTTTGGGGCCGACTGGTGTCGGCAAAACCGAACTGTCCAAAGCACTGGCCGATTTTCTGTTCAACGACCCCAACGCAATGATTCGTATAGATATGAGCGAGTTTATGGAGCAGCACTCGGTTGCCCGTTTGATTGGCGCACCTCCGGGTTATGTTGGTTATGAGCAGGGCGGCAGGCTGACCGAGGCGGTGAGAAGGAAGCCGTATTCGGTAATTCTTTTTGATGAAGTTGAAAAGGCCCATATCGACGTCTTTAACGTGCTTTTGCAGGTGTTCGATGATGGACGATTGACCGACGGACAGGGCAGAACGGTTGATTTCAAAAACACCGTTATAATAATGACAAGCAATATCGCAGGGGCGCAGATACAAAAATTGACCGAGGAAGAAGGCGCCGACTGGGAAATCGAAGCTCACGTCAAAGATGTATTGAAAAATTTCTTCCGCCCGGAGTTTTTAAATCGAATTGACGAGACAATTGTGTTCCACACATTGAAAAAAGAAGACCTCATAAAAATTGTCAATATCCAGCTTGGCTACCTTGCCGACAGACTCGGTGCCCAGAATATCGAGCTTGAGTTTACGGACGCCGCCAAGAATATGATTCTGGATGAAGGCTATGACCCTGTTTACGGCGCAAGGCCGTTAAAGAGAACGATACAGCAAAGGCTTGAAAATCCCCTTGCAGTTGAAATTTTAGCGGGAAAGTTCACCGAAGGCGATACGATAAAAATCGACTCTACTGCCCACCAGTTTAAATTTGAAAAGGTAAGTTAGGTCGGATAAGTTCAAAGATTCATGGGGATACCGCGCTTGGCGTGATAAAATTAAGATAGGTTGGTTTTGATTATACCCTTGATTAGGTCGATAAATTCCTCGGCTTGTTTGATTTGCTCTAATGCTTCGGATTTTTCGAAGACTGTTGTTGGTATATAATCAGCTTCCTGTCTTGCATCAAAAAGCCTTTGATAGAATTTACTCCATTTGACGTCAACCTTTCCTGACTTGATATATAAGCGAGTAAACTCTGACCTGACGGCGGAATGCCTGGCAAATTGTTTGCTATCCTGCAAAAGAAGTGCTGTAACTGCGTAGAAACACGAATAGTATAAACGGTTGACAGCAAAAGTTATGTGCCCCTGGTTTAGTTCGAGTTCGGCGGAGTCCAGCGCATCGGCAGCTTTTTCGAGCCAAAGCTTAATAATTTCTCTGCGTGCTTCAGCGTTGGTCATACCTGACATCCGTCTTTTTCAACTTCACTGTGAATAAGCATATGATGAATCAGTCCATCCGACCAGTCTTTTTCATAGACAACCACTGAACTGAGCATAACATCATTTTGAAGATTTATTTCTGCGAGTTTTTCGGAAATATCTCTCCGCAGTTTGCTGTTTACCGGGCACGAGGTAAGAACAAGCAGGTCGATATCGGAATATATATCGCCCTGTCCGCGGGCTTTAGAGCCGAATAGAACGACTCGTGATACAGGGAAATCGGCTGTTATGGTGTTTTTTGCCTGGAGAATCGCGGCCTTTTCTTTTTCTGATATTTTTGTGTTTTCTAATGTTTTCATATTTATTCCATTATATCTGAACGCGTGTATTGTATCTGTTGGTTCTAATTAATTCAAGACAAATTACAGGTTCATAGGAACACCGCGGCCTGCGAGGTATTCTTTCATATCGCGGATTGAGCATTCGCCGAAGTGTGTAATCGATGCCATTAAGACCGCTTCTGCGCCGCCGTCAACGATAGCGTCGTAAAGATGTTCAAGCTCACCTGCTCCGCCTGATGCGATAACGGGAATATTTACGGCGTTTGAAACCGCTTTGTTTAGCTCGTTATCGTAGCCTGCTTTTGTGCCGTCGGCGTCCATACTTGTAAGGAGTATTTCGCCTGCGCCAAGTTTTTCGCCTTTTGCCGCCCATTCGACTACATCTATATCGGTAGGCTCGGTTCCTGCTTTTACGCAGACCTGCCAGTGGCCGGGCCTGTCTTTGGAACGGCGGGCATCGATAGCTAAGACTACGCATTGATTGCCGAATTTGCTCGCGGCCTGGCTAATCAGACCTGGATTCTCAACGGCTGCGGTATTTATGGACACTTTTTCTGCGCCGCTGCGGAGGAGTATATCGAAATCGCCAAGCTCAGTTATTCCGCCGCCTACGGTAAATGGGATAAAAACGTTTTCTGCGACCCGCTCGACCATGTCCACGATGGTTTTGCGCGAACGGATCGTAGCGGTAATATCGAGAAATACCAGCTCATCGGCGCCTTCATCGCTGTAGCGGGCACCAAGCTCGACTGGGTCGCCGGCATCGCGGAGGTTAAGGAAATTAACACCTTTAACCACACGGTTGTCTTTTACATCGAGGCAGGGGATTATTCTCTTGGCTAACATCAGGCATTACCTTTTTCACAAATGTTGTAGAAGTTTTTCAGCACAGCCAGGCCGTTTGGGCCGCTTTTTTCCGGGTGGAATTGCGTGCCATATACGTTGGCTTTTTGTACGGCTGCGGGCAGCTCGAATCCGTAATCGGTAAACGCAAATTTTGCATTGGTATCACTGACCAGTGAATAGTAAGAATGAGCGAAATAAAAATGCTTCGCTTTGCCGAGTCCTTCGAACAGGTCCATATCTTCAGGCAGCTCTACAGAATTCCAGCCCATGTGCGGGATGGTTCTGCCCTGTGGGATGTTTACTACATTTCCTTTGATAAATCCGAGTCCTTCGTTATCACCGTGCTCGCAGCTTCTGTCGAAGAGCAGCTGATAGCCGACACAGATACCGAGGATCGGCTTGCCGTTATTGACCACAGTTTTGATTAGCTCGGTTAAATCTCCAAGGGCGTTCATCGCATAGCCGAAAGCGGCGACACCGGGCAGAACAAGGCCTGAGGCGTATTCGATATCCTGTATCTCCCTGCTAAGGGTGGACTTACAGCCGATATAATCGAAGGCGTTGCATACGCTTTTTACGTTTCCGACATCGTAATCTATGACTACTATCATTTTACCAGCGATTCCTCAAAGCACACTTATTTATAAAAAAATACATTTAACATTATCCCAAAGACAAGTCAATCAGTACCTTGGCTAAATAGGCTTGACCGTAATGGCTTAAAAATATAGACTAATGAAAGGTATTTTGCGGGTGTAATTCAGTGGTAGAATGTCGGCTTCCCAAGCCGAATGTCGTGGGTTCGAATCCCATCGCCCGCTTTTTTATTTTTTGAGCTGATACCTGCCGGGGTCTGTTATATCGACATTCAGAACGATGCCTTTATTAATATCGTAGATTATATTATCAACTATCGCGCCGTTAAGATAGCAGCGATTTTGTTTGCTTGCATTGGCCCGGACAAGAGAAGTTTTGGCGTCATATAAAAGCGTATCGCCGATAAATTGATTGTCCGGATCTTCATAGGTTATGCCGCCTTCAGCTTTGAGGCTTGAAATTTCATTTTGTCCTTTTGTGTTTTGGGCAAGCTGGATTTCTATTGTGCCGGCTGAGGCTTTTATTTGTTGCTGTTCTTTTTGCCCTTCTGTGACCGGGAAATAATCGGCTAATATCTTATCCTGATTATTAGACGCTTTTATATGGTTTGTTTCCAAATTATAGCTTAGATTTTCAAAGTCGCGCAAAAACGCGTAACACCTTTTGCTGAAATTTACCTTTTCAGATACCACCTGACTGACGTAGATTTTGGAATTATCAATAGTAATAAGCCCCGGCCCTTCGGCAAAAAAGATTTTATCCGCCGTGTCATATTCTATACGCCGGCATTTAAGTTTGCTGAAGTTTATCAATTTATTCGATTCGGTTGTGACATTTGACAGGTGCACCAATTCTCCTTCAGCGGTAATTTTATCTATCTGGAGGGCAGATACGGCGAACAGCATTTTATCCCGGTCGGTTAAATCGAGGGTGATTGTATTCGCAGAAAGAGTATATTTATTTTCAGAGTCTGTCTTTGCCCTTACCATTGTACAGAGGCAATCGCCCTGGAAGATTAACTGGTTTTTCGCCCGTAAAAACTTCGTGTTTTCTTTGGCGTTTACACGAACCGGGACAGCCGCTCCCAGTGTAGTGGCAGGCATAAAATCATTTGCATAAAAGCTGAAATCACAAGGCCCATTTGCGGTAATGGTCTCGGTCAAGGCGTCATATCTTATGCTCGCAGCGGCAAATTTGGCCAGTTCCGTAATACTTTCAAGAGGTGTTACCGTGATAACAGCGTTATCTTTTGCCGTTAAATATTTAATTCCCGCAAAGCCTGTAACCGAATCATTATTTCCGGCAATATCCACAGTTACTTTGGGAGCCTGCAGGATATATTTTCTGGGTACACCGGAATCGACGCGAATCATTGAGCATTGGCAGTCGCCTTTGAAAATGACCTGATTTGAATCTAATAAAAAGACGGTTTTTTCCTGGGCTGTTATTGTTGTCGGCGAATCCGCTTTATTTTGAACTGCTGTAACGGCATCGGTGAAAATCAGCAATCTTGACGGGCCGGGTGCCGTAATGAGGTTTTTACTTTGGTCATATTCAATTGTGTGAGCTGAAAATTCCGCCAGTTTTTCTCCATCTTTTTGTGTATATGTTTTTATGGTTGCGTTGCCTGTTGCCTCAATCCTTCGTATGCCTTCGATGTCTGATTCAGTTTGTCTGTTATTTGATTTGAAAAGCTCAACCATGATGCTATCTGAATTTAACGTGTATTTGCGCCCGTTATAGTTTTGGCCGGTGAACATTTCGCAGTAACAATTTCCCTCGAAAGTTATCTGGTTTGTTAAAGCATTGTAACGAATTCTTTCATTAGCGGTAACAGTCAGCTTTTCGGCCTGGCTGGCAAAGCCTGCCTGTTTTGTTTCTATAAAGTTTATACTCAGGACCGACGGGCCGCTTGTTATTATCTGCTGCTCCTGAGGTTTATAGTCGATGCGTTCTGCGGTTATTGAGGCTGTTTGGAAGTCGTTATTTATATCGAAGACGGAAATATTAGCTCCGCCGCGTGCCGTGATTTGATTTAAAATAACAGCTTTTTCCCCGATGGTTTTATCGCTGGCTGACTGTACAAGATTTACCAATAAAGACGGGGATTTGAGAGTATATTTTTGCGGTTTGTTCTGTTTGTTTGTTATAAGGGTGCAAAGACAATCACCCTCAAAGTAAATCAATCCTTTGTTATAGTCGTATGTAATGATTTCTTCGGCGGTAACGGTTAATATGTCCGGTTTAGCTTGTGAAGAGTCGTTCTTTACATAGTAAATTATTTTTGCCGGGCCGGTTGCTACAGCCTGCCTGCTTGCAGTGTCGTAATCTAAAGCCGTTGTCCATAAGAGATTTGACCCTGCTCCCACTGAAAAAGCGTCTTTTTCAAAATCCGGTTCATTTGCGTCATTGCCTAAGCTGTTTAAAATCCCAAGCTGTTCGATATCATTATCCATAGGATTGACAACAAGTCCGCCATCACAGGTGATAATTACATCCATCAGTTCCTGCCAGCCTGGTGCTTGTGATGTTTCGGAGCTTGTGACTGAATTAGTATCTTCTTTGTTTTCGACTGAGTTGCCGGAGGCGATAATATTATGTATAGCCAAGAGCTCCTTTGCGAAGAACATATTATCCTGTGTGCTTATCTTTACATTTTTACTTAAAACGGCACGGTATTTTTCGGCGGATTTTCCCTGAAGATTACTATCGTCGCTTTTATCTTCCGGTGCGGATGATTGCTGTTGTTCTTCGGCTGACGCAAACAGGGATTGATTCTGTACCTGATTAATACAAAGGCTTTGCAGGTCCGCGATTTTCAGAAAGTCCAGCCGGCTCTTTTCATAATCGTAAACAATCTCCATTCCTTCGCCTAATAGTTGTGTGTCTTTCGAGATGATTTTTACCGGGCCGTCAGTTATAAACAAAGACTTATCACTGATAAAAACGACATCATTGAGGAAAGCGTCGATTTGGCCGATACCGGTCTTGTGCTTTGGTGTTATATTAATTTCCACATTACCCTGAAGCTTAGCTTCTTTGATATCAACATCAATCTCTAACTCATCGGCTATCACGGTCCCCTTTTTTGCGGTGAGTTTACAATCGAAGTTGTCCTGGTAGAGATTTATAAAAGGTTCGGCAATATCCCATTTGTCCCCTTGTTTGTGAAGAAGTTTTGTAAAGCCGAATTCCCTGCTCACTTGTTTGTTTTTATTGAACGAGACATATCGGGCTTTTTCAATAGTGCCTACTCCTATGGTTCCTATTTTATTTATGTCATTGGAATCATCTTCCGTGTTGGAAGGGACCTGTGTGGTCTGGGGCAGCTCGATACTGCTTTTATCCTGAAAGAATGTAATAAGCCGATACACTGCGATTACTATCAGCAACGCTGTGCCGCCCACATAAATTTTTCGCCAGATAATACGCATAATAACTCAAACGGAATGGTAGTTAAATTGTGCGTTGTTAATCAACTCTGATACCTTTTTATATTATCAGGTTTTCCTTGCGCATAGCATTTCATTTACAGAAAACACCTGTATTTGTACCACTTTTAAGCGGTTTATTCCAGACTAAATTATACCATCAAAAAGGGAAAAGTTTGCAGAAATGCATCATAAGGGGATTTGGAATGTAAATTTTTGTTGACAATCAGTTTGCTTAAATCTGGTCCAGGAGTAATTACATTACCTGATGAAAAACACTATTACCACCAGTAAACAGGGTCACCACCTTGATTTCTATACATCATTTTATCGAATTTTCGCCAAGTTACACTGCCGTCGCAAAATCCGATACTTCCTCCATCTACCTTATCGCTGTAAAGATGGTTCGACGGGCTTGGCCAGCCCCAAAGGGCCTCGTGGCCGCCCGGACATTTCATAACAGCTTGATAATGATCTCTTGCTTTGATTGCGTTGTTGTATATCGCGCTGCTGATAATTGAATCAGCAATCAATTCGACCTCAGCAGGAGACCTGTGAGATTTTCTTCTTTGCGAAAGCCTTGTAGTGAATTCACCTGTTCTTATCGGAGGGCCAAGGTTTATGATAGGGTCAAATATCAATCCACCGCTCCTCTTCATTAGCCAGGTGTACCCTATAATTCTAAAACGTTCTTCCATTTCTTGTTTAGTGAGTTTATCTTCTTCTTCTTTGTACTTTTCTTCGGGGTAATACTCACCATTCGCCCCCTTAGACTGAGCGAGGCTCCAGTACCAGTTTCCGGTTCTTTTTTTTGCTTCTACGTACTTATTCGTTGGGCAGTAGAAAATCTGCCTGTTTTTGCCTGTATATTTTAATATGGCGTTCGTCACGTCGAAAGGAACGTCCCACATCCAGACGCTGCTTTTCATATCAGGCACAAAATCATTGTTGTCACCGGCGTACATAATTATACCTATAAGCTGCTGCCTTACATTGCTTCCGCATTTAACTCGCGCAGCGAGTTTTTGTGCTGTAGCTAATGCCGGCATCAAAACCGCCATTAGCAATGCAATGATGGCAATTACTACTAATAATTCCACCAGGGTAAATGCTCTTTTCTTATTCGCCTTCGCCAGAATACTCTGTAGCTTGCTACAGTGATGAATGGCGGGGCGAACCGCGGCGGAGCTCGATAGAGCGAAGCCGGGTTGGCTTCGGCGGAATTCCGCTCTGATACCCCGCAGCCTGCTGCGGGGAGCTTCATTTTCTGTGTGCATTTGTAATCCCCTTTCATTATGAAATTGCGGTCCGTCAGGTGTTCAGCTACCCTGAATAAACCTCGTTTTTCAATAAAATAACAGTTCTGCCCTGAATATGCCGGTTTTTTTGCTGTTAATCGAAGGTTTTGCGGCTAAAACAAGCAAACACATTATAACTTTATAATGCTGAAATGTCAAGCGCGAATCATATCTGCGATTTTCATCAGGCGGGTTGTGTTGTCGCGTTCGGCTTCACCGAGCTTATCGAAGATGAATTTAATTGTTTCCTGCATTTCAGGAATTACGACGTATTCGAGCACATTGACTCTCCTGCGAGTCATTTGCAGCTCAACGGCAAGCAGCCGGGCCTGTTTTTCCTTTTCCGCAAGCTCAATCAGATTATCGAAGGCTTTTTCGAGGGCGAGCAATGCCACATCGAGCTCACCGCTGGTCGTCGCAAAGCCGTAGCTGATTATTTCTCCGGTCATTTCCTTGGAAAGATGGGGAACTTTTACATTCATTACATTAGCGAGATTAAGGGCAAGAGTAAGCTTTTTTGTGGGTACTTCGAAAGCGGGCCTGGTCTCTTCCGGCTCCATTGTCGCGCGGGCAAGCATAAAGCGGCGAAATGTCTCGAGAAGCTTTTTTTCGACTTCTCTGCGCAAGGGCTGAATTTCCTTGGCTATCTGCATGAGCTGGCGTGAAATCTCGTCGCGCTTCTCGCTCAAAAGACGATGACCGCGTATAGCAAGGGCCAGTCGCCTTCGCAGGTGCAGTAATTCCATTCTTGTCGGATTCACTCTTAGCATATTTTGTCTCTCGTCGTCCGGCCCACGGCCCTCGTTAAAGTTTATTAATAAGATTAATCAGCATACGAATTTCGTGATTTATACCGTCGGCTAATTTCGTCAGGTCTTTGTAATCTTTTACTTTCATTAGCTTTTGCCTATAAACGAGTCACGAGGGCCGAGAGACGAGTCACGATTTTACCTTCTCACGAAAGCGGGGCATATATTTCTCGATAAGGTCGACGTCGATACGTTTCAGTTCGACATTCTCGAACATGCTCAACAGTTCCCAGCCTAAATCGAGCGTCTGCTCAATCGTCCGGTTGTCGTAATAACCCTGCGATACGTATCTCGCCTCGAACTTATCGGCGAAGGTCATATACTTTTTATCTTCATCGGAAAGGGCGTCTTCACCCATAATTGTCGCAAGCTCCTGCGCCTCTTTACCGCGGGCGTATGCGGCGTAAAGCTGGTTGTACAAATCGGCGTGGTCCTCGCGGGTCTTGTCCGGGCCGATGCCTTTGTCTTTGAGCCGTGAAAGGCTCGGCAGGGCGTCCACCGGCGGGGCGATAGCCTTTCTGTGAAGCGACCGAGAAAGAATAATCTGTCCTTCGGTTATATAACCTGTTAAATCCGGCACCGGGTGTGTCTTATCATCTTCGGGCATAGTCAAAACGGGAACCATTGTAATCGAACCTTTTTTGCCTTTGATTCTGCCCGCCCGTTCATATACCGTTGCAAGGTCGGTGTATAGATAGCCTGGATAACCCCTTCTGCCGGGTACCTCTTTTCTGGCCGCGCTGATTTCACGAAGGGCTTCGCAGTAATTTGTCATATCGTTAAGAATAACGAGAACGTGCATATCCTGCTCGAACGCAAGGTATTCAGCGGCGGTCAGTGCGAATCTCGGCGTTGCTATTCGCTCGATAGCCGGGTCGTTTGCCAGGTTGATAAACATTACCGCCCGCTCAATGGCACCTGTTTCGGTCAGGTCGTTGATAAAGAACTGGGCAGCCTCGAATGTTATACCCATAGCGGCGAACACAACCGCGAATTGTTCGCCTTTGCCCCTGACTGTGGCCTGGCGGGCAAGCTGTGCGGTCATATCGTCATGAGGCAGACCGGCGCCTGAGAAAATCGGCAGCTTCTGTCCGCGAACCAGAGGGTTCAATCCGTCGATAGTCGATATGCCGGTCTGAATGAATTCGTTGGGGTAATCACGCGCCGAAGGGTTAATCGGCGCGCCGTTGATATCCAGAGATTTTTCAGGGATGATTTCCGGGCCGTCGTCTTTCGGCTCGCCAAGACCGCTGAAAACCCTGCCGAGTATATCAGGCGATACGTCAAGGGTCAGCGGTTTGCCCAGAAATCGCACCGTGCTTTTATCGACGTCGATTCCTGTTGTGCCCTCGAAGACCTGCACAAGGACCTTGTCGTTTTCCACCTGAAGTATCTGGCCGTGACGAACCGAACCGTCACTAAGCTCGATGTCAACGATATGGCCGTACTTGGCGTCATCGATTTTTTCCACCAGCATCAGCGGGCCGTAAATATTTGTTACTGTCTGATATTCTTTTAGCATTGCTGTCTCCCGTCCCGATTCATCGGGATACGTTTGTCCCGACAAGTCGGGAAACTTCACCTATCTGTTTTTCAATTGTATTTCGTATCTCGGAAATTTTAATCATTTCTTCCTGAGGTATATATTTTGCTCTTGCTATTTCCTCGCGGACAGGCAGCTTGAATATATCGGCGGTATCGGCTCCTGCGTCTATTGCTTCGAGCGCCACCTTGTGGAAATGTAAAATCATTTTGAGCATTTCATATTGTTTTTCGAGTGTCGTAAAGGTATCCACTTTATGAAAAGCGTTTTGATGCAAAAAGTCTTCGCGAATCGACCGTGAAGTTTCAAGTGCCAGCCTGTCTTTAGGTGATAACGCCTCGGAGCCGACCAACCGGACGATTTCAAGCAGGTTCGATTCCTGCTCCAACAGGCCCATCGCCTGCTTTATCATCTCGTCCATTTGAATGCCTTGCTCTTTATCCTCGAAACATTCCTTCAAATACTCCTTATAGAAGGAATAACTGGTAAGCCAGTCGATAGCGGGGAAGTGTCTTTGCTGGGCAAGTTTAGCCATCAGAGACCAGAACACCTTTACCACGTGAAGAGTCGCCTGCACAACCGAGTCTGACAGGTCGCCGCCCGGAGGACTGACCGCGCCAATAATCGATAGCGCACCTTCTCTTTCCGGGCTGCCGCAGCACTGTACCCTTCCGGCGCGTTCGTAGAAGGACGCGATTCTCGCTCCCAGATACGCGGGATAACCTTCTTCGGCGGGCATTTCTTCCAGTCTCGTCGAGATTTCGCGCATTGCCTCTGCCCAGCGGCTTGTGCTGTCTGCCATAAGAGCGACCGTATAACCCATATCACGGAAGTACTCGGCGATGGTGATACCCGTATAAACCGATGCCTCACGAGCTGCCACCGGCATATTCGATGTATTTGCGATGAGCACCGAGCGTTTCATCAAAGGCTCGCCGCTTCGCGGGTCCTTCAGTTCCGGAAATTCGGTCAGCACATCGGTCATTTCATTGCCGCGCTCGCCGCATCCGACATAAACAACAATATCGGCGTCAACCCATTTGGCTAACTGATGCTGAACGACTGTTTTACCTGTTCCGAAAGGCCCCGGCACGCAGGCTGTCCCGCCTTTTGCTATAGGAAAGAATGTATCGATAACCCGCTGGCCGGTAACTAATATCCTGTTCGGTGCAAGACGCTTTATAACTTTTCTCGGATTGCGTACAGGCCATTTATGCATAAGCTGAAGTTTCGTTTCGCCATCTTTACCTTTAACAATGCCTATGGTATCTTCAACGGTAAATTCACCCTCGCGAAGTCCGTCTACTTTTCCGCTGACCTCGGCTGGAACCATTATTTTGTGAACAACAAGCGAGGATTCCTGAACCTCACCAATGATATCGCCCGGTTTTACTTCGGTTCCGTTTTCGATTACCGGCTTGAACTGCCATTTTTTTGTCCTGTCGAGTCCTGGTATGCTTATACCGCGGCTCATAAATGCGCCTTCTTTTTCGTAAAGAGCATTAAGAGGCCGCTGGATACCGTCATAAATACTTTCAATCAGTCCCGGCCCAAGCTCAACGCTCAAAGGTGCCTCGGTATCGGCCACCGGTTCGCCGGGCCCGATACCTTCTGTTTCTTCGTAAACCTGTATCGATGCCAAATCGCCGTGCAGCTCGACAATCTCACCTATCAGTTTGTGCTTGCTGACACGCACCACGTCATACATTCGCGAGCCTGTCATACCTTCGGCGACCACAACAGGGCCTGCCACTTTTACCGTTTTGCCTTGTCTTTTTTCTGTCATTATTAAAACCTCAGTTATTTTTAAGTATATCTATACCCGTAGCCATTTTTAACGTGTGCCGCAGGCTTTCAGTTGCTACACCTGACGGCTCGGTGGTAAATGGAACCACTATTACGCAGGGAAGCGGCTTATTTTGTACCGAAAGGAAAACCGCTTCAGCTTTTTCTGCTATGTTCTCAGCTAAAATCACAAGCGTATATTTATTTTCGAGCACCTCTTTAGCGGTACTTATAATCGAATCAGTCTCATCACCGACCGCATACGTATCGACACCCAGAGCCGAAAACGGCGTCGCAAAGTCAACATTTCCTATTGCTGCTATTTTACCTTCCATTATTCACCCAAACGGTCGAGTATTAATCTTGGCTCAAGGCTGTTTTTCTTGGCTGTTAAAATTAGTCTTAGTGTTCTTATTTCGCCTTCTTTGGTCATCAGGTACGCTATTAACGGCTGAGGGCCGGCTGTTATCTGGGAAGTCTGTTTAAGAAAACCGTCGACGAATTTGTCGCAGTTAGCTTCGAGTTTTAAGAATGAATTATTGCTCGTAAGATAGCTTGCGCCGGAATTAATTATTTCAAAATATGGTGTCGCTGCGAATAACGCGGCGACCGATTCGAAGCCGATATCCAGTCCGTGTTTAAGACTTTCAATTTCCAGGTATCCGCCTTCGATAAAGACGTCTCTCAATTCGGACGCTGTAAATTTAAGACGCAGCATTGCCTTTATGTTGAGAATGTCGATTTGTATTCTGAACAGTCCTTCGAGAAAGATGTTTTTAAGCTCGATGACTTTTGCGAGTTTATAATGAGCCTGGCAATTATCTATGGCAAAGTCTATCCAGCGGACGTTCTTTTCATTTTCATAAAAAGAAAGCACCGCGCATTCGATTCCTTCCTGCATGTATTCAGGCAGAGGAGAATAGTTTTCCTGCTCGAATATCTGTTCGAATTCTTCGGCGGGGATGCTTCCTTCGTTACTGTAATCGGTGCCGATTTGGCGGTCAGTGAGCTTGCGTCTTAAGGCGAGACGGAGGTTGGCAAAATCGTCTTTTTCGCGAAGCAGCTCCAGCAGTGCATCATCCATTATCAAATTGGCGAAGAGTTTGCGAATGTCACTTCTTCGCGCAATGAGCATTTCCTCGACTTCATTGAAATCCTTACCGCCGCCTGCAACCGAGTATTCCGTAGAGCTCAACGAATCGACGGCGGAAGCGAAGTCAGGTGCGTTTGCCATATCCAAAAGGGTCGAGCGGTTAATCAATTGTGTTTCCAATGCACGCACCTTAGCTGTTGCAAAGGTGTACCGCCAGTCATCACCACCGATAGGCGGATACGTATTAAAATCAATCCTCGGTTGTTCAGTTGTAATCAGCATCTCGTATTTCGTATCTCGTATCTTGAGCAGTTCTTATCCCAATTTCTTAATAAGGCTTCTCAGCATACGAGATTCATGGTCTATCTTCTCCAGCAATAAGTTTTTTCTATTCTCATCGATATAGTTTAATTCAAATGAGATTTCAATTTGTGTTTCCAGCTCAGCACACGAACCTAATGATATGTACAAAAACCTTTTATATTCTTTATTATGGAATCTGTTAAATCCTTCAGCTATATTCGACGGTATTGATATAGAGCACCGTTGCATTTGAGCAGTCAGGCCATACTGTTCCTTTTGAGGAAATCCCTGAACGGCCTTGTACACTTCTTTTACAATTGTTTTCCCCAACTGCCATATATCCAGGTCTCTAAAATTTTTTATCTTTTCATTCATTAACGGTATTATAAAATCGAGATACGCTTCACGAATCCCGAGATACGAATAACTCCTTTGCCAGCTCTATTTCAAGCTCCTTTTTGGCCTTATCCAGCAGTACGCCGATGGACACGTTGTTCTGTATCTGACCTCTTCTTAGAATAAAGCCGCCTCCGATATTCATTCTCTGCTCGGAAAGTCTCAAATTGCCATGGTAACCCGGGCCAAGCTCACGGTTGGCCTGCTTTACAAATTTAAAGTCGATTCTCTTCTCGTTAGTATCGACAACAACCTCTTCATCACCGGTCTCGACAGCTTCGTGCATGAGCTTTTTCATTAATGATAAGTACTCTTCGTCACAGAGCTTTGAAAATTGCTCTTTCGCTTTAACGAAGACCTCATCGAGCAACTTTCTTTTCTGGGCTAAATACTGTTTTGCGATGTCCATTCTTGCCGCCGAGAGCATACGCGCCATTTTGTCCTCAGCCGCTTTTTGGGCGAGGGCTGCGGTTTGCTCTTTGAACTGGGCAAGCTGCTTGTCGAGCTGCTTTTGCTCGGCCTGTTGCTTTTCATCGGCCTGGCGTTTAATTTCTTCCGCCTCAGCGCGAGCATCGGATAATATTTTTTCTGTTACCTGTTCAGCTTTCATCTACACTGTCCCGGATTAAGGATTAACGTTTCTTAATTATACAGGTTTTTTATGCACTGGCTGCTGCTGTCACTGCCTGAGGCCAACTGATGCCGAACCATAGAATAAACAGTGTTACAAGTAGCCCGAGAATCGCGTAAATCTCGACCATAACGGCATACACAACACCTGCCTTAAACGCCATTTCAGGTCTTTTGGCGGCCATTAGAATACCGCCTGCGCAAACCTTACCCTGCTGAATCGCGCTGAACAGGCCGGCAATACCAACCGGCAGACAAGCGGCTAAAATCTGCAAGCCAAGCTTGACGCTGACTTCTTCGGCAAGTCCTCCACCGAAAAAGTTCATCTGCAGCATTACGATAAACGCGCCAAGAAAGCCGTAAAAGCCCTGCGTTCCCGGCAGCACGACCATGACGAACATCTGACCGTATCTTTCGGGTTTTTCACTGAGGACTCCTGTGGCACTTCTGCCGGCAATACTGATTCCAACAGCCGAGCCGATACCTGCCAGAAAAGCCGCTAATCCCGCTCCTAACAACGCTAATGCCATTCCATAACTCATTGTCTGTCCTGCCTTTCTTAAACCAATGAACTATTTGTTTTTCTGCTCAATATAAATATGTTGATATTTCTTGGTCAAAGGCTCAAATTCTCTGCCGCCTCCGACCAGAAATTTAGGGAAGAACTCCACGTACTGCAAACGCAGCGTATGTACAAACGCGCTCAATATCGCAAGCAGCATATTGAATAAATGGCCTCCGACTAAAACCACAATTGTAACGACAATTCCTATCACAGGTATATCGCCGCAGATTTGAGCGATGACATTAATCGCCATAGCAAGACCGGCGCCCACCATTCCAAGTGCCATCAATCTCAGATAACTTAAAACATCTCCCAGATAAAAAACGCTGCTGAAAAGATTGTAAAAACCCATTCCAAGACGTGCGCCTATTCCACCCTGGCGTTCACTAAACAGGAAAATTGCGATTGCGGGAATAATTGCTAAATAACCGAATAATTTTCCGGCTTCAGCCGGTATCGCACCCATCTTGCCCGCGCCGAACAGGACTATCGAGTTAAGCATTACAATCCATGTCAACTGGTCGCATATCGCGGCAATATAGTCTTTTTGTCTGATATTGTGAACTAAAGCAATAACAAGACCGGTGATAAGCTGAAAATATCCTAATCCCACAGCAATACCGAAAAACAGCATAGGATTTTTAAACGGGTCGAACCATAACGCAAGATTTTTATGCTCCATGCCCGGAATAAATTTCTGGATGGCATCGCCAAACCAGCCGCCGGTAAGTGCTCCTACTACAACTGTTGCAATTGCGCACAGACCCAGCATATAAAGCAGCTTCTTGTCACCCTGTATCTTCCAGATAAATAATGCCAGCAAAGCTATCATCAAAAGGCCGTATCCTGCGTCGGCGATACACATCCCGAAGAAAACCGCGAAAAACGGCGCAAGAAATATGGTCGGGTCAAGACTATAATTTTCCGGCATTCCATAAAGTCTGGTCACAACTTCAAACGGTTTTATTACGCCTCTGTTTTCGATTTCAACCGGCACAGCTTCGCCTTGTGCCGGTTGAACCTCATTTAGCTGTGCCGCGTCGAATTGCGAGACTATTTTTTCAAGCTTAGCGAAATCTTTTTTACGTGTCCAGCCTTCAAAGATTACTGTCTGCTCGGTAGCAGGGCAGTCATTGCCTGTTGTATCCCTTTCCAGAAGATTCGAGTAATGGTCAGAGAGAATTTGAACTTTGAGAAAATCTTTTGCCAGATCTTTAGCTTTTTGCTTTTCTTTTTCCAAAGCCGATTGTTTTTCCGCGAGCTCTTTTTTATCCTGTTTAGACAATTGAGCGACTGTTCCGCTCATTCCTTCGAAATTAACCATCTCGAAATCAGCCGAGCGCAGCAGCTTCTGGATATCCGGCTTTTGTTCCTTCAGACAAACAACGAGGCAGGCATACTGAACGCCGGTCTGATTTATAATTTCTATAACCGCTCCGGCTTCATCGAGCTGTTGTTTTACTTCGTTGAGTTTGTTAACAGGCAATAAACCGGCGAGGCACGAGGCTTTTTCCATTGTACCCAGCTCTTCGACATTTATATCGAGCGCTGACCATGGCACCAGGTAATCCAGCTTTTCCTGAAGATTGCCCATCTCGGATTCTATCCTGTTGATTTCCGATTTGAGAAGATTGGATTTTTCGACAAGGTCGCGAGCCTCTTTTTCTTTTGTGATTGAGTTGTATTGCTCCTGATTTATTATAGCTTTCGGTGCAAGGGCCGCTGATAGGCCTTTTGGTTTGTCCGCGTACTGTTTTAGAAAGTCAAGGCTATTCGAAATTTGGTTGAGTTTGTCGGCGACTTCCTTAGGCCGCTCGCCTGCTGTGGTCAAATCCGGAAACTCTTTGCTGACCATTGCTTGTTCGGCGTTGAGTATCTGGCAGGCACCGCTTTGCTGCAATGCTTCGAGCAAATCGGAAACCTGCGATTTGTGACAGGCGATTATTATTTTTGCCATCCTTGATATCGCCATACTTAGCCTTTCTCGTCTCGGCGTAGCGACGAGCCGTAGCCGGACAGGTACTCCATTACTTTATTAACGGCTGATGGTATTTTCGGTGACACCTTTTCACTGAGTTGCTGACGTTGTTGTTCTGCTTCGGATTGCAGTTTTTTGGCTTCCTTTTTGCCTTCTGCTTCGGCCTCGGCGACAGCTTCATCGATTGCTTTTTTTCTTTCTGCCTGGGCATGTTCGAGCTTTTCGGCTTTTACCTTGCGGAATTCTTCCGCCTGCTTTGCTGAATTTGCCCTGGCATTACTTATTATTTCTGCAGCCTGTTTCTCAGCATCCTTTATTTTTTTTATCAGCTCCATCTGTTTCTCCGGGCTACTGTTATCAACGAATACAAAGAAAAGATTACATTATTATTCGTACAATAACAAGCTTGATGGGCAATTTTCTTGCCTTATAAGAGTTTATCGACTTTTGCGCTCAAATCTTTAACGTGCAATAAAGACTTTTCAAACGCCGCTTGCTCAATTCCGTTTAACTCAAGCTCGATAATTTTCTCAACTCCGCCTTTGCCGAGTATAGCTGGAACTCCGACAAAATACCCCCCAGCCGAATATTCTTTATCACAATAAGCACAGCAGCATACTTTGCTTTTATTATCCCCAAGAATAGCTTTAGCCATTTTAACAGCACCGGCGGCAGGGGCGTAATAAGCACTGTATCCAAGCAGATTTACGACCTCAATACCGCCTTTACGAGTCCTTTCAACGATGGCCTCGATTTTCTTTTTGCTGAGAAGCTCGGTAAGCGGCTTACCTTCAACAGTTGTCAATCTGGGCAAAGGCACCATATCGTCGCCGTGACCGCCCATCAAGACCGCATCGATGTCTTTACTGCTGATGTTCAGTTCGGATGCTATAAAATGTTTATATCTTGCGCAGTCAAGCTCGCCTGCCATCCCCATTATCTTGTTTTTATCGAAACCGCTTACCTTTGACGTCACGTAAACCATCGCGTCGAGCGGATTGCAGACAACGATAATAAAACTGTCCGGGC
Source organism: Sedimentisphaerales bacterium (assembly GCA_016930645.1). Lineage (GTDB taxonomy): Bacteria > Planctomycetota > Phycisphaerae > Sedimentisphaerales > Anaerobacaceae > JAFGGH01. Next base: position 24,955 of record JAFGGH010000022.1, read on the forward strand.
AGTACCTTACGATTTGTTCGGTTACACTTTTTACAATCGAGGTGTTCTTAGCCAGTAAATCGTCTCTGCTCATCCCCGGCTTTCTCGGTATCCCGCTGGTGATTATTACAATATCACTGCCTGCTGCCTTTTCCCAGTCTGTAGTACCGATGATGTTAATGTCGTATCCGCTGATAGGCCCAGCCTGGGCCAAATCAAGTGCCTTACCCTCTGCCAATCCTTCGACAATGTCAATTAATACTATATCGCCCAATTGTTCCAGCGCCGCTAAATGCGATGTCGTCTCACCGACATTACCTGCTCCGACCACTGTTATCTTTTTCCCTGCCACCGCTAACTCCTGATTTTTAAAGAAAATATTAAAGGCGTTATTATAAGCTTCTTTCTGCTTATTTCTAATGAAATTTATTGCTTGAATTTTACGTTCCAAAAGAGTAAAATTACAACCGCTATGAATGAGGAAAGTAACAGTTTAGAATCTATTCGGGACGATTATCAAACTTCGGACAATGACTATCTGCCCGATGACGCAAAGCCTTTGTGCCCTGAATGCCTGCGGCCTTGTGACCCCTTGTCTTATTATTGTCCTTATTGCGGTTCATATCAGCCAATCAATCCGTTGACACCTTATATGCCGTTTCAAAATATAAGATTTAACTATGGTGGTTTCGCTGTTATGTGGAGGCGTGTTTGGTTTGTCAAAGAAATCCCTGTTTTGTTGCGTTTGTTTTATTTGTTCGTGTTCATTATCTTTCTGCCAACATTTATATTGTTACTTTTGCCACTTACGTTGTTATTCAGAAAAAAAGATAAATAATTTTTTCTGAGACTATAGAAGCACTCATTACCAAAATTGTGTTTTCCTTAATTTCCACAGTTACCCTTTTTGACATCATTTTTTTAACGTCCGACTGTTATACGCAAATTTGATAACGATGGTATCAGTGTTACAAACGTTATTTTTTTGCCGGTTTGACACTGTATAGTACTTAAGGTTTTAAACTTTACATGTGTTAAAAGAGTTCACAAATTTTGCTAATACGATATTCAACGAATCGCCGATTATATTGTTAGCCTGTATCTTGCGTGATTTGAAATAAGAATCGACGCCTTTTGGGCGTGATTAGTAAACGAAAAATAAAAAACACGGAGATATGGGCGTTTTTTTATACTTTCAAAAAAGCTTATATTTCTCCAAGCCCCCCATAATTCTGTGGTTCCAATAAAATTCAGGATTAACCGTCTGATTAGGGATAATTAACTTAGATTAAGACCAAAATACCCGCTTAACTTGCCTGCTTTTTGTGCCGATAAATTCAATAAGTCTGTAGAATTGCTGCAAAAAGGCATAAATTTTTCTGAAGATTAACACAGCTTGACAATTATGATAATTGTAAAGATAATATAAGAAGTAGGAGTTAGAGCACCATAGGAGATTTGCATAATGCGTTTAGTTGTTAAAAAAGCTGATTCTGTCATTAGTGAAATGCAGTTTGGCTCCGGGCCTATAAACATCGGCAGACATGCCGACAGCCAGGTCTTTCTGCCTGACAGAACCGTTTCCCGTTATCACGCCGTCATCTACAGCACACAGGACGGCGAATGGATAGTAGAGGACCTTGATTCTGCAAACAAGACCCATCTCAACGGCGAAGCTGTACACAAGGCCCCAATCAAAAGCGGCGATATCCTGAAAATTGTTGATTTTATTATAGAAATAAATCTCGAAGATGAAACAATCGCAGGAGAACCGATTAATCTTGATGATACTTTAACAACCACGGTTTCAGAAACAGCCGAATCCAAACCTAAAGACCCATACGAGCCTAAAATTATTGTAAGAAGAACCGACACCGGAAGGGCGCCTGATATCAAGCTGCCCATTACCAGGACAGCGGCTTTCGCTCAGGCGACCGAAGCTATCTGCAAAGCCAAGGGGATCGAAGATGTGCTGAAGGTGCTTATCAGTGTTATCTCAAGGCAGTTCAAAGCTCATAACATCTGGGCGGCTCTTAGAAATGAACCTCAAGGCCCTATGATTGTCCATGCCGGCAAAAGCCTTGAAGGCAAAAACGTTAAGCTCGAACAGCTAAGACTGAAAGATAAAATTAATCAGGTAATTGAAAAGCAGCAGTTTTTACTTATCCCCAGAATTCCGCAAAGACAGGGTGAAAGCCAAATAAACTCGGCAATTATTGCTCCTGTTATGGGCCAGGGGGGTTGTTTCGGTGTAATATATCTTGATAACGATATGGCTCACGAAAGGTATGATATCAGCGACTTGGATTACCTGATGCTTCTGGCAATCCACACCTCAACTATCGTCGAAAACTTCTAATTCACTTTCCGCAATACGCAGTACAAAATACGAAATATTAATACCGCTTATATTTACCCATCAACTCACCCTGTGCCAGGATATGTCCGTCCATCTTTTCGAGGAGAACTTTCTTATCCAGCGCAGTCGCGGTGTCTATCGTTGTATCCAGCGCATATATCTTGAAGTAATACCTGTGTGTCCCGCTGGGCGGGCAAGGCCCGCCGTAGCCCGTCTTGCCGAAATCAGTTACTCCCTGTTGTGTTCCGTTTCCTAATGTCTCATCATCGGGAAAAGCCTCCGGCAGTTCTTTTTTGTCAGGCGGAAGGTTATAAAGCACCCAGTGAACCCACGTCCCTCTCGGTGCGTCCGGGTCATCACTGATTAGCGCGATACTGACCGTTCCATCAGGTACTGAATCCCATTTCAGCGGCGGTGATATGTCATCACCGTCACAGGTATATTTGGATGGTATCATTCCATCATTTTCAAACGCCGTGCTTGTCAATTTTATATCCATAACCTTTTCTCCTTTATATGCAGGTAAATTTTTGCCGGGGATTAATACCGTGGTGGTATCGAGAAGCTCGCAGCAGCACCATAACATCGGAGCCTGGCCGTGCAAATCGCCAACGACCCTGGGCCTTTTAAGATAAAATTCAATATCATCTTTTTGGCCTGTCCCTACGCATATCTCCCTGAGATTTCCTTCTCTATCGAGATGTGCGCAAAGAGCTTTCCATGCTTTTTCCACAGATGGTTGGTATTTTTCATTTTCAAGCCATCCGAATTTGACGCCTGTAATCATCGCGTAAGTGAACATCGCGGTACACGAGCTTTCTGCCCAGGAGTATTCGTAGTCTATCAACTGCCGCCACATGCCGTTTTCAGTTTGATATTTCAGAAGGGTGCTCATCATTTTCAGGTAACTGTTCATTATCTCAGGTCTTTTGGGGTGCTCATTCGGTAATGACTTTAAAATCTCGGTAAGTGACGATGCCACCCAGCCGTTGCCCCGGCCCCAGTAAAAATGATATTCAGGGCCATGATAAAACAGGCCTGTGGGCTGCTGGAGCTTTTCGATATAAGCCGTGATTTGATTTGCCGCTCTGTCGGCGTATTTGATATCGCCTGTGGCACGGTACGCCTGAATTTGCAGCATACCTACCATATACATATCGTCAATCCACCATCTTGTCTGGTTTGTAAGGCCGTCAGGCTGCGGATTTTCCCACTGCTTGTCCGCAAGATATAAGCCAAGTTCCAGAAATCGCTCGTTGCCTGTCTGCATATAAATTTCCAGAGGCAGGATACCTTCTACATTATGGTCAACATGCTGCACCTTTGAAACCAGCTTTTCTTTATCCGTATCAATCATCCCGCCGTAACGTTTTTTTAATTTCTCCATTAGCTCTTTGTTGCCCGTTAATCCTGCCAGGCGAAAGGCGCTGTAAGACGTACACGCCTCGGCGTAATGCAAGCCGTGTTTCCCGTAGAGCATATAATCTTTGCGGCTTAGCAGATTGTTTGCGACGCGTAATCCTATTTCATCTGGTTTTTGCCCCTGTTTATATTTGATTTGTACTTGTCCCGCAAAAACTAATGGCGCCCAAAAGGCGATTATGAGAACCGTAATCGTTGCAAAAATCTGATATTTTTTAATATACGTGTTCATATCGAATTCCTCGTAATTATAATAAATCCTGGTCATATTTTCATTATAATCTCAGCAAGCCTTTCCTGAACTAAAAATACAAGCGACAGAATCGCGATAATCCACATTACAGGTTTAATTTCTTTCAGCTTGCCGGCCACGGCTTTAATAACCGCAAACGAAATAAATCCGAATGCAAGGCCGGTGCTGATGCTGTAACTAAGCGCTATCATTACCATAATAATATAGGCAGGGAAGGCGTCTTCGAGATTTGAAAAATCGATTCTCCTGATTTCCTTCATCATGAAAATCCCAACCATTATCAATGCCGGCGATGTCGCGTAAGACGGAACAACTCCGACAAGCGGAACAAACGGCAGGGCGGCAAGGAATAATAATCCCGTTACTACCGAGGTCAGCCCACTTCTGCCGCCTTGTTCAATCCCCGCCGCAGATTCGATATAAGATGTTGTTGTCGATGTGCCGAAAAGTGCCCCGAACATTGTTGCTATCGCGTCAATACTCAGCAACCTGTCCAACCCCTTTATCTGTCCGTTTTCATCAACCATCTTGGCCTGGTGACAACAGGCTACCAACGTTCCCACGCTGTCGAACATATCCATAAACATCAGGCTGAATATCGAACCAAACAAACTCCATTTCAATGCCCCTAATATATCCAGCTTAAATGCCACTTTGCCGATGTCCAGGTTTGCCGAGAAAAACTTTTTCGGCATTTCAATCAAACCGCCAAGTGCTGCGGTGATTGTAGAAATTATAATTCCGATTAAAAGAGCGCCTTTGATGCCCTTCATCTCAAGAAATATCATCACCAGCAGACCCAACAGGCCTATCAGCACCTCGCGGGTAATTGGCCCAGCCGAAACTAATGTCGCTTCATTCTGTACGATTACTCCCAGGTTTCTCAAGCCGATAAATGTGATAAACAATCCGATGCCGACCGATATTGCTGCTATGAGTGATTGCGGTATTGCCTCGACTATTTTCTTTCGTAAGCCGATAAGTGTAAGCATCAAAAAAACCAGTCCTGAAAGGAACACCGCCCCCAATGCCGTCTCCCATTTGACCCCTTGCCCCATTACAAGCGTATAGGTAAAAAACGCGTTCAGACCCATTCCCGGCGCCATTGCAATCGGAGCTTTGGCGAAGAATCCCACAATCAAGGTCGCAAGGGCTGTTACTATACAGGTTATCGCGACAAGTGCATTTTTATCCATACCCGTCTTACTGAGGATATCGGGATTGACGAAGATGATATACGCCATCGTAAGAAATGTTGTTGCCCCGGCGACTATCTCCGTTCGGAAGTTGGTTTGCCTTTCGGATAGCTTAAAATATCTGCCAAACATCTTCAAGCCTCCCTGCAATATTACAATGTACGAAATGCGAAATACGAATCCCGATTCATCGGGACTCAAAATGACCAGCTGGTCAGTTTGAGCAATTTACTGCGAGCGATAGGAGTCGAACCTACACGTCCAAAGGACACAAGGACCTAAACCTTGCGCGTCTGCCAGTTCCGCCACGCTCGCTTTTTTCGTATCGCGTATCGCGTATTGCGTACAGCGATTCGTACTTCGTCATTTGTTATTCTGTCTTCCGTCATCTGCCTGCCGCGGCGTAGTCCCGATAGCTTCTATCGGGACGAAGCCGGGTCGTCTGTCTTCTGTTCCGTGATTTTCTCAATCCGTTTTTCAGCTTGTTGCAGTATTGTCCGGCAGTGTTTTATCAATGCCATTCCTCTTTCATACTGCTTGAGGCTGTCGGCCAGGGCGATATCACCTTCTTCGATATCACCGACTATCTTAATAAGCTCTTTAATCGCCTGCTCGAATGACAGCTTACTTATATCGTTTTGTGTATTTTTCTTTGCCATAATCAGCCTTTATCTTTCTGTTTTCTGTCGTCATTCATCCGTTATCTGCCTGCCGCGGCGTAGTCCCGATGACTTCTATCGGGACGAAGCCAGGCCCTCTGTCGTCCGTCTTTTATCGTCAGTTTTCAGTCGTCTGTCCTCTGTTATCCGCCTGCCGCGGCGTAGCTCTTCAGAACGAAGCCGGGTCATCTGTCTTCATTTTTACTTCTTTATTTCCTGATTTTCAATCAAATTTTCCGTCCCGGGCTTTATCACCATATCTGTACCATCCTGAGCCTTTTTGATACCGGAATTCATCATTGACATATCTTACAGAAAAAACATATAGTATTTGCTGTTTTAGGTTTATTCGAGATTTCGTTTATTTGGAGTTAGCAGATGGATCCTGCGATTTTTAAAGCTTACGATATAAGAGGCATTTACCCCGACCAGATTGACGAAACCGGCGCATGGAAAATCGGCTATGCCGCCGCACGTTTTCTGCGTTCATTGTTAAGCGGCTATGAGAAAGGCCAGGCCAACTACCAGTCCATCTGCGTTGGCAGAGATATGCGAACCCACAGTAAAATCCTTGTCAAGGCCCTGATAGACGGAATGAACGCCAGCGGCGCTAATGTAATCGATATCGGGATGATTGACACTCCTCAGATTTATTTCGCCATCAACCACCTTGGCACCTGCGGCGGCGTACAGGTAACAGCATCGCACAATCCGGCCAAATATAACGGTTTCAAGATTTCCGGTCTCCAGGCCAAGCCAGTCGGCGCCGATACTGGCCTGAAGGACATCGAGCACATCGCGATGGCATTGCTTCATACAAAGGGTATTTCCAACGGTGCGGTCGAAAAATATGAGCTTGCCGGAGAATATAAGGAGCACGTTCTCAAATTTCTTGACCCAAGGGTAAAACCTCTGAAGGTCGCTGTTGATGCGTCAAATGGAATGGCTGGAAAAGTACTGCCTCTGATTTTCGATGATGCTCCTGTCGAAATAGTCAAGCTGAACTTCGAGCACACCGGTAAATTCAAGCACGAACCGAACCCGCTTGTCGAAGCCAATCTTGCCGAGCTAAAGCGGACAGTCAAAAAGGAAAAATGTCATTTCGGTGTGTGTTTTGACGGCGATGCCGACAGACTGATGATGGTCGATGAGAAAGGTAAAACAATAGGCTGCGACCTGATGACCGCCCTTATGGCAGGTTATTTCCTCAGACAGAATCCGAAGTCAACTATAGTCTATGACCTGCGGAGCAGCTGGGTTGTGTCCGAAGAAATACTCGAAAACGGAGGCACACCCCGACGTGAAAGGGTAGGGCACGCGTTTATGAAAAAAGCGCTCCGTGATTCACACGCTGTTTTCGGTGGTGAGCTGAGCGGCCATTTCTACTATCGCGATAACTTCTGGGCTGATTCCGGAATGATTACGATGGTACATATGTTAAATATTGTCAGCCAGGCCGGTATTCCTGTCAGCGAGCTGATTAAACCGCTTAGAAGGTACCACGCAAGCGGTGAGATAAATTTCGAAGTGGCTGATAAACAGGCAAAAATGAACGAGCTTGCAAAACGGCATAAAGATGCCCAAATCGATAATCTCGACGGTGTTACGATAATGTACAAAGACTGGTGGTTTAACTGCAGGCCGAGCAATACCGAGCCGTTATTGAGGCTTAACGTCGAAGCGAAAACAAAAGAATCCCTCGATGAAAAACTCAAAGAGATTGAAGAGATTATCGGCAAAAGAGTTGACCATTAATAGATTTTACCGGCTTTACATAATCGGTATAGTTTAACATAAAATCTGTGATTTGGTAATTTACTCACCATGCCGAAATGTTAAATCAGAAAACCCGTAAAAGACGGGTTAGTCCCATATTTCAATTTTAAAAATATTCATTAAAAATTGATTAAGAAATTAAACTCCAGCCGATTAATATATACATCATAGAATGATGTGGCTCTAAATAATGACCCAATAAGGCCATGCTGGTTTGAGCCGACCGTGTCAATCACGACAGGCAATCAAGGCAGATCGAAATCGAGATGCAGCCGGCTGGACTTGGCGAAAAAGGAAAGAGCCACCAGAGATACGGCAGAGCCTGAGCGAGGCTCTGCCATTTTTGTTATCCACAGCCTGATGTTAAAAATAACCCCATTGTGCGCTCTCACAAGCCTGGAGCGCTCTCACAAGCCTGGAGCGCTCTCACAAGCCTGGAGCGCTCTCACAAGCCTGGAGCGCTCTCACA
>JAFGGH010000023.1 GCA_016930645.1 Sedimentisphaerales bacterium
AAGAAAAACAAAGCCAATTCAAAGCCAAACGAACCCAAAACGAACCCAATTTTAGCCCAAAAACAGGGGTGTGCAAAAAAACGAACCCAATCAAAAGCCAATTCTTGTCCGCTATTCATTTGGCGGATTTACCCGCCTCAAGCAGACTGGCGAAGTGGAATCTCGTGCTATGTTTGTACGGCGTTGATGAAGGCGTTTATGTTCTCGGATGAGACGTCTGGCGGCATTCCGCCTCCGCAGGAGAAGAGTATTTTTGTTTTATCGTCCAGTTCGCTTATCTGCTGATTTACGCTTTCGGCAATCTGCTCTGTGGTGCCCTGGGCGAGCACGTCTCTTGGCGGGATGTTCCCGACAAGGGCAACCTGGTTTTTGGTCCAATCCTTCATTTCTTTGAGGGAATGCTCGAAGCTGAAATTGAAGAGGTTTATTCCGGTATCGGCAAGGTGCGGAGAGGATGCACGTCCGTCGGCGTCGTTGTGAAAGAATTTGACGGAGACGTTGAGACAGCCGAATATCGTTTTGAGGTACGGCTGGGCGAATTCCTTATAATCAGGCTCACCGCAGAAACCAACGATGTCATCGAGTATCAGGATGCCATCGATAGTGTCGAATTCCTTTTTCTGGGCGTCGAGCCATTGAACAGTAAAATCTGTAATGATGCCGAGCAGATTATGGATTTTTTCGGTGTCGGTCCTTGTAGCCATAAGGAATTCGGTTGTGCCCATAAGAAAAGACGCGATATTCATCGGCCCGCGTGCGACGGCGAAGCGGATGGCGTGCCCTGCTTGTTCGATTTTTTTGCGATTTAGCCTGAGACGGTTCAGGACAAACGGAGTGAGTCCGTGTTTGCGGCAGTCGGGTACGGTGAGCTTATCGATATCTTCGATTTGGTGAATTGTTTTTTGCGCGTAGGGCAGCCCGTTTTCATTCCAGAGGCATCCGGCGCCGAATGCCGATGGTTCTGTGCACATTCCGTATTCAGACCAGAAGCCGGGCAGAAATAAAACATCGCCGAAGGTCTGGACGGCCTTGAGGTTGACCTGGAGCCAAAGCTCATCGTTGGTGAAGTAATCGAGCGTCGAAATTCCGGCCCAGCCCGGCAGCCAGGGGCTGTCAATGATGAAACCGACCGGCAGTGGGTTTATTTGCCGGCCTTCGATAATATGGAGAAGCGTCTTCCATTGTTTATCATTCATCAGTAAAGGCTCCAATTCTATTCTAATAAGAAAATTTAAGGTATCATCGAATTGTCTTTATAATCATAAACAACCGGTCATTGCAAGACAAAAATGTTCAGGAAGGATTGTGATTCAGGTTTTTGCCGCGAAATGATGCTGTACTGAATACTGGACAGGTAATCATTTTTTTAATATAATCGGCATCGGTTAACTCTTAACGAAGTAGAGATGAGACTGTGGCTTGTATTTTGTGAGGAAGTCGGGAAAAAGTGTGCAATTTTTCCAGCGATTAGGCGTCTTAATATATCAGAGATGTGCTTGACAGTCGGATTTGACTTACTACAGTAAGAGGCCTTTTTGGTCGATAGACAGGATATTTGAGAGGCAGAAGTGGCAAAGGGAATACTGAAAGTGCCGGGTTTTGATATTATTAAGCGCATCGGCGTCGGCGCCCGCAGTACGATATACCTTGCCATAGACCAGCAGGACCAAAAAGAGGTGGCTCTAAAAAGGGTACTTTACGAAGATCCGCAGGATGCAAGGATTTTTGAGCAGTGCGAGACCGAATTTAAGGTTGCCAATAAAATCGACCACCCCTATGTCCGCAAATGCTATAAGCTCCGCAAGAGCCGTTTGATGTTCAGGACCCGTGAGCTGATAATGTCGATGGAGTACGGCGAAGGCAAAACACTTGAGGACAGTCCCTCGCTGAGTCTTGTCGATGTGCTGCTGGTTTTTCGGATGGTAGCCAGCGGCCTCAATGCGATGCACCAGGAGGGGTATGTTCATTGCGATGTTAAGCCGAACAATATTCTTCTCAGCGGGACCGGCGCGATTAAGATAATCGACCTTGGTCAAAGCTGTAAAAGTGGAACGACCAAGCAGCGTATTCAGGGTACGCCGGATTATATTGCTCCGGAGCAGGTCAAGCGGAAACCGATTAATCCGAGGACGGATGTTTTTAATCTCGGGGCTACGATGTACTGGGCTTTGACCGGCCAGAATGTTCCGACTTTGATACCTAAAAAAGACAAATTCGGCTTGACGGTTCCGCAGCAGCGCAAGACACCAAGAGAAATAAAATCACAGATACCCGAGTCGGTCTCCAAACTCGTAATGGATTGCTGTGAGAATGAGCCGAAAGACAGGCCTGACGGTATGCTGACTGTTATATCAAGGCTTGATATTATCGTTCATAATCTTCTCGGAGATAAACTCAATAACAAAAAATGAGCGAGTCAACGATTGATTTACTGCAGCGGGGGCAAAAGGCGTGCAGCGAGGATTCCTGCCGTCAGGGGAATCTGATAAGCCTTGGTGATAAAGGCAGGTTAATCGCTACGGGTGACATTCACGGGCACAGGCGTAATTTCGAGCGGATAGTTTCTTATGCGGACCTTGACAACAATCCGGATACTCATGTTGTGATTCACGAGATTATCCACGGCGGTAATGAGGATGAGGAGGGAGGTTGTCTTTCATATCGTTTGCTTTTCGATGTGATAAAATATAAGCTTAAATACCCCGACCGTGTTCATATGCTTTTGGGTAATCATGATACAACTTTTATAAATAATACGAAGGTGATGAAGGGCGGCAGAGAGATGAACAAGGCGCTGCGTGATGCTTTGGGTCGTGAATTCGGCGACCAGACAGAAGAGGTCAAGCTGGCGATTCGTCAGTTTCTTTTTTCTCAGGCGCTCGCGATTAAATGCGCAAACGGGATATGGTTTTCTCATTCTCTACCGGCGGACCGGTACGCAGATGATTTTGATATAACTGTATTTAAGAGGGAGTTAAAAATAAACGATGTTGTAAAGCCCGGTGCCGCTTATGTGTTGACATGGGGCAGAAGGATGAGTCAAAAGGGTCTTGATAAACTGGCGCAAAAGCTCAATGCTGATGTATTTATAGTTGGTCATCAGGCCCAGTCTAAAGGGTATTGCCGTGCCGGAGACAATTTGATTATTCTGGCCAGTGACCATAATCACGGCTGTATAATTCCGATAGATTTGTCGCGTCCCTACACAACGGATGAATTGATGGCGTCAATCATACCTATCGCTTCAATAGCTTGACAAATATTTTAATCTATGTAATCATTTCAAAATAAGTTTTAAGGATAACAGTATTTTTATGCTGACAGCTTACTATATAATTGGTTCGGTCTTTGCGGTTGTTCAATTTCTGTGTGTGGCACTGATATTCAGCAATAGTAGATATGCACTGAGTAAATACAGACGTGTCCGTTCGTGGTATCAGCCTAAGACCGTTCTGATTATTCCGTGCAAGGGGCTGGATTTAAGTTTCGAGAAGAATATCAAGAGTTTTTTCGACCAGGATTTCGACAACTATCTTTTGTGGTTTGTTGCCGAATCCGAAGAAGACCCGGCGTACGCGAAATTGTGTGAGCTTAAAAGAGATTTTGCGGACCGGTCACAGGCACTTGATATGGAAATTCTGGTGGCTGGCATAGGTAAGGGTTGCAGCCAGAAGATACATAATCTGCTTTATTGTATAGAACGAGTCGAAGATGATATCGAGATTATAGCGTTTGCGGATTCTGATATATGCGTTCGTAGAGACTGGCTTAGCCATCTTATATATCCTCTTCGGCAGGAGAAAAACGGTGTCGCAAGCGGATACAGATGGTTTATCCCGAAGAGAAACAATCTTGCTACATTGGCATTAGCGGCGGGTAACGCGAAGGTCGCACAGTTGCTGGGAAACAATATTTTTAACCAGGCCTGGGGCGGTTCGATGGCAGTTCGCAGGAAAGTGTTCGAGGAATTGGAGATGCAGAAGGTATGGTCGAGCGCATTGAGTGACGACTTATCTTTAAGTGTGACGGCCAAAAAAGCAGGGTACAAAGTAGCATTTGTGCCTGCGTGCCTGGCGGTTTCTTATGAAGACACGAACTGGCCGAAGGCTTTCGAGTTTGTTCGCAGGCAGTTTATTATAACCAAGGTTTTCAGTCCGGGGACGTGGTGGTTCGCGATTATCGCGATGAGCGGTTCTCTGATATCAACGTGGGGGACGCTTGCGGTTGCCGTTTATGCTGTTGTAATGAACCTGCCTCATTTATGGTTTTTTATTGCGGTGCCGTTGGTTGTAATAAGCAGCCAGTTGGCCAGGGCGGGTATAAGGGAATATACAATCAGTCAATTATTAAAGAGTGAACTTGTGCGAATGAAGGTGGCGATAGCATCGGATATTTTACTATTCTGGCTGTGGTCGATAGTTCTCTGGTCGCTGATTGCGTCAACGAGCTTCAGCAGGACTATCACGTGGCGCGGGATTCGCTATAAGATGCTCAGCCCGACAGAGACTGAAATAATCAAATAAGTTGTGAACACCGAACAAAGTCGGTGCTGCTATTGGACCTTGTTGTTTGGCTGGCCTACGAGGTAGATTTGGTTTTTGCCCAACGCTTTTGCTTCGAGTAGGGCTTCGTCTGCTTTTCTGAATAATCCCTCGATAGCTGAACCGTCTCTCGGGAAACTTGCCAGGCCACCACTTACTGTCAGGACACCTTTTCCGGCAGGGCCAATCGCGTCGAACTTCATATCTTCGATTTGCTTTCTGAATCTTCGAGCGATGAAGACAGGTTCTTTTGGGTGTTCGGCGGCGGCACGCCTGTCGTCTGTTTTATGGTGTTCGGTGCTTTTTGGGCCGTCCCAGAAGACGACTGCGAATTCGTCGCCGCCGATTCTACCGACAACATCGTGCTTTCGGCAGCATCGCTGGATAAGAGTCGAGGTTTGTTTTAATATACTGTCTCCGACAAGATGGCCGTACTGGTCGTTGTAGTGTTTGAAGTCGTCAATATCAAAAATCAGAAGAGTTACTTTGCCGCCGTGCTTCTGGGCGTAGTTTATAATCTGTCTTGCGAATTCCCAGATATACCTTCTGTTCTTCAGGCCTGTCAGGTCATCCTCGGTTGCGAGTTTTTCAAGCTGTCTTATCCGGCCTGCAATTTTTTTGTCCTGTTCGATTTGGTTTTTGATTTTGGCCGGCCGTTCGACAGTGCCTGCTGTTATGTAATCATCGAAATCACCGGCAGCGAGTGGGCAGATAAGATAATCGTCGGCGAGCTTTTTGCCTTTGAGGTCTGGGTGCACAAAAATCATCGCCATAGGCTCCTGATACATTTGGGCCAGGAGCACTATTTTAGAGGTGCAGGCAAGGCGCAGGTTCTCAAGTTCGGTTACGAATCTGGCGGTTGAGGATGGAATAGCCGCCGCTATAAGCTCGAAGTGTTCTTTTTTTGCAAGCTCAATGGCTTGGCGGAGGTTTTTGGCGGTTTGGTTGGCTAATCTTTGCGGCGCCGAATCGTCCAGAAAGACGTTGGCCATATCTCCGACCAGCATAATTTTATTCTGATTTTCGTGTTTATTTTTAATCATATTGCTTTGTAGAAAACACACATTGTCATTTCGGGTCCTGATTTATCGGGATTGAGAAATCAATTAGATTTCTCCGTTTCGTCCCGATGTATCCCGAAGTACTTCGGGAGGACTTCAGTCGAAATGACAGAGAGCATTTTCCATTTTTTACAGAACATAATCATATATTAACAAGCCAATAATAAATCGGCTAATATTGGTGCCGGGATTAGCAACTCGACCGGTAAAATCACCAGTTAATATAATTTTACAGTAAAAGAAAGGATAATGAAACAATTAATCGGTGCCGGGTAATTTATCCAGGGTTTCTTTCGCCTGGGCGGTACGAAGATTATCCGGGTACATTTCGATAAACCTGCCGAGTGTTTGTCTTGCTTGTGCCAGCAGCTCTTTTTTTCTTTCTGTGTTTGTGTTATCCTGCTGCCGCCATAAGCTTATTTGCAAAAGAGCCAAATCATAAAGCGCCTGGATTCCACCGTCGGTGTTACTAAAGCCGGCGTGAAGCTGAGCGAATCTTTCTGCTCTTAGCTGTTCATCTGGTATTACTGTTGTCTTGGCCAGCATAATGTTATCATACAATGGATTTTTCTTATCCAGGACAGCAAGCATCGTATCGAGTTTTTCTACATATTCCGGCTCGTGTGGATTTAGCATTACGAAGGTCGCGAGATTTTTTGCAGAATCTTTTGATTCTCCGAGGTTCTGCTCGCTGATTAGTTCTCTTAGATATCTTAATCTGTTTAGTAATTGTTCCAAATCGAATGCGGTAAGAGCTGAGTCGGCAGGTGGTTCAAAAATGCTGAAAATAGAATCCTGTGTGGATTCGGTTTGGCTGAGGAGGTTCAGTTTTTCAATGGCCATTTCAATAGCTTCATCGAGGGTGCTGCCTGCCAGCTCAAACATTTCGGCTCCCGCCCAGTGTTTGGCTATTCGCCATCTGGCTCCGATGGATTCGGGGCTTTGGGGGAAGTCTGAATACAGCCTGAACCATAGCTGTCTCGATCTTTCGAATGGATAGTCACTATAAAAATGCAAGATTTCCTTAGATTCATAGACCCTGATGTCTGGGCTGAATTCATTCAGGATTGCCTTGAAATACAGGGCTATAGGCATACGTGGGCTGTCGGGACGTCTTTCAATAAAAGTGTTGTATTGTTTTATCAGTTCCTGGATTTTGATTTCATAATCGAGTTCCGGCGGAATCATTAACCAGCTTGGCCAGCGACCGAAGCGCAGCTGTTGTTTAATTTTATTTTTGAGCTCCACTCTCAGGGCGATGGGGTCATCGGTGGAATAGAAGAAACCGGCCAGATACCTTCGAACCTGCTTATCGTTGATTGTTCTGTCGAGCGCATCTTTGATACTGTGGTCGTGAAATTCGACGGCTTCCTTAGGGTCGTTGTTAGCGACGTAAAGCTGATAGTCGAGCTCATCGAAACCGATGTTAAAGCCGAAAAGGAGCACTGCGGAAATCAATATCACCGCGGTTGAGCTCCAGACCAGGCCCGGCCTGTATCTTGTAAAATGTCCGACTCCCAGAACAAAACCGGCAATAGTCAAACTAATAATCCACGCGCATATCCAGGGCGCAAAAGAAAATCCCCATCGTATCGGCTCGGCTTTGTAAACGTAACCGAACAGTCCCCAGTAAATCATCTGCGGGGCGATGCACAGTGCTATTGCGATAAAACGTGACCGGAACCTGAGAGGCCTGCAGGCCACGGCCAGACAGCTTATCAGCACAACAGCGGCAAAGGCGGGTAAGTTGGCGAAAAAAATAATCGCCGCAATAAAAAGTACACTGTGCTTAAAACTCATAAGCTGAGATACGAGTGTCGGAACGACGACGATAACGGCCATCAATAGACCCAGCACCAATATCTGCCATGGATATTCAAAGATGCTTACGGGGGCAATTACAAAACGTCCGATTCTCAAATGTTCGATATTTGTGAATTTGGCGGGGTCAAAAGAAAAGAACGCACCGGTTAAAATCTTGGACCAGAATAAGCAGACCAGGCAAAAGGCCGCAACCGAAGCGAACCAGCAGCGCTGTACGTTCTTGTGGCTGTAACGTAAGGTCGGTCCGACCGACAGAAAAGATTTCGGGCCAACTATCGGCGATTTACCGTTTTTTTTCTCTTCCATTAGCCGGTCCAGACAAGTTAAAAAAAAGTAACATGGGCATCTTGCCCGTGCTACGCTCAATAACGATAGTGCTCCGGTTTAAACGGCCCGTCAATCGGAACACCGAGATATTCGGCTTGTTTTGATGTAAGCCTGGTCAGTTTAACGCCGAGCTTTTTTATATGGAGCTTCGCTACTTCTTCATCGAGTTTTTTCGGCAGGGTATATACCTTATTTTCAAGCTTTTCGGTTGCGAGCATAATCTGTGCCAAGCATTGATTGGTGAAGCTGTTGCTCATTACAAAGCTTGGATGTCCGGTAGCACAGCCGAGATTTACAAGGCGGCCTTCTGCGAGGACGATAATCGACCTGCCCGATTTGAGTGTCCATTTGTCGACCTGCGGTTTGATGTTTGTCTTTTTGCATTCGGGTGATTCTTCGAGATAGCTCATTTGTATTTCGCTGTCGAAGTGACCGATGTTGCAGATAATCGCTTCATTCTTCATCTGTTCCATGTGCTCGCCGGTAATGACATCGCAGCAGCCGGTTGCAGTAACGAATATGTCACCGACTGGAGCGGCGTGTTCCATCGTTACAACTTCGTAACCTTCCATCGCGGCCTGGAGGGCGCAAATGGGGTCGATTTCGGTAATGAGCACCCGTGCACCGAGGCCTTGCATCGACTGGACACAGCCTTTGCCGACATCACCGTAGCCGCAGATGACAACGATTTTTCCGGCCATCATAATGTCAGTAGCTCTTTTGATACCATCGGCAAGTGATTCACGGCAGCCGTAGAGGTTGTCAAACTTTGATTTTGTAACTGAGTCATTTACATTTATTGCCGCAAACGGCAGCTCACCTGCCTCTTTCATCTGGTACAATCTGTGGACGCCTGTGGTTGTTTCTTCGGAGACACCACGGATATTTTCTACTACTTTTGTCCAGCGGTTCGGATTTTCAGCGTAGCTTGCCGCCAAGCGGTCCATAATAATCTGGAATTCCTTGCTATCGGATTTCTTTTCGAGCAGCGAGGGTTCTTTTTCGACTTTCATTCCCTGAAAGACGAACAGGGTCGCGTCTCCGCCGTCATCGACAATCATATCCGGGCCTGAGCCGTTCGGCCAGGTAAGGGCCTGCTCAGTACACCACCAGTAATCTTCGAGCGTTTCACCTTTCCAGGCAAAGACGGCGGCGGTGCCTGCTTTGGCGATAGCGGCGGCGGCGTGGTCCTGAGTGGAGAAGATGTTGCAGGAGGCCCAGCGGATGTCGGCGCCGAGGATATGCAGTGTTTCAATGAGCATGGCGGTCTGAATGGTCATGTGCAGGCTGCCGGTGATTTTCAGCCCCTTTAGTGGTTTATCTTTGCCGTATTTTTCGCGGACAGCCATCAGGCCTGGCATTTCGTTTTCGGCCAGTTCCATTTCTTTTCTGCCGAAATCAGCCAGAGAGATATCGGCGACCTTGTATTTAAGTGAAGTATCGATTTTTTTTACTTTGTTTACCATAGATTTAGTAGCTTCCATTTATACCTTTCCTTAGAGCAGTTTAATTTTTCGTGCTCGGTTTATGCCTGCTGCGGCTTCGGCTGGCAGCATCAGATTTTCTCACAATCCCGATTTATCGGGATTACTGCGAAATCTTCTTTGCCAGCCTTGTCCTTGCGACAGCCTAAACCGGAGCAGAAAATATTAAAATGCTCTAAAATCACAAACCCGCTTTATAGCATAAAACAGGCCGGTTGGCAATTGGGAATTGTTGGTCTCATTTTATATTTTTAGGCAAGTGTTTATATAAAAAGGATTTAGGGTTCGCAATCCCATTTTACCGGAAGGAATGATTCATTTTTAATTATTTCAATAATATTGAGCAGGGACATAAATTTAATGCGGATAGGTGGTATCGGAGATTCGTTTCATGGCGTCAACGAAGCATTTGGGAGAATTAGCCCATTTTTGGGCTTCGAGTAAGTCGAGCTGGCCGGCTTTTACCAGCCTGGCCAGGTAGGCTTCCATCGTAATCATATTTTCACCGGGAGCGTTTTTGGTTTTTGTCTGCATTTGTGAGTATATCTGCTCTACCTTGCCTGTTCGGATGAGATTGGCGACGGCGAAGTTGTTGTTGAGGATTTCCATTGCGCAAAGGCGGCCATCGCCGTCTTTTTTGGGGATGAGTTTCTGGCTTATGATATAGCGCAGGCCGAGCGATAACTGGTTCCGCACTTCGGCCTGTCGGCCTTCGGGAAAGTAATCGAGGATTCGTGTAATGGTGCCGACGGCGTCTCGGGTGTGCAGAGTTGAGAATACAAGGTGCCCGGTTTCGGCGGCCATTAGCGTCATCGCGATGGTTTCGGGGTCGCGCATTTCGCCTACGAACAGGACATCGGGGTCTTCGCGGAGCATCGAACGCAGGCCGTCAATAAAGCTTTTTACGTCTCTGCCGACTTCGCGCTGTGAGATGATGGAATTTCTCTGCTCGAAGATATACTCGATAGGGTCTTCGATTGTAATAATTCGGCAGTGACGACTTTGGTTTATCTGCTCAATCAGCGAGGCGATAGTAGTGCTTTTACCGGCGCCGGTGATTCCGGTTATGAGAATCAGGCCTTGCTTGTGGTTGACAATCTCTTCCCAGACATCGTTGGGGAAACCGATAGACTCTACAGGCGAGATGTCCAGCGACAGGGCGCGGATTGCGGCGCAAATGCCGTCGTTTTCCATAAAGACGTTTATTCGGAACTGCAACTGGCCCAGGCGGTGCGAGCAATCGACGGTGTAATCGTTTTCGAGCTTGTAGCGGTTTTCTTCGGTTAAGAGGGGGTATATGAGCTGTTTTGCGATTTGTGTGGTTACGATAATGCCCTTTTGTTTTTCGAGGTCGCCGTTGATTCGGTATGTAATCGGCGCGCCGACCTTGATGTGCAGGTCGGAGACCTTCATCGCACCTCTTTCTTCGAAGAATTTCAGCATATCGAGGATGCTTAGCTTTCGCAGGTCCTGTGTGGCATAGACCTTTGCGTCGATTGGATAATCATCAGCCATAGTTTAACTCCGTTTTTTTGAGTTTATGAGTATATGGGTGAATGAGTTGTTCGCTCATTTACGCATCCACTCCTTAACTCATTAACCATTTTCATTATACCCTGCAAAGACCGGCTTACAAAGCTCAAATTCTGAACCGCCTGTATATTAATTGTGATGGATTCACCTCAGTTTTTTTTCGTTTTTATTGACATGACCAGATTCGGAGTGTATTATGCGTATCCTGTTGGACTTGGGTTTTAGCGTTTTGCAAGGCTAAAATCGAGGCCCCTGAAAACCGATTCCTGTTGGATTTTTCAGCAAGAAAGGCGTAAAGCGGTGAAAATTGTGGTTTGTATTCCTGCGCGTTACGGAAGTAGCAGATTTGCCGCTAAAGTTCTCGCCAAAGATACCGGCAAATACCTCGTTCAGCACACATACGAACAGGCCTGCCAAGCTAAGCTGCCTGAAAGAGTCATAATCGCAACCGATGATGAGCTTGTGGCTGAAGCCTGCAGCGAGTTTGGGGCTGAATGTGTGATGACAAGCGCCGAGCATAAAAGCGGTACCGATAGAATAGCAGAAGCAATAAAAGATATAGATGTCGATATATTAGTGAATCTGCAGGGCGATGAGCCTGAGATAAATCCCTCTAATATCGATAAGGTCGCGCAGCTTCTTATAGATAATCCCGATGCCCAGATGGGTACGCTGGCAGCGAAGTTTCAAAGGCCTGAACAGATAAGTAATCCAAATATTGTCAAATGTGTTTTAGGCGCCGACGGCAGGGCGATATACTTTTCGAGGTCGGTAATACCTTATGACAGACAGGCTGAAGGTGTTGGAGATATAAAACAATACCTCAGGCATCTTGGGATATATTCATACCGTAAGGAATTTCTTTTGAAGTATCCGACAATGCCGCAGGGGAGATTGGAACAAATTGAAAAGCTCGAACAATTGCGCGCTATTGAAAATGGTTATTCGATAATGGTTGATGTAGTCGGGCATACCTGCGACGGGATTGATACGTTTGAGCAGTACGCGGAGTTTGTGAAACGTTATAAAAACAGAGAACGGATAACAGAAGACTGACGACAGACAACGGAATCCCGAAATAGAAGCCCGGAGCGCAAGCGACGGGATACAGGACAAAATACAAGTGGCAGAGAGTATGGTATTTAAGGAAATGAAAGATGAAAAGCATTGTGAACATTGTTTTTGTTTTGAGTATGGCGGCGGCTGTTATGGCTGGGGGGGTTGACCCTGTTGATTTTACGAAGGTCGATGTTAAAGACGCGTTTTGGGGGCCGAGGCTGCAAACCAACCAGAAGGTAACTATTCCCGATACGTTCAAGAAGTGTGAAGATAACGACAGGATGACGAATTTTCTAAAGGCGGCGGGCAAGATGGAGGGTAATTTCACTGGCCGTTTTTCTTTTAATGATACCGACCCTTATAAGATTCTCGAAGGGGTGGGATATTCGCTGCAGGTGCGTCCGGACAAGGAGCTGGAAAAGTACGCGGATAATTTGATTGATATGTTCGCCGACGCCCAGTGGGATGACGGATATTTATTTACATATTATTCGGCAGGCGGCAAACAGCCTGAGAACAGGTGGAAAAATATTCAGTGGAGCCATGAGCTTTATAACGCCGGGCACTTTTTCGAGGCGGCGGTCGCGTATTACCAGGCGACAGGCAAGAGAAAGATTCTGGATATAGCGATTCGCTGGGCGGATTGCATCGATTCTGAGTTCGGGCCGGGTAAAAATCTTGACGTGCCCGGTCACGAAGAGGTTGAAATCGGGCTGGTTAAGCTTTACCGGCTGACTAAGGAGGAAAAGTATCTGAAGCTCGCCAAATTTTTCATTGACCAGCGCGGGCGACCTCAAGGCAGAGCAAGACTTTTCGGTGAATACGCTCAGGACCACAAGCCGGTAATCGAACAGGACGAAGCGGTAGGGCATGCGGTTCGGGCGGCATATTTGTACACCGCGATGGCGGATGTGGCGGCGATTACGGGGGATAAGGGCTATATCAAGGCGCTTGATAAACTCTGGGAAAATGTGGTTAGTAAGAAGATGTATATCACCGGCGGAATCGGGGCGACCGGACAGGGTGAGGCGTTCGGGGCTAATTATGACCTGCCGAACGACACGGCATACGCGGAGACCTGTGCAGCTATAGCCAACGCGATGTGGAACTACCGGATGTTCCTTATATACGGCGACGCCAAGTATATGGATGTTTTAGAGACGGTGATTTATAACGGCTTTCTGTCGGGCGTATCGATAGAGGGTAATGAGTACTTTTATGTCAATCCGCTGGCGAGCAGGGGCAATTACGGCAGGAGCGCGTGGTTCGAGTGTTCGTGCTGCCCGACGAATGTCGCGCGTTTTATGCCGTCGATTCCGGGATATATGTACGGCGTGAAGGACGATACGCTGTATGTGAATCTGTTCATCGGTTCGAGGGCCGGTATTAAGGTCGGCGACAGTGACGTATCTGTAGTACAAAAAACGAATTATCCCTGGGATGGCAAGGTTGATATTGAAATCAATCCCGAACAGGAAAAACAATTCAGGTTGGCGATACGAATACCCGGCTGGGCACAAAATCAGCCGACGCCGAGCGATTTGTACAGGTATGTTTCCGAGAGCAAGGAAAAGGTCGAGCTTAAGGTTGACGGCGAACGTGTAGATATAAAAACGGAAAAAGGCTATGTGCTTATCGACCGCCAATGGAAACCGAAAACCCGAATCGAGCTTGATTTGCCGATACCGATAAGACGAGTAACCGCACATCCGAATGTCGAGGCCGATGCCGGCAAGGTAGCGCTTCAACGCGGGCCGGTTGTGTATTGCCTGGAAGGGATAGATAACGATAATGTCAGAAGCTATGAACATCTGGTTTTGAAAGATGATACCGATCTGCAGACGGAATTTCGCAAAGACCTACTCGGCGGTGTGCAGGTTATAACAGGAGAATTAGCTTCCTATAAACAGCTTGATGATGGCACTGTTAAAGCCGAGCAGGTGGATTTTACAGCGATACCATACTACGCCTGGGCGCATCGCGGGAAAGGCTCGATGGCGGTCTGGCTTGGCAGGACGAAATATGAGCCGTTGGCAAATCCGACTATAGCTTCACTGAGTAATGTCAGCACTTCTTATCAATCCCCTAATGCAAATGCCGTTTTGAGCGCTATTCAGGACAGGCGTCTGCCGAAGGATTCCGGCGACCATTCCAAGGGATTTTTCCATTTCTGGCCTCACAAAGGAACAAGCGAATGGGTAGAGTATGAATTTAACAAGCCTTACGAAGTTTCGAGCTGTAGTGTTTACTGGTTTGATGATACCGGCAGAGGCGAATGCAGAATACCGGTTTCGTGGCAGATTCTTTATGATGATAACGGGACGTTTAAACCTGTGAAAAACAAAACAGAATATAAAGTAACAAAAGACGCGATGGATACAATCGAGTTCGAGCCGGTTACAACCGGCAGGCTGAGATTACAGTTGCAGTGCCGGGAGAGGTTCTCTGCAGGCATACAGGAATGGATTGTTAAATAAGCCACAGAGTAAAGAATAAAACCCGCCGTTCCGCCTTCGTTTAAACTATGGCGGACATGGAAACGGCGGGCTAAATATTTTTGAAAAACTCTGTGGCGAAGTTATTTTGTGTTTATTCGTGTTCATTCGTGGTTTTAAAAAAGTAAAGAAGGAAAATATGAGCGAAGAAAATAATTTGTTGGCGTCGGTGAGTGATGTATCGATGGAGAGTGAGTTTTTCTCGCCTGTACCGAAAGGCTATAAGAAAGGCAAGACGAAATATGTCTTTGTGCTCGGTACCGTGATGAGCGGGCTGGGTAAGGGGATATTCAGCTCCTGTCTTGCCAAGCTGATGCAGGATAAAGGATTGAAAGTCACGCCGATTAAGCTGGAGGGCTATCTCAATATCGATTCGGGTACACTCAATCCGTTCCGGCATGGTGAGGTTTTCGTGCTGGATGACGGGATGGAATGCGATATGGATTTGGGCACTTACGAGCGGATGCTCGATATAAATCTATCACGGGCGAATTTTGCGACCAGCGGCCAGATATTCAGCTCGATACTCAACAAGGAAAGGCAGGGGGATTATCTCGGTCGCGATGTCCAGATGATTCCTCACGTTACAGGCGAGGTAAAATTGAAACTGCGCCAGCTTGCGATGGAGACTGAGGCGGATATTGTATTTGTCGAAATCGGCGGGACGGTAGGTGATTTGGAGAACGCATATTATATCGAGGCGATGCGTGAATTAGCTTATGAAGAAGGGCCGCAGAGCTGCTGCTTTGTGGCTTTGACATATATATTAGAACCGAAGACATTGGGTGAGCAGAAATCCAAGGCGGCCCAGCTCGGCATCAAGCAATTGATGCAGCTTGGTGTTCAGCCTGATATCATCGCGTGCCGGGCGAGCAATCCGGTTACTGAAAAGGTAAGGCAAAAAATAAGTGTCTATAGTAATGTACCGGTCGAACGGGTGGTTAGTGTTCAGGATTCGGCAAGTATATATAAGATACCTGCGATGCTTCGCGAAAGAGGGCTGGACCACGAAGTTCTTCGTTTGCTTGGCCTGCAGGACCGCATAAATTTAAGGCACGAGAGAAAAGAATGGGCCAGGTGGTGCGATTTTACCGACCGGATTGATTCGCTCAAATATGATGTTACTATCGGGATTACAGGTAAATATATTACGGTGCGGGACAGCTATGCGTCGATAATCAACGCGCTTGAGCACGCGGGCATTTCTCTTAGCGGAAAGGTTGATATTAAGTGGATTGATACAACCGATGTAACAGATGGTAATGTTAAAGATCATCTTGAGGGAGTTGACGGAATAATAGTGCCTGGCGGATTCGGGACACGCGGGGCCGAGGGTAAAATAGCCTGCATTAAATACGCAAGGGAAAATGATTTACCATATCTTGGTATCTGTTACGGTTTTCAGATGGCGGTGATTGAATTTGCCCGTAATGTCTGCGATTTGAAAAATGCCAACAGCTCTGAGATTGTACCGGATTGCGCCGAGGCGGTAATCGATATTCTGCCCGAGCAGAAGAAGATAGAAGGTCTTGGCGGCAATATGCGATTAGGCGGCAGGGATATCGAAGTTAAACAGAAAACCAAGGCCTGGGAGCTGTTTGGCAGAAAGGATGCTGTTCGTATGCGGTTCCGCCACAGATATGAGGTTGACCCTAAATATATAGATACTCTCGAAAAGAATAGAATGGTTTTCAGCGGCAAGGCACCGGATTATCCGATTATGCAGATTCTGGAATTGCCGGAGCATTCGTATTTTATGGCGACCCAGGCGCACCCGTGCCTGACATCAAGGCCTTTGAATCCTCAACCGATGTTCGTGGGGCTGGTGGCTGCGGCTTTGCGAAGGCGTTCAGAAAGTAGTTAATTGGTAAATGGTTCCCGCCTACGGCGGGTAAAAATTGGTTAATTTTCGTTATTTGTCTTTTTATATTGTTTTTTGTGATTTAGTGCCTTGGTGTTTTTGCGTTTTGAATCACGGGCAGGATGCCCGTGCCACGTATGGTTTGGCTTCGCCGAGCCGGTTGAAACGGCTGTGTTGCCTTCTAACGGGATTAATTATGTGACCTTGTTGTTACCATAGCCGCAAGGAGAATATGGCGAAGTCGGTCAACACTGAGATTTTTCAGATAAGCCTCGGTGAAGTCCATTCGGAAGCGGCCTTTGAAGTTTTTAATTTTGCTGGTCAACTGGTCCCTGTTTAAGTTGGCAATTGTAGTAGCTGTTTTTTCGAAATCTGTTCTCGTGACCATATCCCAATACCCTTTTAGTTCATCACTCTAAAAGCAATTCGATATTGAGTTGGTCGTCAGTCGGGCGGTTTGGCTTTTGCGGGAAAATTCGAAGCTGCAAAATTCATTCAAAACATCAGTAAAAATATTTTGGTTTTTTTCGGCTGGTCTGATAACTTTTAGATATGAGAACAGACAGACTTGATTATGAACTACCTGAAGAATTGGTTGCCCAGCAGCCGGGCAGCCGAAGGGATAATTCACGGCTGCTTGTTTTGGAAAGAAAAAGCGGGCGGATTACGGACAGTAAGTTCAATTGCATAGGCAATTATCTGAAAAAGGGTGATTGCCTTGTTATAAACGATACGAAAGTGCTTCAAGCGAGATTTTTCGCCGATAGAAAAACCGGCGGAAAGCTGGAAGGACTGTTTTTAGAGCAAAAGCGGGATGGAATATGGCTTGTGATGCTCAAAGGGGCCGGCAAAGTCAAGACCGGTGAATCCATTTGTCTGAAAAACACGGCGGGAGGGGATTTTTGCCGGGCCAGGGTAGCTGAAAAGCTCAGCGAAGGCCGGTGTTTATTGAATATCGAATGTGAGCAGTGTCTTGGGGAAGTGCTTGAGAAAGTCGGCTTTGTACCGTTGCCGCCTTATATCAAAAGAGGCTGCGATGTCGAGCAAAATTTAATCGACAAAGAGCGTTACCAGACGGTTTATGCGCGGGCCTGTGGGGCGGTGGCGGCACCGACGGCGGGGCTGCACTTTACCAATGAACTTATAGAAGAACTCAGGCAAAAAGGCATCGAGTTCGCAAATGTAACACTGCACGTTTCAGCGGGGACATTTAAGCCGGTTACCACCGAGACCCTTGAAAAGCACAAAATGCACTTTGAAAAGTTTTCCATAGATGAAGAAGACGCCGAAATTATCAATCGAGCTAAAGCCGAAGGCAGGAGAATCATAGCGGTTGGCACTACCAGCGTAAGGGTTTTGGAGACGGTGGCGGAGAATTGGCGGGTTAAAAGCTGCCGAGGCGAAACGGATTTATTTATTAAGGAAGGCTTTGACTTTAAGATTGTCGATGGAATGATAACTAATTTTCATTTGCCGCGTTCTACGCTGCTTGCTTTGGTTAGTGCCTTTGCCGGACTGGATAATGTGTTTGCAGCTTACCGGCACGCGATTAAAGAGAAATACCGTTTTTATTCCTATGGCGACGTTATGCTTATAATATAATGGCCTGATGTGTTGATGTTAGCAAACCTGAGTTGGCAGGGGTGAGTATTATTAATTTGGTTTTCAAAGGCATGTCGAGAACGAGATTGAGAACGGTTACATTTTCCCGGGCTTCACTTTAAAAAAACGATAAAATAAAAAAGGCCCTTTTTCTCGAAGGGCCTTTTTAGGTTTAACTGAAAGTTTATATTTAGCTGGGCGTTACGTTGGTTGCGCAGGGCCCTTTTTTGCCTTCGCCTACCTCGAAATCGACCTTTTGGCCTTCATCGAGGCTTGCATATCCATCCACCTTAATTTCGGAGTGGTGAACGAACAAATCGTTGCCACCATCATCCGGGGTAATAAATCCATAACCCTTACTTGCGTTAAACCATTTTACTGTACCTGTACTCATGCTACTTTACTCCCGGCCCTTAAATACTGGCCTACTAAAACCTTATCTCTCATTTTAATGCCAACCGCGGCAAATCGATGAGAGATTAAACAATTACCAATTTGGAATTTTAACATAAAAGTGCCATTGGCACAATAAAAAACAGCCTCAATTTATCGAAAAATTTATGTCTATTCTGAGCAGCAATACACCAGTGGATATTTGACTAGTATTTGACATTGTGCGCTTTTAAAAATGCATTAATCGTTTCGACCGGAACAGCAAAACCCAGCCCCTCCCCTCGTACGGTAAGTGTTACCATTCCGATTACCCGTAAATTATCCGTTTTTACCAGCGGTCCGCCGCTGTTGCCCGGATTTATAGCCGCATCGGTCTGAATCAGCCTGTAGCCCTCAATTTCCCTTATGGAACTGATAATACCTTTGGAGACTGTATGCTTTAAATCCTTCAAGATAGGTGAGCCGATAGCGCTCACTTCTCCCCCGACCTCATAATCTTTTTCCTCTGCGAATTTCAGCGAGGGCGTCTCCTTTATTCTGATATCCAGCAATGCCAAATCGTTCCATTCGTCCAGGGCTATAATATCAGGTAAGTGCTCATCATGATTATAGAGCACTAATATCTTGTCGGCATTTTTTATAACATGACCATTTGTGATTATTAAGCCCTCGTTATTTATAAAAAAGCCTGTTCCATGAGCCTTGCGAATCCCGTTGGCTTTAAGATGCATGGGTAGCTTTTTATCTTTGTACACTTCTATCGTAACAATTGCTTCGACTAATTTTTGGTATTCAGGCGGAAGCTGTTCCGCTTCGCGGTAAACCGGTCTTGTTCTGGTGTTGCTTTCATCTGAAGTTATTGCTTTTATTGTGTCACTGTCATTTTTAATCTGTTTTATTACGTCAGTAAATGCATTGCGATAAGCATTTTCCAGTCCCTCCTGCTCAAGCGAGAGAGTCCTGTCAGACCCTGCTCCCTCGTAGATGCCTATTTCAGTGCCGTCGCCATAAGATAAAACGCACAGTACGTTTGCGTAGTAGGCAGCATTTTCTGTGTCAATCTCTAGATTGGGCTTAATCTTCACAGAGAAATGAGGTTGTGCAATTTTGCCCCTCGTCCCGATTTTCTTAAACAACCTGAAAAAGGCCTCTTTAGCCGTTTTGTTTACCGCTAAAGTATCATTTAATGTAAGATTATTTTGGCCGTCTTTAAGAACAATTCTTTTGTCAAGGTATTCGAGCGGCAGAATTATTTCCGCTCTTCTGTTTATTGGGAACCGGTCGTTGATAGAAATCTTCGGCTCTGCTTTTACTCCCTTTCGTTCAGGCTCACAACCTGACAGCAATATCCCTGCCAATAAGAAAAAAATGAGATTCGTATTTCGAATTTTATTGTTGTTTATCATTTGCAAATAGTCATTAAAAATATTTTTTCACTTTGTTCTTTTGAATATTAAATAAGGGTGTTGTTATAACAGTTTTTCCCCCGTTAGTTCCCGCTTCTTTTCCACATTGAAATAAACCAGATATTTATTTGCGTCGTCTTCCATCGGGCAAATCTCAGGCTGTTGCTCTATAATTTTTTCGACCAGAGATACATTAGTTTCTTGGCGCTGTACGCCAAGATATAACCTCACTCCTTTATTTGCATACGCATCTTCAATGAATGTATAAACAGCCTTGGGATTTCTTTTAATATTGTGAAGACTTAATCTCTCGCGCATTACAAGGGCGATTGTATGTTCGTCAATTATTTGTGGTTTGGCATAAATCGCCGCGTCAACATCACCTGCCGCGTCAGCGGTAGCCAGAATTCCGATGCCTTTGGCTTTTTTGAAGTATTTTTCTAAGTCCAATTTAGCACGTATCTTATAATAGACTTTTCCCTGATACCTTGTATAATAATTCGGCTATTTTGCCGACTATACTTACTATTTACTAAAATAAAACGTTATTGAAAGACTGCAAATTTCCAATAAAATACCCTAAGGATTTTCCTGATATGGGCTTATATTGCAGGGATTAGCTTGTGATTATAGGAGTAATGACAACTCAGCTCTATTTGCACGGAATTATTTCACTTAAAGACAAGCGGAAAATAGTCAAAAGCCTCATAGAAAGGCTTAAAAGCCGTTTCAATATCTCGATTTCCGAGGTTGACCACAACGATATAAAAACAAGTGCGGTTTTGGCAATTGCCCTGGTCTCCAATGATACTCGTTTTGTAAATCAACAGCTCGATAAAATCATCGATTTTATGAGACGCGATACCCGCTTTACCCTCGGCCCCGTCGAACGCGAAACCTTCTGATTACGAGGAATTTTTGACTTTTGTTTCAAGCGGACCAAAATAAGAATCTCTTTCACTGCCGAAATCAACTAAGATTTTGTCTACTATGATACTTGGATCTGTCCCCCAGATTTTTAATACATGCTCTCCCTCTGAAAATTCCATCTCAATCTCTCCATACATTGCGTTTTTGAGAACATTTTCTTCCCAGATATACCGTTGCTTTTTATTTGCGGTCCCCTCTGACTGTCCCATCTGAAATGTTAATAAAGTAGGTTTTTCTTTGCCTATTGACACCCCGCAAATCAATGGACGATTTTTGACAATCGGAAATGCAGGGATTGCTTGTATCCTTAATTTTGCTTTACCGGCATCTATTACATAAATTGGATACTCCAGCACGGGGCAATTATTTGATATGTCTTCAATTTTATCAATATACCAGCCAGTAAACGGAAACAAACCAACAGCTTTGCCACTATAGCCAAGCCCTTCAAGAGTTTTCCATTTGGCAAGCTTTGACGATTTGGCTCCGACATAATTCTCGGCATTTATACTTATAACGTTATTATCCTGGATAAAGGTTCCGGGATCGATATTTTGGTCTTCATTGAATACATCAATCGCAATATCGTAGCTTACATCTTCACTTGTAATTTTTATTTTACCGGAAAGATCGGATTTTCTCGGAGCGTTATCATAATCGATCTCGATCCAGACTCTTTCATCGTCGTTATTGAGGACGCCGTTATCTTTGCTGCATTTTATCCATATAACTGAAGGTTGTATTTTCCAGCTTACCGGCTTATTGTTTACGGCAACTAAGTCGATGAAAGATTTTTGTTTTGTATACCTGTTAAAAACCGGGAGCTTATTATTATCGCTTGAAGGTGTTAACAGGCTTTCCTGACCTTCAAGTGCTACCGCAAATCCCTTTCCATTAGAACCTTCACAAGTCGATACCGGAGGCATTAAAAATACGGTTTCTTTCATAGGTTCATAGCTCATCATGTGATTCCATTTACCGTCTGCTATTTCATTATTGTAAAAGTCGGTGATTTTTATAATTTCTTCATATTCCTTTCTCGCCATATCCGCATATCGATTAGCACTTAACCGCCCCTGTCTTGCGTACATCCTGCTCTTATAAGCATACAATATTTTTTTATTCATCCTTGCCGAACCTGCAACAGGATAAAGAACCAGTTGAAAATACGCATCCTTTTTATGAGCGGGTATTTTTTCGCCAAGCTGCTTTGCTTTTTCGTATAGTCTGTCGAATGACTGGATTTGTTTTTCACATTCATCACCATAATTCCACAAACTAAATTCCGGGTCTTTAACCGGCTTTCTTATTCGCCAGCCTTTCTGGAAATCCATATATTCAGGTTTACGTGGAAAATTCAAACGATAATATTCACTAAGAATGCCGGCTATCTCCCTGCTGTATTGTGGACCAAAATCCCTCGCTGCGATTTCAATAAGATAGTTTTGCAAATTATCTTCGTTCCACTTATCAATATCCCATGCCATCTGTAGAAAGAATTCCGTAGGCACCTCAGTAGGCTTGATATCACCAACATTAGTTATCCAGACATTTCGCGCGTTGGTATCCCATGCCCGCCTGATTTCTTTCCATATAAGAGCCGGTGGTGTTGTGTTTAGCCAGAGATAGCTGTGCGGACTTCCCAAATATGAGATATGGTGATAGATGCCTCCTCCGCCGGGACGTTTTTGCTGTTGTGGGTTCGAAAACTGGCGGATAAAACCATAGTTATCATCGGCCCACATCAAAGCAACATCTTCGGGTACATCCAGACCATTTTCAAACAAAGGTAAAACTTCTTTGTAGGGGATAAACACCTGTGGTATCTCGGTGACCGGCTTGTCGATGTATTTAGTCAGAATCTGACGCTGGTCCTTTATGGCTTGAGCAAGAAATCTGGTTTTATCATCCAAAGTCTCTCCTGCCATCCCGCTGTCATGAATACCACGCAAACCAACAGTATAAACGTTTTCATATCTACTGTTTTCTTTAACTCGATTATCGAGCACTTTGCGGATACCATCCCGATTGGTGTCGTACCGCCAGTTACCCATAGTTTTTTTATCCCACTCGCTGGTGTTATTGAACAGCAGCGGTTCGCAATGAGACGAGCCCATTACAATAGCATATCTGTCGGCTACAACCTTATTATCAGGAAAATGGTTAAATGGTTTCGTACAGCCGTGCATCGCAGGCCAGCAGAAATTCGCCTTGAGACGAAGCAGTAGTTCAAATATCTTCGCGTATGTCTTTGGTCCAATGTCACCTGTCTCAGGCTCGTAATTATTCGCAGCCCACGGCTTTAATCCCCAATCCTCATCATTGAGAAAGATACCGCGGTACTTAACAGAGGGAGGCCCGAACTCATACAAGCCTTTTTTAATAAAGATATTTTCTTTCTTTTCCGGCAGCACATCTGCCCACCAAACCCACGGTGATACACCGATTAGTTGAGAAAGCTCGAAGATGCCATACGCCGTCCCTCTGCGGTCACTGCCTGCTATCACAAGAGCCTGCTTGATTTCATCAAATGGCTCATCAACAACAGTAATAATGAACGATTCCCATTGATTGTTATTGATATGACTGCAATCTAACTTACCTTGCTCTGCTAATTTCTTAATCTTCTCATGTTTGCCGTAGGTTCCTATGTAAACAGCAAAAGGTTGCTTAGTATTTTGGTTAGTTACGACCTCCGGCTTGCAGTTAGTTACAAGTTTGACATCATCTGCAAATACCTCTGCCGCAATCCTCATCACTTCAGCGTCAGATTCGTCGATAATTATGACCGCCGATTTGCCGTTATGGACCAAAGGAAAACTGCCCGCCTCAAATGTATCATGTACAAGATGAGCTTTGTCATGTGCCTTATTTGAGCAGGAAATAGACGCGAACAACAAGCTTAGTACAATAACACAACAGGAAACTTTTATTGTTTGTTTATTCATTTTGCTTCTTCTTGATTCATCAGCCGACTTGGACTTGCCGTCGGCAACATATATCTAAAGAATACTATCAACTATATACCGCGCGCCTAAAAATATGTCAACTGCAAGGGCTGAGCATAATATACCAAGCCTTATCCATAAAAGCCTTGTTTTACCTTTTGCCAGAAAGAAAATAGCAACCATTGCTATCGCACCGAGAATGTACATTCTGGCAGCTTCAATAAATTGCCTTGTGTATTCTGCCCCAAGTCCGGCGATTACATAAGTGCTTTTTGTCCCCATTATTAGTATTGCCGCTCCAGCAGACAGAAGAACTACAGCGTTTGCCAATAACCATTTGCGATCGTTGTATCCTGCATGAATTAAACCGTCTGTCCCTTCTCCTATAAGTACCGAACAGCAGACAGTCGGTACAGTCAGCCACATAACCGCGCTTACTCCAAAGATAACAGGACAAAAGCACAGTCCCAGGCCAGCAGCGAAAACAACCATCATGCTATATCGCTTTGCTTTAAAAACCATCGCCGCCCCAATAATCAAAGAAGCAACCGGCACGTGGTAAAATCCAACCGAAACGTCAGCTTTATTAACCAGTGCCGCGGGAGCAAGCAGACTATAAAGCTCATCGGCCTGAATTTTTAACTGAGTAGGCAATGGGTAAAGACCTATTGCATTTGCCAGAACAAAGAAACAGAAAATTGCCGCAAACGGCAGGGCAGCAAATGGTATTCTTGTCCATCGCGTTTTACCATAAGGGGCGAAAACGGCCGGCAGGAACAGCCACGGTATTGCTGCGGCAATGCTGCCTGCCGTGGGATGAAACCTCCCCAGAGAAAGAGCCAAAGGTCCAAAACCATAAACAGCTCCTGCAAAAAGCGAAGCCGCGAAACCGGTTGTCCACCGCCTGCTCAAAATGAAACAGCCTGTCGCACCGATAATCGGATTAACAATAAGCAGATAGTCGGCTACCCGAAATTCTTCAATATGAGGATAAAAAAGATATGCGCTAAATGCTGAGTATATTCCCAAAGCACAAATGAGCTTTCCTGCTCTTTGCATTTGCCGAGCATCTCCATATTTCCTGCTACTGTGATAAGAATTACCGCAAATGCAGCAGGCCGGCTAAAATATTAATCGTCTCCTTTAACCTGAGCCAGAGACTCAGTACGTTCTTTTTGCTGATTATAATAGTCTAATCCCTGCATTACAATATATTTCAGTGTTTCGGTGTCATCCCACGGCTTGGTGATGAATTTGTATATCAGGTTGTTGTTTATCATATCAAGCAGGCTTGTGGTATTTGCATGTCCGGACATCATCAGTCTTACTGTTGATGGATATTTGTCTTTAATAATTTTCAGCAGCTCTATGCCGCTTAATTCCGGCATGGTCATATCGGAGACTATAACCGCTATATTTTGCTCCTGCATTATTTCAAGAGCTTGGCGTCCACTCGATGCTGTCATTATTTGATACGACTGTTCGGCTAATTCGTCGCAAAGCTTTGTCAGTATCGCCGGCTCGTCATCGACAAATAGTATGATTTGTTTACCTTCCATGAAAACCCCCATTTAATTTGTGTTACTTCTGTAGCTTCCTTTTATTCAGTTTCCGTTTCTTATTCTTGTATTGTATTGGCCTCTTCAAGCAGAGCGTCCTGTGCTGTCTGTTGATTATAAAATTCGACCGCTTCCCTTAGAACCGATATGAGATTTTCGTCAAGATTCCACGGCTTGGTTATAAATTTATATATTTCACCTTCATTGATTGCTTTTAGCAATGTTGCAACCCAGGTGTAACCGGATAGTGCTATTCTTACTATCCTCGGGTATTTTTCTTTGACAACTCTTAAAAGTTCCAGGCCGCTCATTTCCGGCATCCGCATATCTGTAACTATAATATGTACCTCGTTTTCTTCGAGAATCCTTAAGGCCTCTTTGCCGCTTGTTGCGAACAGCATATCATAATGCTCATCCAGCAGTCCCCGCCTGAGTGATTTGAGCACCTTTTCTTCGTCATCTACAAATAGAATCGTCCTTTTATCCATCGGTACTGGTCTCCACTAAGATTTTTTCTTCTTGTTCTTTTCGGCTCAAAGGAAGCTTAATCGTGAATTTTGTTCCTTTGTCCACTTGGCTTTCAACAAGCAGTTGTCCATTTTGTTTGTTTACAATTATGTCATAAGATACACTTAGTCCAAGGCCGGTGCCTTTTCCGGCCGGCTTGGTAGTGAAAAACGGGTCGAATATTTTGTTAAGTATGTGAGGTGGTATTCCGGTTCCGTCGTCGCTTATCTCGCAGACGCCCCATTTGTCCCGGGCGTATGTTTTTATCAGAATATTTCCTTTTTCTTTTTGCTCTTTGGATTTTATCGCCTGTGCCGCGTTGACAAGAATATTGAGAAAAACCTGATTGACTTGTCCCTTGTTGCACCATACAGGCAGAGTCTCGCATAAATCTGTCTGTATTTCTGCATTGTATTTAATTTCATTTTTGGCTACTTTTAATGTTGTATTGATTGCTTTGTTCAAATCGTACTCGTCAAAATCTTCCCCCTTGTCAATATGTGAAAAATCTCTCAGATTCTGGATTATACTTGTTACCCGTTCGAAGCCCTCACTTGATTCATTGAACAGACTCTGGATGTCCTCCTGGATAAAATCCATCCTGAGCTCTTTCCATGACTGTTCTATTGCTTTTATTTTATCTTCATACTTTTTGTTTTTATGCTTTTTAATTTCGTTGATTAAATCTTCATACTCACCGAACATCGCCTGGAATCTGACTATATATTTCCTGAGAGTCACAAAGTTGCTCGCGACAAATCCGACAGGCGTATTCATTTCGTGGGCGACACCGGCGGCAAGCTGGCCGATAGATGCAAGCTTCTCATTTTGAACAAGCTGAGATTGCATCATTTTCATTTCACGGTTGGCTTTTTCCAGTTCTTTATTGGCTTTGACAAGATTCTTTTGGGCTTCTTTTGTTTGCGTAACATCTCTGGATATCTCAATTACCGCCTCTGGTTTGCCTTGCTGATCCCAGAAGACAACATTTGCCGTACTGCAGAATTGCCGCTTTTGTCCATTTTTGTCCGTTACTTCCGATTCCCACTGGTGGACCTTTCCGTCAACTAATGCCTCTTTAATAGCGCAATGATTCTTCATACAGCCGTTTTTATCGTGATGAAAAACCTCGTAGCATTTTTTGCCGACAATATCATCGCCGAAAGTTGCCTTGGCTGTGTTGTTGGCCCTTATAATCGACAGGTTCACGTCTATGATGGTCATATGGTCGCTTATCGCTTCGAGCATCGCGTTAAGTTTGCCGGTACTTTCCAGTAACGCCAGTTCGTTCTTTTTTCGCTCTACTGAATACTGGATTGATTTGCTCAGCACGTACGGATCGAAGCGGCATTTGATTAGGTAATCCTGAGAACCATTAGCCAGGGCCCTTAATGCTGTACCTTCATCTGAGCTTCCGGTAACATTAATAATCGTAAGATGTGGATATTTACTGCTTATAGCCGTGAGCGTTTCCAGGCCTTTACTGTCCGGCAGGTTCATATCAAGAAGAACAACATCGTATTGCTCCGTAGCCAGCTGTTCCAAAGCCTCTTTAAGGCATTCGCACTGCTCGACCTTAGTGACAGGAAGCCTCGACTGCGAAAGCTGTCTCTTTAACAGCTTGACGTCAATCTGGTCATCTTCAACGATAAGTATCCTGAAGCTTCTTTTAGTCTCGGCTTCCATCAGTTTTTGCTGCCCCCATAAAGTAAGGACAGTACCATCCCCTATAAAGTTTAATACAAGCCGTTGCTGCTCAAAACTGCTTTATGAATATCGGTTGAAAATAGGGGTGTTTTTATTGGTATTATGAGATTATGACGGCTAAGGATTTGGAAAACGTATAAAATAAGCTGTCGATGTTTTTATCGGCCTGAAAAATCCAGTTGCCACATAGTAGTATTTATAACGACCGAAAATCTCTGCCTTGTTGTCAGGATTTTATAACATCTTTTTCAGCGGCGTGACTTTTCTGGGGGGACTTCTTCATTTCTCTAATCTCCACCCGTCTCGCCTTCGGCTTGCCGAGGCGGGCTACCGGCTTACTGGTTCCTTTCTTTGGGCACTGGCCATTCCAGCAATAAAGGCATAACTTTTCCTTCGGCCTGCCTACCGCCTTGACCATATCATCTATCGCCTGATACCTCAGTGTTGTGACATCAATGTCTTTGGCAATCCAGTCAACCATCCTTTTGTATTTTTCGCTTTTTTCATCCACGTATTCACTTACATCTTCAATATCATGACCTTCGAGAGCACGAATAGCCTTTCTTGCCGCCAATTCATTAATTGACCGGGTTGAAAGATTGAACCTGCACGGAAACATCAAAGGCGGACAGGCCGGGCGGACATGTATCGCCTTGGCCCCGCAATCCCAAAGCTTCTTTATCGTAAAGTTCTTAAGCTGTGTCCCTCTGACTATCGAATCTTCACAAACGACAATACTGTTACCCTCGATAACTTCCCTGATTGGTATCAGTTTCATCTTTGCTATCAGATCGCGCCTCTGCTGTGTAGGCGGTGTATAGCTCCTGCCGTAGCCGGAGGTATATTTAACAAGAGGCCGCCTGAAAGGTTTTCCGGATTCCATCGCGTAACCCAGACCGTGGCCGAGACCTGAATCAGGTACTCCTGAAACTACATCGACTTCGATATCTTTATCACGTCTGGCTAAATATCTGCCGCATCTTTCCCTGACGATTTCCGTGTTTATCCCTTCGTAAGTTGATGCTGGAAAGCCGGTATATATCCAGAGGAAGGTGCATATCTGGTCGGTATCGCCGCTGCCGTGACGTTTTTGCTGAATACCTTCCTCGGTAATAAGAACTATCTCGCCGGGTTCGAGATATTTTACTATTTCAAAGTCGTTGTTTGTAAAAGCGCTTGTCTCCGCCGTAACTGCCCACTCTTTTTGGCTCTTGCCGACAACAAGCGGCGTATATCCGAACCTGTCTCTTGCCGCGTATATACCATCCTTATTAAGAAGTAAAAGCGAGCATGAACCCTCTATTAAAGAAAACACCTTCTCAATTCCTTCAATAATGCTGCTACCCTGGTTGATTAGTTTTGCTATTACCTCTGATGTATTAACGCCTCTTTTGCTGACTTCTGTAAATGATATACCCTGAGATAATAAATCTTCAGCCAGTTCTTTGGCATTCTCGACATAACCGCTGGTGACAATACAGAAAGGCCCGAACTTCGAATTCAGATGAATCGGCTGCTCTTCGAGGTCACTGATAACCCCGATACCTTTATTGCCCGACAAATTTTCATAATCATCTACAAATTTCGATTTGAACTGACTTTGGCTTAGGCTGTGTATCTGCCTTTGAAAATCTTTCCCAAGAACAGCTATCCCACCGAATTCAGTACCAAGATGTGAATGATAATCCGTTCCGTAAAAAAGTGTTTGAGCACAATTCCCCTTTGACACCACTCCGAACACACCGCTCATAGCCAGCCTCCTGACAAAGCACAATTAGTCTCCATACTAATTACAACCGGTACAGAGGCGCTTATGATTTACTTAAGCACCACTTTACCGGTCCCACCGGTGACTCTGCCTATCTTATAAACCGTCTGGCCGTATCTTGCAAGCTTATGTTCTATCGAATCCGCGAAATCTTCCGCTACTACCAGAACATACCCGATGCCCATATTGAAAACTCGGTACATCTCTTCTTCATCGACGGGCCCTTTTTCCTGCAGGAATTTGAATATCGGATGTTTAGGCCAGCTTTCTTTTCTTATCGATGCGTCACAGTTCTTTGGCAATATTCTTGGAATATTCCCAACCAGACCACCGCCTGTAATGTGTGCCATCCCGTGTACTATCTTTTTAACTTTGTATTGACTAAGTAGTTTTACAATCGGCTTGACATATATCTGTGTCGGCTCAAGAAGAACGTTACCAACTATTTGACCTTCAAGCTCATCAACTTTATCTGTCATTCTGAGCTTGAGTTTCCTGAAACAGATATTGCGAGCCAGTGCATAACCGTTGCTGTGTAAACCGCTGGAAGCTAAGCCAATGATAACATCGCCTTTGCAGATATTTCTTCCTGTAACGATTTTTTTGCGCTCAACTATTCCAACCGCAAAGCCGGCCATATCAAAATCGTCCTTACGGTACGTATCGGGCATCTCTGCTGTCTCGCCGCCGATTAAGGCGCAATCCGCCATCTTACAGCCTGCCGCGACACCTTTGACCATCTCCGCTATGACAGCAGGCTCGAGTTTATTGACCGCGATATAATCAAGAAAGAATAAAGGTTCCGCCCCCTGAACAAGCATATCATTGACGCTCATTGCTACTAAATCGATGCCGACAGTGTCGTACTTCTTTATCTCTGCGGCGAGCTGAACCTTACTGCCTACTCCGTCGGTGCAGGCTACGAGAACCGGATTTTTGTAATTTTTCTTAAAGATTCTCTCATCGTAATCCAGCCGGAACAGTCCGGCAAAACCGTTTTTAAGCTTTATTACTCTCGGTCCGAATGTGCTGGTAACATAGGAGTGTATCCGCTCGACCATCTCATCGTTAGCGTCGATACTCACCCCGGAATTTTCGTATGTAATAGATTTTGCCATTATCAAGAATCAAACATCTTCGTCTTTGTCAAACAAGTTCATCTGATGCCTTTCCATCGTGAACTTATTCAAGGTCACGTCAACCGGTATGCGGTATTTGCCGTTCCAGCAGGCTGTGCAGTAATTATCCGCAGGCTTATCCACACAAGACAGCATTCCTTCAAGTGACATATATCCTATACTGTCAACTCCCAGAAATTCTCTTATTTGTTCCATATCCTTATTGTTAGCCAGCAATTCTTCTTTGGTCGGAAAATCCACACCGTAAAAACAAGGAAATCTTATCGGCGGACAGCTTGCCCGCATATGTATTTCTTTGGCGCCTGCTTCGCGAAGCGCTATCATCTTTCCCCTGGTCGTTGTTCCTCGAACAATTGAATCATCAACTACAATAATCCGCTTATCATGAACAACATTTTTTATTACCGCCAATTTCAATTTTACCTGAAGTTCACGTAGCGACTGACTCGGCGATATAAACGTCCTGCCGACATAGTGACTTCGCACCAGGCCCATATCAAAGGGTATCCCGCTTTGCTCTGCAAAGCCGATTGCCGAACTCGTCCCCGAATCCGGCACAGGTATCACCACATCAGCATCTGCCGGTTGTTCCTTAACCAACTGTTTTCCTAACCTCTTTCTGAACTCATGTACATTCTGGCCGAATATCGTACTGTTCTGCTTGGAAAAATATACATGCTCGAATAAACAATAGGCGGGTGTTACCATTCCTTGTTTGACAAAAAACCTGCTGTTTACTCCATCTTTATTCAATGTTACTATTTCACCTGGATCGACCTCGCGCAGAAACTCTGCCCCGATTGCATCCAGTGCACAGCTCTCACTTGCGACACAGAAAGCTCCTTCTTTTGTTTTACCAATGCACAAAGGCCGAATACCAAACGGGTCTCTCGCTGCTTCAATCCGGTCGGCAAAAAGAAACAACAGACAATATGCTCCCTGCAGGTGGTTCAATACATGAGCCAGCGGGTCCGGCTTGGTTATATGTGTTGGCTTAGCCAGCAAATGACTGATAATTTCAGTATCGCTTGTCGATTTGAAGATGTGGCCGTAAGCCTCATATTCATCACGCAATAATGCTGCGTTCACTAGGTTAC
Organism: Sedimentisphaerales bacterium; assembly: GCA_016930645.1. GTDB lineage: Bacteria > Planctomycetota > Phycisphaerae > Sedimentisphaerales > Anaerobacaceae > JAFGGH01. The sequence goes on from JAFGGH010000023.1 coordinate 31,242, forward strand.
CGTTATGCGCAACCGCCACCTGCCCCTGCGAATATTCCGTGAAGAAAGGCTGGCAGTTCATCACTTTGCTCGAACCGCTTGTCGAGTATCGAACATGGCCTATTGCTATCGGATTGGCAAGCTTATCCAATAGTCCGTTGCCTGCCCGGAATACCCGCGCAACGGTGCCCATATTGCCGTAATGCTGTATGTCCTGGCCGTCGCTCGACGCTATGCCCGCCGATTCCTGACCACGGTGCTGTAGTGAATAAAGCCCGAAGTACGTCTTCTGCACAGCCTCGGAATCCCCGTAAATCCCGAACAGACCGCACTGTTCTTTCTTGTCAAAGACCATCAGTGCTTCGCCCAATTAACGTGCTTAAAAATACGAAATCAAGACCCTTATTACAATCTAACCTATCACCACCTCCAAGTCAAACCATATCTTGTGGCCCGGCCATCCCCTCGACTTCTCGCGGGACAGGCTCGCCCGTGTTTTATATCGCTGGATACATAAATTCCGGTATATGCCTGATTTTACCCTCCTTATTTACACAGCAAAGAACGCTGCTGCCCTCAGAAAGAATTAGCCCATCCGAACACCGCTTGAGAGTATAGCGGTGCTCGACCTTACTTGCCTTGACAGTCGTGCATACCGTCTCAAGCTCTAATTCCTCATCGTACCGAGCCGGCTGACGGTATTTAACGTCCAGCCTCGCTACAACGAAAAATACTCCTGCCGCTTCAAGGTCTTTATACGCAATGCCGTTTTCCCGCAGCAGCTCGGTCCTGCCCATCTCGAAATAAATTGGGTAGATACTGTGATGCACAACTCCGCCCTGGTCCGTCTCGTTATATCGAGGCCGAAACTTTATAACGCAACTCTGCACTTTTGCCTTTTCCGGAAATTCCATTTCACATCAGACACTACAGTACAAAAAAGAGCAAACCTTTTCAAGTTAACTTGTATTCTTTTTGAAATCAGCTTAATTTGACAGTTGACGGACTTTACTTTTTATTAAACAATGCTCTACTGTAAAAACATTGTCTCTGTCAGATGGTAAATTGTTTTAAGGTAACTTGGAATTGCGTTTGGTTAGTAAAATATTGCTTGTTATCTTTTTTCTTTTAATCATTCCCTCAAGCGGTTGTTGCCGTTATTTAGCCGACCGGCTTATTAAAGCCCCTAATTACGGCAAAGCCAAAGAGCAGCTTGGTGAACTTACCGAAGACAGAATGAAGTATCTTCAAATTGACCACCAGATGCGTGTTGATGTAGGCCCACCCGACGCCTCGCTGCATATAGCAATCATCGAACCCAAAATCGAGTGGGAAGTGACACCCGGCACACTCTGGTACGGCAATGTTCGCGGCCTTTTTGAGAAAATTGCCGCCGAGCATCCTGATTCTACTGTTCCGGAAATTCTGTATTGGAGGAAATACCCGGACAGCAACGACTCCGACCCTGCTGGTTTTACTTTTACCACAAAACCTTCCGAACCCAATCTTATCGAACTTGTCACAAAAGGCACGATCATCTGCCTGCCTGGTATCAGGATGAGTAAAGATATCCTTGTCGCAACATGGGGACAGGTTCTTGCAGCTCACGGTTATAAAATGGTACTTATAGACCTCAGAGGGCAAGGGAAATCGACCGGTGACATGATTACTCTCGGCTCTGTCGAAACGAGAGACCTCTTGCAGGTAATCGACTGCCTTGAAGCCGAAGGTATTATAAAAGGCAGACTCATTCTTATGGGTGGTTCTTATGGTGCCGCTATAGCCATTAATGCCGCGCAGGCCGATGAAAGAATCGAAGCGGTCATTGCCATGGAACCATACTCCTCGCTGACCGAAGCTGCATGGAGTTTCGCCAGAACCGAATTCGGTTTTTGGGCATGGCTTTTTGGAAAGAGTTGCATCGAAAAATCAATCGAAATCGCCGGCTCTATTGCAGGCTTCAAGCCTGAAGATATTGCACCTGTTAAAGCTATTACCAAATCAAAAACTCCTGTTTTGCTCATCCACGGTTTGCAGGATGAACATATACCTTACCAGCATAGTATTCGTTTGAATAAAGCTGCGCCAGACCATACAAAATTGGTCCTGGTTGATGGAAGCGACCACCTTACATTACCTTTCCATAAAATCTATCCTATTCGAGACGAAATAATCAACTGGCTCGAAGAGACACCTTAATGGCATGAAAGTCTGAAAATCGAATGTTGTTCCGTCAATAATTAACGGTTGACTAATCATTGATTTAATGAAACAATGTTGCATTCTTTGAGAATCCGGGCTTATTAATGAAAGGACTTTTTTATGAAAGCTGTATTACCTATTTTAACCGCAAGTGTGATAGTAATCCTTCTGGCCTGTGCAGGCTGCGAACCTGAACCGCAAACCCAGCCCTCTACTGAAGTTATACAACAGGAAGTTGTCGAAATACCCGAATCAATTGAACAGGCCGAACCCGATGAAATGACCGAACAAGCTGAAGAGGCCGAAGAAGCGGTTGAAGATATAGCCGAAGCTGTCCATGCCGAAACCGGCACAGAACCTGAGCAAGCCGAAGAGCAGCAAGCCGCTTCAGATGAAGATAATGTCATCGTTAAAGTCAACGGTGCTGAAATCACCGCTGCTCAGCTTGAAGTGTTTATGCGACCACAAATAGAAAGGCTTAATCAGCAGTACGGTGATAAGGAGCACGATGACAGGTATAAAGATATAGAAAAAAGAATCAGGGACCGGGCACTTGATGCAGTGGTAACAATGACATTGATTCAACAGCAGATGGACGCGGGGAAAATTATTGTCACTGATGAGCAGATTGACCGGTATATAGAAGATATGGCTGCAAGCGAGAATATGACAGTCGAAAACCTCAAGATGCTCGTAACAAGCAGAGGCGGCAACTTTGAAGAGTGGAAAAACCAGATGCAGTTCGACAAGCGCATCGGCGTAGTCGAACTGATAGAAGCTCAGAATTTCGGCAGCCTCGATGTCAACGAAGCTGAGACTCAGGCGTATTATGAAGAAAATGATCGCCTTTTCAGAAAACCCGAACAGGTCGAAGCCAGCCATATCCTGATAAAAGTTGATACATCCGACCCGAACATTGAGTCCACCCAGGCTGAGAGTATGGCAAGGACAAAAGCCGAAGGATTGCTTCAACAAATCAAGACAGGCGCCGACTTTGCCGAACTGGCGATGAAGTATTCTGACTGCCCATCCAGCGTCAACGGCGGAAAACTTGGTTTCGGCACCAGAAGGACATGGGTACCGGAATTTGCCCAGACTGCTTTTGCCTTGCAGCCGGGTGAGGTTGGTGATGTCGTTAAAACCAGGTTCGGATACCATATTATAAAAGTAACCGACAGAAAAGATGCTTCCGTTACCAGCTTTGAAGACGCAAAAGATGAAATTACGAAAAGGCTGAAAGGGCAAAAGGAGAGAAAAGTTGGAGAAGACTATATTAGTTTCCTCAGGAAGAACGCCAAGATAGAATATTCTCCCCAATACGAGGAATTTAACCCTATGAAAGTGCAATAACAGGGATATATCTTTGACATGTCGTCTGACAGGGTATCGCCGTTCAACTCGGCGGATACCCTGTTTTTCTTTGCCGTTGCGGCTGATTCGTCTTGTTGCCGAAAATTTAACAACCCGTTTGTGAGGTTTTTGTCTTATGCTTGTCATGTCTTTATAGATGTATTGTTGATCGACGGTTTAGTTATCAGACCTTTGATACTCTCAAACTGATATCGAGCTGCTTCCGGTTGAAGCACTGTGTGTTTCATATAGTGTTGGTTCATTCTATTTAAGTTTTTTTCTATACCGCCTTAGCTTCAGTTAAAACATCATTTAAACCTGTAATTATTTTTCCTTCAGAGCCGGCAGGAGATTGTTGTTTGGTTTCTGTTTGGACAATTTTTATTAGACGGTTGTTTTAAGATTTATACATCTTCGGAATTGAAACAAAATATTTACAAAATTTGAAGTTATTGCAAACTCAGCGCCGATAACTTTGTTATACTCGTCATTTCTTAGGTTTTGCAGCACGGGTTATAATTTTTACAGGGATGTGTTATGACAGACCAGCCACGGGTGGCTAAAGTTTTGGTTGTATTACTCATTTCAATGACAACAGGTGCCGTTGTCCTTATGGCGGTAAACGGCAAACCTCCATCGGCCGGTCCGTTCTGCCTTTCAACTTATTATCGGCTCGACCCTGTCGAAGAAGCGATTCTCTCGGAAGCGACACAGAACGCAAGCCGCTGGAACTGCATTGAAATTTATTTCAGCGGAACAAAAGCCGGAAACATCGAGCAGCTTTCCTCCCTTGCCGGCCACACCTCCCCTGAGCAGATTGATTGCCATTTTGTAGTCTGCAACGGCCTGGGCGGGGCTGACGGTGAGATTCTGAAAACTAAAAAATGGCAAAGACAGTGGTCTATCGTCCCAGGCAGAAATTGGTACGGCACACCGCAAACTATCCGCATCTGTGTTGTTGCAGACGGCAATCCCGATGTATCGGGATTTGCAAGCAACTCGCAGGTCAGAAGAGTCGAAGCTCTTGTTGAAAAACTCAGCAGACGTTTCCGCATAGATTATAACGCCGTTTTTTACCCCGGCAATTGGCGGTGACGGTTCATTTCTTACCAAAAATACTCTTCCAACGTTCCAGGCCTTTTCAATATATGACAAAAGGCTGTGTCCCGCCCAGCGCTGGGCGGGACACAGCCTTGTTTTACATTTAGAGTGATTTGCGATACTCATACTCAATACGCACGACTAATTCTACCAGTCCCATTCCGAGCGTGCTTTTTGTCTTTGTTGTCGCATCGGTGCATTCTTACCTGGGCCGAAGCGTTTTACGGGACCTTGACCGAATCCGCCTCTTACCTGAGGCCGCTCTAAGTTATCACCCCAGCGCTGTCTCGCGAAATTCCTTTGCATAGCCTGATGTCCCCAGCCAGCTTGTGGTCCCTGGGCGAAAGCTCTTCGGCCAGCCGTCATTCCGGCAAAAGCCCGACCGCAATTTTCACATTGCCCTTGCCATTGTCTGCCGTATCCTCTGCCTTGCCCTTGGCTCCAGCCTTTACTTGGTCCTGCAAAACCTTGCCATTGTCTTCGGCCTTGACCTTGCCAATGCCTTCCCTGTCCCCGGCCTCTCGTCTCGGCAAAGCTCCGCGAAGCCGGATTGCCTTGCCATTGCGGATGTTTCATTCTGCCCTGACCTTGACCTCTGCCTGCTTGTAACTGTCCCTGGTGTTTTTCTATTCTGTCGAGGATTTTGCCGATTCTGTCTATATCCTTTTGCTCGTAGGCATCTCTTAGCTGTTTAAGCCATTGCTGATTTTGGCCTGCTCTGTTTTGGCGTCTTGCCGGTGCGGGATTATCCGCTTGTGGCTCGGCAAAGATGATAGCTGCAAGCAGAAATGTGATTGTCATTGTGATAATCGCTTTTTTTAACATCTTTATGCTCCTTTCGTAAAATTCACTTTTCTGTTTTCAAAAGGGTAAACGCAATATGTATGGCTTTTATTGCAAATTACATAAAAAGTGCGGATAAATCGCGGTAAATGGAGAAGAAAATCCTGCCGTCCTAAAATTTATGATGAGATGCGTTTTATAATGTCAGCTATTGCTCTGCATTTTTCGCTAATCTGTGACCAGTTTTTATTAGAGATTTCATCTTTCTTTGCAATCCAGCTTCCGCCGCAGGCGGGAACAGATGGCAGTTGCAGATAGCCGGCAAGGTTGTCCGCGTTGATTCCGCCGGTCGGAATAAACTTGATACCCGTATGTTTGTAAGGGCCGCTTATAGCCTTTAGAAATTTAACTCCGCCGCAGGCTTCCGCCGGGAAAAATTTTAAAATCTTACATCCTAAGACAAGCGCCTGTTCTATATCGGTTGGAGTGGCTATACCGGGATAAAAGTCGAGCTTAAGCTCTTGTGCTTTTGATACGATATTCGGATTCAGGCCCGGCGCGACAGCGAACTTCGCACCGCAGTCTTTGGCTGCTTTGAGATTATCGAGGGTCAGCACTGTGCCGGCGCCTAAAGTCAGTTCGGGCCTTTTGTCGTTTAGAATTGAAATAGTCTGGCCGGCCGCTTTTGTTCTGAAGGTGATTTCGGCAACAGGCAGGCCTCCCTCGAGCAGAGCATCGGCTAGTCCCAAAGCAAAATCGGCATCTTCGATTACAACGACAGGGATTACACGGTATTTTTCGAACACATCTATTATGTTATTACCCAAAATACAATCTCCGGACATTAAAGCTTATTAAACAAACCCGGCAGCCAGAGCGATAGGGCAGGCCAATAGGTAATTATCATCAAGCTGAAAACCATAGCTATAAAAAACGGTATCATCGACGGGATAACTTTGGCAATTGTGGTTTTACCAACACCACAGCCGATGAATAAAACCGTTCCAACCGGCGGTGTGCACAGGCCGATACATAAATTGGCTATCAGAATAATGCCGAAATGGACAGGATGAAGGCCTAAAGCTATTACCACCGGCAGAAAGATAGGCGTGAAAATCAAAATAGCCGGCGTCATATCCATGAAAGTTCCGACCGCCAGCAGGATAAGATTTATGATAACAAGAATAACTATCTTATTATCTGAGACACTCAACAATGCCGCGCTTACCGACTGGGGGATATTTTCATAAGCGAGAATCCAGCTCATCGCCTGGCTGCAACCGACCAGCAGCATCACGATTGATGTGGTTTTGCCGCACTGCAGAAGTATTCGCGGCATGTCCTTGATTTTTACCTCTCTGTATATGATAATAGCGAGTATTAAGGCATAAGCAACGGCGATGGCCGAGGCCTCGGTAGCCGAAAATATCCCGCTGAGTATTCCGCCAAGGACAATAATAACCAGTAACGCGGATGGAAGTGCTACAAGAAAACTTTTTATTATCCGCACCAACGATGTGGTTTCAGATATTCCGTAATTACGTCTTCGGCTGATAATTCCGCAGACAACCATAATACTCAGCCCGACGAGGATGCCGGGCAGGATGCCCGCTAAAAACAGGGCTGCTACCGAGATGTTGCTCGCCACAACTGCATAGACAATCATCACATTAGAGGGCGGTATCAACAGGCCAGTAGTAGCGGCGGTTGAGGTAACCGCTACATTAAAGGACTTGTCGTAACCTTGCTTGTTCATTTCAGGAATCATAAACCCGCCTACCGATGATACAGCCGCCGCCGCTGAGCCTGAAATCGAGCCGAACATCATACAGGTCAGCGTGTTAACGAAACTCAGTCCTCCCTTGAGCCAGCCGACAATTGACGCTGCGAAGCTTATCAGCCGCCGGGCCAGACCGCCTTCGCCCATCAGTATACCCGCCAGAATGAAAAACGGTATCGCCAGAAGCGGAAAGCTTGCTATACCGGTCGAAAGCCTCTGGGCGACAATATAGCTTGTGGGAATATCACCGATGGAATATATCGTCAGAAAAGTAGCGATACCGATGCAGACAGCTATAGGGACATTCATTAAAAGAAGGATTACAAAGCTGCTGATAAGTAATATAACCTGTGTTCCCACAGTAACGTCTCCTTATTCAAAAACTTCCCGTTCTACAGGCTCCGGCTCAGGTGGACTTTCTTTGCCGGAAAGAATCTCCGCAACAGCCTCTATGCAGAAAATAACAACAAAAACGCCGCAAATCGGCACAGCCAGGTAAACATAACCCATTTTTATCTGCAGGGCGGGTGTAATCTGCCCCGCGGCAAGGGTTTTGGAGACGAGGATATAGCCTCCGTAAATCATTACGGCTACGGCGAAAGCGGCTACGAGTATATTGACTATTACAGCGGTGAGTTTCTGTGCCTGCGGATGAAGTTTGCCCACGAAGTAGTCAACACCGAGATGAGACTTTGCACCGAATGCCACGCTGGCGCCAAGCAGCGATACCCACACAAGCAGATACTGGGCAATCTCTTCGGTCCATTCGGTTTGACCGGTCGGCAAAAACGGCCACGGGCGATAACCCTTTTTAGTTAAATAGGCGACTAATGTGCCAAGCTCTCTCGAAGTAACACCCCATAAAACATCTATAACCAGAACGGCAACGAGGACAATTACCGATATTTCAAGCAGCCTGATGAGGATATTTTTAACGGCGATTAAAAACTTTGTCATAATTATTTCACTTCCCTGATTCGGTCAAGCAGCTCGCCGACTGCGGTGCCTTTATAGCTGTTCAGCATCGGCTGGACTTTTTCAACAAAAGATTTTTTGTCCGGATAAAAGACCTCCACCCCTTCTTTCTTTGAGGCTTCGAGACTTTCCTTTGTTTTTTCTTCCCAGAGTTTTCTTTGATGAACTGACGAGTCATCCGCTGCCTGCTGTACCCACTGCTGCACTTGTTGCGGCAGCTCGTCCCAGACTTTACTGCTGATAAGCAGCATATCCGGGATACTTGTATGCTCGTCCATTGTGAAAAATTTACAGACCTCGAAATGACGGTTTGTATAATAGCTCGGCGGATTGTTTTCCGCGCCGTCCACCATATTCTGCTGAAGGGCGGTATACAGCTCGCCCCAGGAAATCGGCGTCGGTTTTCCTCCCATGGCGCTAATCATATCCATCGAGGTCTTGCTGTTCATAACGCGGATTTTCATTCCCGCCAGGTCATCGGGCGACATGATGGGTTTATTGGTGGTGTAAAAGTTTCTGCTGCCTGCGTCATAGTAACAAAGCCCCCGCAGCTTTATCTTCTCGTTATCTCCTTTGAGTAAAAGCTCTTTGCCTATCGGCCCTCCAAGAACCTTCCAGTAATGCTCATGGTCGCGAAAGACATAAGGCAGACTGAAAACCGCCATTTCCGGTATGAAACTCTCCATTGCTGCGGTCGAGACCTTGGTCATCGCCAGAGCGCCCCTTTGAAGCTGCTCTATATTGTCGGTCTCTGAACCGAGCTGGCCGTTGGGGTAGATCTCCAGCTTGACGGTGCCTGCGGACAATTCATCAAGCCGCTGGGCCATAAACAACATTCCCTTGTGAACCGGATGGCTCTGGTCAAGACCGTGGGAAAGCTTTAACATGGTTTGTTTCTTATCGCCGCCGCCTGATAGATTGACCGAACGGACATACCAGGCAAAACCGCAAACCGAAATAAGAATCCCCACCGCAAGGCCGACTATAAAATACGAAACACTTTTCTTGTCCATAGTAATCTCACTAAAGAAGTTTATTTATGACTCATCTTACCACAGAAGACGTTTGCTTTCATTAGTTTTTATTAGCGGCTGATTCTGGCTGATGAGCCTTTCATCACTCTTTCGACTTCGGCAAGGCTGGCCGTTGTGGTATCTCCTGGTGTTGTCATTGCCAGCGCGCCGTGCGCAGCGCCGTAATTGACCGCATCTTCAGGACTTTTGTCTTCCATCAGACCGTAAATCAGGCCGGAGGCAAAACTGTCGCCGCCGCCGACCCTGTCGCAGATTTCCAGGTTCTCGCGCAGAACGGCATCGTAAAATTTGCCGTCAAAATAGAGAACCGCTCCCCAGTCGTTTACCGATGCAGTTTTAGCGTTCCGAAGTGTCGTAGCCACGGCTTTGAAATTTGGAAAGACCTTTACCGCTTCGGTAATCATTTTTTTGAAATTGGCCGGGTCAAGTTTCGAGCAGCCTTCATCGAGTCCTTCAACTTCGAATCCCAACGCCGCCGAAAAGTCCTCTTCGTTGCCTATCATAACATCGACAAGTGAAGCGATTGAGCGGTTTACTTCCATCGCTTTGGCTTTGCCGCCCGTATCTTTCCATAACGAAGCGCGATAGTTCAAATCATAAGAGATAATCGCACCGTGTTTTTTCGCTGCGTTCATAGCTTCGATAATAACTTCCGGTGTTGTCTCTGAAAGGCCTGCGTAAATACCGCCGGTATGAAACCAGCGCACGCTATCGGTGCCGAATATTTTTTCCCAGTCGATGTCGCCTTTTCTGATTTGCGATGCCGCACTGTAAGCCCGGTCTGAACAGCCGACAGCAGCCCGGACGCCGAATCCCCGCTCGGTAAAATTCAGTCCCACTCGGGTTTTTCTCCCAATGCCATCGTAGGGAATCCACTTTATATATTCGGTTGACACTCCCCCCTGAAAGATTAAATCTTCAAGAAGTCTGCCTACCGGATTATCAGCAATTGCCGTTGCCACCGCGGCTCTTTTGCCGAAGCACCTTTTCAGGCCGCGGGCGACATTATACTCTCCTCCGCCTTCCCAGACCCTGAAATGGCGCGTAGTGTGTATTCTTTCTTCGCCCGGGTCAAGACGAATCATAATCTCACCGAGTGAAAGAATATCATACTTGCATTGTGATTGTGGTTTTACTTTCAGTGTATTCATTATTTTTCTTAGTCTATTCCTACCTTGCCAGCCAGCCGCCGTCAACCGCAATCGTATAGCAGTTGAGATAGTCCGATGCCGACGACGCAAGAAATACCGCGATGCCTTTGAGGTCTTCCGGCTCGCCCCATCTGCCCACCGGTATCCTTTCGAGGATTGCCTTGTTCCTTTTTTCATCCGCACGCAGAGCCGCCGTATTATCGGTGGCCATATAGCCGGGTGCGATTGCATTGACATTAATTTTGTGCGGTGCCAGCTCGTTGCCGAGCAGCCTGGTCAGGCCCATAACCGCGCTTTTGGAAGCGGTATAGGAAGGCACGAGGATTCCGCCCTGGAAGCTGAGCATCGATGCGGTGTTGACTATTTTTCCGCCTCTGCCCTGGTCGATCATTACCCTGGCGACGGCCTGGCTGAGAAAAAACAACGTGCGGATATTGATATTCATCACATCGTCCCAGTCCTTTTCCGAGAACTCAACCAGCGGGGCACGCCTGATGATACCGGCATTGTTGAACAGGATATCGATTCCGCCAAGCTCAGCGACGGTGGTGCTTACGATTTTGTCGGCACTTTCTTTCTTACTCAAATCAGCAGTAATTATGACGCATTTTCTGCCGAGTTTTTCGATTTGCTTCTTCGAGTCGGACATATCAAGAATGTCAACCAGGGCGATATCAGCGCCCGCTTCTGCCAGTCCGATTGCTATTGCCTGGCCTAAGCCCCTTGCCGAGCCGGTTACGATTGCTTTTTTGCCGTCGAGTTTGAATTTATCGAGTATCATAATATCCTCACTTTAAGTCATTGATTGATAAATGGTCCATATCGTCAAACGCCTGGTTTTCGCCGCCCATTCCCCAGCAGAAACAATAAGCCTCGGTGCCGACTCCCGAATGAATCGACCAGCTCGGTGAAATAATCGCTTGTCCCGAGGCTGTTACTATATGCCGGGTTTCGTCGGGTTTGCCCATAAGATGGAAAACTCGTCCTTCCTGTGAAATTCCGAAATACATATAAACCTCCATCCGCCTTTCGTGGGTATGAGGCGGCATCGTATTCCAGACACAGCCCGGCGCCATCTCGGTAAAGCCCATTACCAGCTGACAGCTCTTTATGCCGTCCGGATGAATATATTTGTAAATTACTCTTTTATTCGACGTCTCTTCACTGCCCAGTTCCACTGTCGCGGCATCCTGCTTTTTAGCTTGCGCTGTTTGGTATTCTTTATGAGCCGGATAGCTCAAAAGGTAAAACTTCGCAGGGGCACTCGGATTGTCGCTGCTGAAAGCAATTTCCTTCGAGCCTCTCGCGACATAGAGGCAGTCGCAATAGTCCATCCTGAAATCTTTGCCGTCAACTGTAACTTTGCCGCTTTTACCGATGTTCAAAACTCCCAGCTCGCGTCGCTGACAGAAGAAATCGGCACGCAGCTCATCGGCACTGGAAAGGCCAAGCTCTTTTTTGCAGGGAGCCGCCGAACCGACAATCGCCCGGTCAACGTCGGAGTATATCATCACGATTTCGTCCGGCTTAAAGAGACTTGTGATGAGAAAATTCTCGCGGACTTCCTCAGTTGTCATCCTGTCGAATCGAACCGGGTCGGGTACATATCTAACTTCCATTATACTTCCTTTCGTAGGCTAATCTGCGAATTTAACAATCGCAGGGTTATCAACGCGTCTTTTGAAATCAGCCAAATACTGCTGCCATTTTTCAAATGTCTCAAAACCGCTGTTCTCGTTCCAGCACGAACCGGAATAATAGATAAACGGTTTTTCTATATTATGCTCTGTGGTCATCAGCAAATGATTGTCCGCTTCAGTTACGGTGGCTTTTGTATCAGTGCCGCAAATGACACCGCAGCCGACCATCCCGTTATCTCCGTCAGCGGGCAGCCAGTATGCAACGATATTATTCTCCGAGTCCTTGTATTTTTCCTGGCTGCTGTCTCTGAGAATAATCCCGGCGGCTATAGTTGCGTTTTTGGTATCATCACTTGTATAGCGGCACTCGATTCTGTTTAGATTACTACCCAGGTCGATTGAGATGCGTTTTGTTTCACTTATGGTATAAGTACCGGCTTTCCACGGCGCGTAATTCATCTCAAAAATCGAACGGATAGGGCCGTTAGCGATAATTTTCCAGTCCTTGAAATTATGCTGCGACAATTTCACTTTACCGTCAGCGAACGGAGCTGCCGCTCCGCACCCTAAGGTATTGCCGACTTTGTAAAAGTCACCGCCTCTACCGTGGTTTTCATGATAGGTGCCAGCTTTGTACATTTCTTCCATAACAGGATAGGTAACATTTTTGCACCAGGCGTCTATACCGCAGGTAATTGTTTCATCCTCAAGAGCGGGGCCGTACATACGAAACGCTACACGGTCGTTCTCCCAGGCGAAGTCATCCTTTCGCTGAGGGACGAACATACAATACGTTTTATTTTTGACAGACGGCATATCGAAGCCGGCCTGCTTCTTTATCAGCCAGAACCTCTTTGTCTGATTGATATAGAAATCTGTCTGGAAAATCAATTCATCAATCGAACCGTCACCGTTATTATCAATAACCTGTGTAGTCAAAAAATTACCCGCTTGATGGCTCATTACTGCAATATCTTCGAGATTGACACCGGGCATCTTTTCTTTGATTTTATCTGCGCTGATGGAAATGGTCTCATCAGGCCTGACGGCTGCGACAGGATTATTAACTGTAATCTGAGCCGATGGTTTATTGTCCAGCAGCGCCATCTTATATAATTCTGAACCGGCAAGCAAAAATCCGCCGACCGCATAAATTTCGGTCATGTGCTTTTCCACTTTTCGCGGGTCTTCTCCGATAGGCTGAACCCATCCGAGCTTGCCGTCAGGGTAAACCGAGCTTACCAGGCCGGCCCAGGCCTTTTTAACGGCGGGCAGATATTCGTCTTTTTCCAGGAGGCCGTTATTGATACCCCAGGCCATTCCGTAACAATAAAATCCGGTTCCGCTTGTCTCCTTGACGGGATAATTTTCCGCATCCAAAAGACTTGCACGCCAGCAGCCATCCGGCTGCTGGATAGTTTTTAATTTCGCAGCCATTTCCTTAAACAGCGTGATATATCGCGGTCCGTCGGGGTGGTCATCGGGGAGGTTTTCGAGTACGCGGGCAAGGCCGGCAAAGACCCAGCCGTTGCCGCGGCTCCAGAAAATCTTCTTACCGTTTTGCTCCCGCCTGTCGAAGAACCGACTGTCCCTGTAATATAGATGTTCTTCCTTATCGTAAAGGTAATCGGTAGTTGCCCACCACTCTTCGTTCATATAGTCAAGGTATTTTTTATCCCCTGTTATCATCGAAAGTTTCGCCCAGACAGGCGGGCCCATAAACAAGGCATCACACCAGCTCCAGCGCCGCTGATTTTCCGGCGTGGTAAAATCAAGCTGGGTGCCGGGCTTATTGGCAAGGATATAATCAAATCGTTCTTTGACTTTTTCCATCATTTCCGGCTGGCGGTAATAGCTGTATAAATCCAGGTACATCTTGCCTACGCAGTGGTCATCTGCGTGATAAATCCGCCTGCCAAGCTCCCATTTATTCTTCTGGCCGAACTCCTTCATCGCCTGCATATATTTTGACTGCGGGTCTATCTTCGCCAGGTTCGTCATTCCGGCAAAAAGCGCTCCGTGTGTCCAGTCTGTTGTCGAATGTCTGCTCGGATTGGCAAGCTGCCAGTCCGCGACCTTTTTCATAGCCCCAAGAACCGCTTCAGTCTCGATAACAGCGGATAAATTATTGCTGTCGCTTTCTTTAAGCTGATTGGTGTCGGGACTTGATAAAGCTGTTGCGGATAAAGACCCAATGATAAAGATAACGAAGATAAATACAAACATTTTAGCTCTCATAGCACAATGCTCCTTAAAATTCATTATTTTCATTAGCTTTTTTACTAATTTACAGACGAAATTCTTATTTTCTGTATTAATATACAGAAAACCAGCGATTTTGCAAGGGTGCTTTTAAAATGGATTGTAATTACGGCAAAACCCTTTTCCCGAAAATAAATCGGATTATAATTCGACGAAAGAACTCCGAAATCCAATATTGGTGCAGAATTTTTTTTGGAAAATCTGAATTTTATAGTTGACATTGCATAGTATGCAATACATAATATGTAAAGCATAATAGTCGAAATAAACCTGTTTTTCTTAAGATAAGGAGTCGGCAATGAAATTTGAAAGTCAGTTGTTAAAAGGCATCGCACCGGTTGTGGTGCTGGAAATCCTCTCCCGCGGCGAAATGTATGGCTACGAGCTTAGCCAGGCCATAGAGCAAAGGACGGAAGATGTCCTGACGCTTGGCAAAGGCACGCTGTATCCTCTGCTCTATAACCTCGAAGCCAAAAAGCTCGTCAGGGGCAAGTGGCAAAAGAGCGACAACGGAAGAAAGCGAAGATACTACTCAATCACCGGCAAAGGCCAAGGCGAACTTGCAAAGCAGAAAGAGCAGTTAAATGAGCTTCGCAAGGGACTGGATTTTGTTTTCGGCCCGGCAATCAGCCCGGCCTAAATAATTAACCGCTGAGAACGCGAAGCTCGCAGAGAAGATTAAATATAAATTTATTCTCTGCATTTTCTGCGAACTCTGCGGTAAAAGGAGAATACGATTATGACCGACAAAAATGAAATATCGAATCTTCCGATAGCCGTTCGGGAATTTATAAAGCTTATTATCAAAAAGATGCGCTATCGTAAAAAGGTGCAGCGTGAAGTGAGGGCCGAGCTTGTCGCGCACTTTGAAGACGAACTGAAAGAATACCAGGGAAAAGAACGAGATGAAAAGACAAAACAGTTAATACAGGATTTTGGTGATGTAAAGCTGTTGGGATTGCTTCTTCGCCGAGCCAAAAAACGCTGCCGGCCTCTCTGGCGAACCGCTGTTGCCCGAACCTTTCAAGCCATCGGAATTTTTATTCTGCTGCTTGCTGTTTATATTGGGTGGTTTCTTTCAGGCAAGCCAATTATCACAACCAATTATGTTGAAGTCATTAATAAACGAGTTAAACCATTTGCCGGCGTTGACCCGAATCTAAATGCTTCGTCTTTATACTGCAAAGCGGCAGAAACTCTGGAGCAGATGGAAAAAGACGAGCGGATACCGAAAGAGATTGATGAGCTTTTCGGCAAAAAATATGTCGATTTGACCTCTGAGCAAAGAGAGGTAATTGATAAATGGCTTAAAAAAAACAATCATTTACTTGAATTAGTAGCCGAAGGCTCGAAACTGCCTTATTACTGGCCTGAGCTTAATACAGGCCAAAAGAATTCCACCGAATTGATAAGTATTCTTATGCCTTATTTATCAAGTTATCGTGAATTCGCCTATATGCTGACTCATTGGCGGGCGGAAAAGAAGGCACAGGAAGGACAATTTCAACAGGCGTTTGATGATGTGTTAATATGCTACCGAATGGGCAGACACTTTAAGAACAGTATGACGTTAGTAGAGCAGTTGGTTGGAATAGCTATTGAAGCGTTGGCTACGAATGAAATTGCTGAAATCTTAAGTCGATATGAAATCGAATCTGAAATCCTTGCCGGTTTGCAAAGTGATTTTGAAAAGCTTATCGCCGACGAGAATTATACAACCGATTTCAAAGGGGAGAGATATTTTATATACGATGAAATACAACGAAGTTTCACCGCCAGCCGCATAGGCGGCGGACACCTGTATCTAAAAAGAGTAAATCAATATGGTACAATTCTGGGGACAGATTTTGAGCAAAACAAATTCAAGTTGTTAATAAAGTTATTATTTTTACATCCTAACAAGCAGGAAACGTTAGATGCCGTTGATAATTTTTACGACCGTATGGAGCAGTTGGCATCGATGAGCCCCGCTAAAAAAAAGGCCGAGAATATTGACATAAACAAAGAATTCGAGCAGTATTGCAAAGGTAATATGTTTCTTGAAATATTGGCGCCTGCACTCGGTGAAATGATTCGAACCGGATATAGAAACGAAGCACAAATACAGGCAACACCTTTGATAGTCGCGATACACCGGTACAAACAGGATTTCGGGAATCTGCCGGACAATCTGGATGAAGTTGAAAAATCAGGATACATTAAGCATTTGCCAATCGACCCTTTCAGCGATAAACCTCTGGTTTATAAAAAGACCGATGACGGCTTTACTCTTTACAGTGTCGGTTACAATTTCAAAGATGATAATGGTGATGTTTATCGTGATAAAGACGGCAGAGTAAGGCTTTGGAATGATGACGAAGGTGACGCTGTCTTCTGGCCGGTGCAGAAATAAATCCGCCCCGCCCAGCGCTGGGCGGGGCGGATAAAAAAAGAGCAGGTTTAATTTTAGTAAGCCTGCCCGGATGAGTAGCTAAATATATTATGGTTTTAGCTGGTGCCGTATCTTCTGGTGTTAAGTACCGCCCGCTCGGCCTTGCGAATTCGTCTGCGGTTCTTCTCCGATGGTTTTTCGTAGTAGGCTGTCTTTTTCATATCGCGTATCAAGCCTTCTTTTTCGCACAACTTCTTGAAACGTCTGATCATTTGCTGTACCGATTCGCCTGCCCGAGCTTTAACTTTAAGCATAGAAAACATTTCCTTTCAATCCGTAACAATAAATTACTCTAATAGTCTATATTCGGCTAAAAACCGATAGTTCTTAATAATAATACGAATAGTGCTGTTTTGCAAACTAAAAATTCGTGTGTTTTAAACCGTCTGTCAGGAGCTACCTTTTTCTTTCGGCGCCGGCTCGCCGAATAGCGGCGTGAGAATTTTTGTCTTTTTTACCGTTCTTATTGCTGTTCTTCTCAAGCAGATGCATCACTTTTTTCACATCCGCGACCTTCAAAACTCCGGTTGTGCGCCCGCCTTTGGCACCTGCGGTACAGTACGCATAGGATATATTTATATGATTTTTGGCAAGCTTTTCAGCTACCGTTGCGAGAGCTCCGGACTGATTGGCCAGTGTAATGCAGATAACCTCGGTCTCGTTAAAAGGCATACTGAGTTTTTTGAGGATTTCCCGTGCTGATTCGGCGTTCTCGAAAACCACACGCAAAACACCATGTTCAGCCGAGTCCATCATTGTCATTGCCACGATGTTAATCCTTGCCCGGGCGAATTCGCCGAGCACCTGAGCCAAAACCCCAGGCTTATTTACCATAAAAATTGAAAACTGCGAAGCTATATACATTTGTTTTTCTCCATATTCTCAACAACTTTCGATCGATTTAACGGCACTGGCTTTGTCAGGGAAAAAACTGAATATCTTATCGAGATTCGTTATTGTAAATACTCTGTGCAACTGCGGTTTGATAGCGCTTATAACCACCTTGCCGTTATATTCCTGGAGCCTCGAACGAATATCAAGCAAAAGACCTAATACCTGCGACGAAAAAAATTTGACCTTTTCAAAGTCAAATACCATACCCATCGGTTTATGCTCCGCGACATAATCCTTTATCCGGATCGAAGCCGAAGATATACCCTCGGCGTCGCTTATCGTTGTAGCGTTAAATACAACCACGGCAATTTCACCCTGGCTGTCCTTGGGCTCCCTTGCGGGAAAAATATCAAGCTCAATCTTCTCTTTCATTGCTTATCTGCTGTCTTAAAACGGCTTGGCTTCTTGTATTAGAGCAATTTAAGTTTTAGTGTTCACTTTATGCCTGTTGCGGCTTCGGCTGTCGGCATCAGATTTGCTCGCGATATTTCAATATCGCTGTGCAATCTTCTTTGCCAGCCTCG
>JAFGGH010000024.1 GCA_016930645.1 Sedimentisphaerales bacterium
AATGACAGGGGTAGAAAATATTATTAACAATGTGAAGACGAAAGATAATATTTGGGATGTTCAAACAGAAGGAGAGTTTACTTGAAAATACGATTAGTTTATCTCATTTAAAAGGTTACAATATGTTAACAATGCTAAATCGAATAGTTCCGCGTTCAGCAAAAGGCTCATTTTGGCTTGGGTTTAGCCTTTGTTTGTCGGCAGGTCTTTTTATAATCTTTGTAATTTCACCTTTGACTGGAGTTAGTAAACGTTTTGGTGGCCCTGGACACGATGGATATCTTGAAATTGCAAACAATATTGCAAGTGGAAATGGTTTTGTATGTGAACCAGGCGGACCGCCGGCGTGCTGTCCACCATTTTACCCATTGCTTCTTTCGATAATAACACCGCTGCCTAAAGTGTTGCAAAGGCCATGCTTGATTATAGTCCAAAGTATAATGGTAGGGGGAGCTACTTTTCTAATTTTTCATATAGCAACGTATTTGTTCAGTGTTTTGGTAGCAAGGATAGCCATTACGGTTTTTTTGTTAAATCCGTGGATATACTGGAACGCAAAGAATCCTATGACGCCGATAACACAGCTTTTTTTATACATTCTGTTTGTGTTTTTGATAGGTCGCAGCTTCCTTTCTGTCTTTAAAGGTGCTGATGACTTATCGTATAAAAGAAAGAAATATGTCGAATGGTTGGCAATAGGCATAACAGGAGCAGCATTGATATTAGCTCATGGCGCAATGCTTGCAACCACTGTTATTTTGCTGTTTATACTTTTTGTTACAGGAATAATTCGAAGGAATTATCAGCTAATAACTACATCTGTTCTATCCGGAGTGATAATCATATTGCTTGTTGCGCCATGGACTTACCGCAATTGGGTAGCATTTAAACGTTTCATTCCTGTCGCTGGCAATGCCGGATTCGTTTACATACAGGGTATACAGCATTGGAGTATCAGCGGCGAGGATGCACAGCGCGAAGGGGAAACATTTCGTATGGCGGCTCTGAGGTACTTAGGACTTGAGGGTTCTAGATCTGACTACATACAGTGTTATGGTTTCAAGGATCCTAATATCGATGCGGCATTCGACAAGAAAATGATAGAACACATCAAGACTCATCCGGATCTTTTCTTGAAAAAAGTATTATTGAATTCAGTTGAATATTATTTCCCGACTCTTACATATCCATTTTTGGCAGTCAAGGTTTTTACTAAATTTCAGGTAGAACAGTTGGTATTAACAATATTTCATCTTATTCTTTGGACATTGACGATAATTGGTTTTTGGCGAAATAGAAAAGACAAAAGGCAGTGGTTGTCGGCAAGTCTTATGCTGGTTGCGATTATGTTGTATGCGATTTGGTATTTTCCGTTTGTTACTTTTATTGGGCATTCACTTTATACGCTTGGAACCATGCCATATCTTGCGATTCTTGCGGCAAGGGGTATAATTTCCAACAAAGCAGTTGATTAATGTTATGCGTAATTACAGCCTAAAGTTAAAGGTTAAGGCGTAAAACACTACAATGCTTATTGACAAAACTCTGACACAGTCCAAAACATTGCAGTTCGGATTGATGGCTGCCGAATTAAAACGTCAGGGACGAGAAATTATTTCACTCGGATTGGGCGAGCCTGAATTCGATACGCCCCAGCATATCAAACAGGCCGCCAAGGACGCTCTCGATGCCGGGTTCACGCGATATAGCGCCGCTGCCGGCCTGCCGGAACTGCGTGAACTGGTTGCTGAAAAACTACAGAACGAAAACGATATATCCGCCACCGCCAAGCAGATAATCATCACCCCAGGGGCTAAGAATGCCCTGTTTCTGGCTTGTGCAGCCCTGCTGCGACCCGGTGACGAAGTGATCAACTTCAATCCCTGCTATGTCAGCAACAACCCTATCATCAAATTGGCTGAGCCGAGAACCATAGTACACAATATCCCGATGTCGTCTGATGATTTCACGATTGATAAAGACGGTGTTGCGTCCCTTGTAAATAAAAAAACAAAACTGGTTTTCATCAATTACCCCAACAACCCGACAGGCAAAATGCTCTGTGAGGACGAAGCTCAGTTCATCTGCGACCTTGTCCGAGAAAATGATCTGTACTTACTTTCCGATGAAATATACGAACGCATTACGTTCGGCCAAACCACGCACGTTTCACCCGCATCATTCGCTCAAATTGCCGATAAGGTCATAACCGTTAACGGCTTCAGCAAGGCGTACTCCATGACAGGCTGGCGGATCGGCTATGTTCACGCCGCCGCCGACCTCGTCGCTGTCATGATAAAAATCCAGCAGCAGATAAATACCAACACCGCGGCCTTCATACAAAAGGGTGCAATCGCCGCTCTGACAGGCCCGCAGGATCACATAGAAACATTCATCACAAATCTCAAAGAACGCAAAGGCATGTATGACAGCCTTGTTGCTAATAACAAAAACCTGACAGGTTCAAACCCGCAGGGCGGCTTCTTCGCTTTCCTCAATATCGGTGCTACAGGCCTGTCCTCGGACGAGTTCGCCACACA
Organism: Sedimentisphaerales bacterium; assembly: GCA_016930645.1. Taxonomy (GTDB): domain Bacteria; phylum Planctomycetota; class Phycisphaerae; order Sedimentisphaerales; family Anaerobacaceae; genus JAFGGH01. The sequence continues at coordinate 2,541 of JAFGGH010000024.1, forward strand.
ACTGCTCGATGAAACCGGCGTGGCGGTAATTCCCGGCATCTCCTTCGGCGCGGATTTCGACAACTTCTGCAGGCTCTCTCTTGTGAACGAAACTGAGCAGGTAAAACAGGGTCTCGAACTTATTAATCAGTTTGTAAATAATAAAGTAAGGAACAGATGAGCGAAAAAATACGCGTACTTCTCGTCAAAAATTTCTTCGAAAAGGACATCGAATATATCAGGGCCCGGCTGCTCGATTCCGTCGAGATTATAAGGCCTTCCGAATTCACACCCGAAACAATTGCCCAGGCCGTCAAGGACAATATTCACGTTGTTCTCGGCGAACCCAAGACCAAAGCCATCCTTGATAACGCTTCCAGCCTTAAGCTTATACAGATACCGTGGACCGGTGTGGACAGACTGAATTTTGACCTCCTTAAACAATACCCCTTTTTAGTCTGCAATTCGCACAGCAACGCACGAATCGTCGCTGAATACGCCGTCGCCATGATGTTCGCCATCGCCAAGAGGCTTGCTTTTCATGACAGGTATCTTCGCCGGGGAAAGTGGTGCAGGCCGACACAACAGGGCGAAAACCTCTTCTTTCCTCCTGAACCGGTATATCAAAAAACAATTGTTATCATCGGTTACGGAGCTATAGGCCGCAATATTGCTGAAATGCTTGCCGGTTTTTCGGCGAAGATAATCGCTATCGATGTGAAACCTTGTAACAAAACACCTCAGCCGCTCTACAAGCTCCTCGGTCCCGAAAAAATGCCCGACGCCGCCGCACAGGCGGATTTTCTTTTCACGGCGGTTCCGCTAACCGAACACACTCGCGGCATGATTAACAAAAACGTCTTTGAAAAAATGAAGAGCACAGCGTACTTCATAAACACTTCCCGAGGCGAAGTAGTCGTCGAAGAAGATCTCTACAACGTTCTTAAAAACAGGCGGATAGCGGGTGCGGCTATCGACACATGGTACAACTATCCCAAAGCCAGCTCACCCGACGCTCTGCCTTCGCTAAAATTTCCTTTCCACGAACTTGACAACCTTGTTCTCTCGCCGCACCGTGCAGGATTTGCACGCGGCGCAATGCCGCATCTCGACGATGCCATCGAAAATATTAACCGGTTCGCCGCCGGCAAAGAGCTTATCAACATTGTTGACCTCAATGCCGGTTTCTGATAAATCTATATTTTAACTCCATAACTGATACGCAACCTGGCAAAAATTAAACCACGAACTACGAATTAATAACAATGAATATATATCGCAAATTCGGTAAGCGCCTTTTGGATATCGTTATAGCCTTGCCTGCTCTTATTATACTGCTTCCCGTAATTGCGGTGACAGCCGTCATAGTCCGCATCAAAATGGGCTCACCAGTTGTCTTCCGACACCTTAGACCCGGCAAAGACGAAAAGCTTTTTTACGTTTACAAATTTAGAACCATGACCGACGCAAAGGATGCCGAAGGCCGCCTACTGCCCGACAAAGAACGCCTTACCGCTACAGGGAAAGCCATACGCAGGCTGAGCCTTGACGAGCTGCCCCAGCTTTGGAACGTTCTTAAAGGGAACATGTCACTTGTCGGCCCGAGGCCTCTTTTTACTGACTACCTTCCGTACTACACACAAAGAGAAAAGAAACGTCACGGTGTCCGTCCCGGCATTACAGGGCTGGCGCAGACCAGCGGACGAAACAAAGTCAACTGGGACGAGAGACTAGAACTCGATGTCCAATATGTAGAAAATCTCAGCTTTCTATTGGACATGAAAATTCTCACTAAAACCTTCTGGCAGACCATCAGATCCGAAGGCGTTCTCGTAACGCCCGGAACAGCCGTCGATCCTCTTCACATAGTGCGCCAGAATCAAAATATATCTTCTGATAATATCAATCAGCCATAAAAAGTCCGGACTTAAACTATCCTGTAAAGAATTATGAAAAACCTAGTGGAGAAAGCATCATGAGAATTCTTCTCTCAAGCGTAGGAAGACGCGGATACCTCGTCAAATTCTTCAGAGAGGCTTTGGCCGAAAAAGATGAAATCTGGGGAGGTGACGGCAGTAGATACGCTCCGGCGTTCGCTTATTGTGATAAACGGATAATCCTTCCTAAAGTAAACGAGCCGTCCTACATTGACCACCTTATCCAACTGTGCCAAAAAAACAAAATCGATATGATCGTACCCCTCATCGACCCCGAACTCAAGGTCCTTGCGGCACAGCGTGACCGCTTTTTCGACGCCGACATTATGGTTGTCGTCTCTCCGCTGCAAACAGTACAAATTGCCTTTGACAAATACCTCACCTATCAATTCGGCAAAGAAAACGATATTCCCGTTCCATATACCGTCATTACCGTCGAAGAGGCCAACGAACTTTTAGCAAAAGGCATAATCAAATGGCCTCTCGTAGTCAAGCCCCGCCAGGGAAGTGCTTCTAAAAATATAACCTGCTGCCACAACGAAAAACAATTAGAGAATGCTTTCCAGAGCTGCCCTATGCCTATGATACAGGAATGGATGCAGGGTAAAGAATACGGCTATGACATCTTCGGCGACCGGGATTATCGAGTCATCAGCGTTTACTGCAAGCTTAAACTCGCAATGCGGGCAGGTGAAACAGACAAAGCGGTTAGTAAAAACGACAAACAGCTCATAGCACTCGGTGTTAAAATTGCTGAAAATCTACAGATATTCGGGCCAATAGATGTTGATGTAATGGTTGGTGAGAATGGGCCTAAACTTCTGGAAATAAACCCACGTTTCGGAGGCGGATATCCCTGCTCGCACTTTTGCGGAGCAGACTTTCCACGCAAACTTATTGCTATCTGCCAAAACGAAACACTTAAACCAGACATAGACTCCTGCCCTGCGGGAGTTTATATGCTCAAACAGGATGAAATTATTTCACCAGACCTACAAGACTTCGAAGCAATCGAAGACTGGCACGAAAAAGCGTAACAAAACGTAATCTTCCGGCCAACTACACCTCCTGTTTTCCTGACTTCAACGCCCCTTTGAAAAACTGCTGTAAGTCCTTGTAAATACTGAAGGCGGATTTGATTTTGGGTATCCTGATGCTAAAATGGGGGTATTTACCAAAAGCTCTTCTCCGTAAAGATAAATTTACCTGCCTGCTATTATATTGTAGAAAAGTTTTGTGTCAAATGTCAAACACCCTCGGCAGTAAAATGACAATGTAGCAGGTTACTTCTCAGAAAACCCCGCCGCCTATAAAAATCAATCGCGGCCTATGTTAAATTATCAACATAGGCCGCGAATTGTTGCAAATCACTAACTAATTGCTGGGTAATCAG
>JAFGGH010000025.1 GCA_016930645.1 Sedimentisphaerales bacterium
GATATTTCAATATCGCTGTGCAATCTTCTTTGCCAGCCTCGTCCTCACAACGGCCTAAACCTGAACATAAAATCTTAAAGTGCTCTAGAAAAATAATGCCCGACTCTTGCCGGGCCGAGCCTTCCGCCGAGGAATCTCGGTACCAACACCACCCACATCATTGCTGTTAATTACCGCAAATCCATTTGCCGCACAAAGTTCTATGCCGCTCCATCTCGGCTACATATATATAGGTGGAATTTTGAAAAAGTCAAATTTCCAATAAAAAGCGGTGTTTTGAGGCTGATTTTGGGGATTTTGTAAAATATGACATCTGGCATGATGCCACTTTTTTCGTACTGTGTACAGCGTACAGCGTTTTTTCGAATCTCTGATTATGCTAAATTTCTCAGATTTGTTTTTAAGCAGGATAGCTTGTGCTACGTTTCTTCCTTCGTCCCGATATAAAAAATCAGGACTACGTAGAATGGAAGCGAGTATTTCGCAGAGCAGTACAGGATTGCCAGGAACAATTTTGATTAAATATCGAAAATTTAATATCGGGTAATTTACTTCAGTCAGAGTTATCAGCGATTAAATAACCTTTAATTTCGTGTCTGTGGTCTTTTTGCTAATGAATCACAACCTCTGCCTGTTTTGTTACTTTGTACCTCAGTACCTTTATTCCTCTAACACCTCTTTTATATTAAAATTGTGTTAATCCAGCCTTAAAAACGCCCGATATATAATGTGAAATTGCACGTAAATACGATAAATAAAAAATTTTCTTTGACAAAGGCTTTTATCATAATCGATAATTACAAGTTTAAGGTATTTGAAGCCGCACCTGGCGGCAGGTAAGCCAATTGGACCCTGATAAGGGAGTTTATGGCTAACGAAACAAACTATGATTCCATGTTCGGCAGAATGGCTTTGGAGCAGGGTTTTTGTACGGACGATGAGTTGAAGCGGGCTTTTGAGCAGCTCAAATCAGAGGGTCAAATCAATCCCACAACACTTCATGAGCTGATGATAGAGCTGGGTTTCCTTACGCACACACAGGCCGAACGTTTGCACAAAAGCATCAAGGAAAGCAAGGCTGCGGTGCACCAGATTCCCGGTTACAAAATCGAGGGCAAGCTCGGCGCAGGCGCTATGGCGGTTGTTTACAAAGCCAAACAGATCAGCCTGAACCGCATGGTTGCTATCAAAGTTCTCCCTAAGCGGTTCACTCAGAATCCCGAATATGTTGAGCGTTTCTACAAGGAAGGTCAGGCCGCCGGCAAGCTGAATCATCCTAATATCGTCCAGGCTGTGGATGTCGGCGAAGCAGGGGGTTATCATTATTTTGTAATGGAATATGTGGAAGGCGAGACTATTTACGAGGAGCTTGCCGCAGGGAAAATCTACAGAGAGCCTGAAGCCCTCGACATTGTGATACAGGTGGCTAAAGCCCTCAAACACGCTCATTCTGTCGGCCTGATACACCGCGATGTCAAGCCGAAGAACATAATGCTGACCAAAGACGGCACGGTAAAGCTCGCTGATATGGGTCTGGCACGAGAGACAACAGACGTCGAGCTGGCCGAAGCCGAAAAGGGAAAGGCATACGGAACGCCTTATTATATCGCGCCGGAGCAGATTCGCGGCGAGATGGATATCGACGGGCGGGCGGATATTTACGGTCTTGGGGCGACGCTTTACCATATGATAACCGGCAGAGTTCCGTTTATGGCGGACGACCCTTCGGTGGTGATGAAAAAACATCTCAGAGAAGAATTGATACCGCCGGACCATATCAATACCAGCCTGACGGCGGGGATATCAGAAGTGGTCGAGGTGATGATGGCCAAGAAAAAGGAAAACCGGTACGGCAACTGTAAAGAGCTGCTGGAAGATTTAGAGGCGGTGCGCGAAGGAGAGCCTCCGTTTCGGGCAAGGACCAAGTTCGATGTCTCGGCACTTAAACAGCTTAGCGAGGGTGAGGATATCGAACAAATGGAGCAGGAAAAGGATTACTACCGGGATGAAGATATTGTTCGGTATAAGATTATCGCAGTCATACTCGGGGCGGCACTTGCGATAAGCGTTTTGATAATCGTTTTTCTCTTGTGGCGGCACTTTAAATAAGCGTTTTGATAATACTTTTACTTCTGAATCGTTAGTGACAGAAGTTTTGCTACCTTCTTTTAATCTTACCTCGGCGTTTGATTTTTTGTTTTCGCTTTGAGCGTTGCTTTATTTTTCGCCCCTGACTCATCGCCCCTGCGAGGGACTCCATATTCATACCGCCTGAAAAGAGATTTTTCAGGCCCGACAGTCTGCCGCCCGAAAGGGACTTTAACATGTCCCTGCTTCGCTTGAATGTCTTGACGAGGCTGGAGACATCATTCGGCTGGACACCGGAGCCTGCGGCAATCCTTCTTCTGCGTGAAGAATCAATTAAATCCGGTTCGCCGCGTTCGGCTTTTGTCATCGAGTGGACAATGCCTTCCATTCTGTGAATCTCTTTGTCATCGACATCGAGGTCGCCGAGCTGGCCTGCGCCGGGCATCAGCTTTAGCATGCTTTTCATGCCGCCCATTTTTTTCATAGCCTGCATCTGCTTTAAAAAGTCGTCGAAATCGAATTTGCCTTTTGCCATTTTGGCCTGCATTTTTTCGGCCTGCTCAACGTCGAACTGCTCCTGTGCTTTTTCGACGAGAGTAACGACGTCGCCCATGCCGAGAATTCTGCCTGCCATTCGGTCTGGGTGGAATTCCTCGATATTGTCGAGCTTTTCACCGACTCCGATGAACTTTATAGGTTTGCCGGTAACGGCTTTTACGCTGAGTGCGGCTCCGCCTCTTGCGTCTCCGTCGAGCTTTGTGAGGATTACTCCGTCAAGCTCTAATCGCTCGTTGAATTCCTTAGCGGAGTTGACGGCGTCCTGGCCTGTCATCGCGTCGCAGACGAGGTATATCTGGTGCGGATTGACGGTCTTTGCGACGTTGGCGACTTCGAGCATCATTTCCTCGTCGATGTGGAGGCGGCCTGCGGTATCGAGAACGATTACGTCGTGGTTGTTGTCTTTTGCGAATTTGATTGAGTTTTTGGCGACCTTTACGGAGTCTTTGGAGTCTTCGCTATAGACGGCGATGCCGGTTTGCTCGCCGAGAATTTTCAATTGGTCAATGGCGGCGGGGCGCTGGAGGTCATCGGCGACCATTAAAGGGTTCTTACCTTTGGCCACGAGGTACTTTCCGATTTTCGCGGCGGTTGTAGTTTTGCCGCCGCCCTGAAGACCTGCGAGCATAATTATAGTCGGGCCCGGCGAGACGAAATAAATCTGGGTATCGACAGGTCCCATCAGTTTTGTCAGTTCGTCATTTACGATTTTAACAAAGACCTGTCCGGGGTGGAGTGATTTTATGACCTCGGCACCCATAGCGGCTTCTTTGATGTCTTTGCAAAATTGCTTTACGACCTGATAGTTTACGTCGGCTTCAAGCAGGGCCTTGCGTACCTGGAACAGTGCGTCGGAGACGTTCGCTTCGGTGATTCTTCCCCTGCCCGAAAGCGAGCGGAAGACATCGTTGAATTTTTGTGTTAAGGCGTCAAACATAATCGTACAGCGTACAACGTTATCTATTTGTATTTTTAAGAATAACCAAAAACTGGATTCTAAGGGAATTGAGACGATTTTGCAAGGTGCAAAGTATAAAGTATCAAATCCTGAGATAATTTATCGCGAGTTTATTTTATAGACGCCATTCGGCAGAGCGTTTTATGAATTTGTGCTGTAGTATAAAGCCAAAGGCTGTTGGAACAATAAGTGCGACGGGCAAAAACCAGTTCTCTTCAAAGACAAGTCTCTGGACATTTAGCTGGGTATCGGGCCAAAGATAAAACAGTGCAAGAAAACCTGTTATCAATATCGCTGAGCCTCCCAGGCAGGAAAAGAGCATAACCGCCCATTTCAGCGCGATGAAGGCAATCATTCCCCCTGCGACTATGCCGATTAGTGAACCGGCCCAGATATATTTTTCGGGCAGCTCAACGGCGTACCACAAGCCTGATGTAACCACACCGCCTGCGAGGGCGCCGAGAATACTGACGGCCCATTTCATAAGCGGCAGCGCCAATGCGCCGATTAGCACCAGCCCGATTATTCCACCGAGTATCTGGTGATTCGAGCCGGAGATTTTCTGTGCGGCCAGGGCACCGCCTGCCATACCTAACAAGGCAAAGCTGATAACGACCAGCGTTTTGAAAAGCCTCCAGCCGTACATCAGGCATACGGCCCCAAACGCGATGAATGTCAATGCCTCCGGCAGCGACAGAGAGGTAATCTGCTCCCAGAATAAATCTATCGGGACTATGCCTTCCGTTTGTGCGGCCGTTTGTGCAGTTTCGGTTGTTTGAGCCGTTTCAGCGAGTATGTATAAAGGGTTCATACAGGAAATCTCCAGGTATTAATATTTTAAACCAAAGCGATTGAAATTCAGTTTAAGTTATCTATCTGTTTCTCCAGTCTCCTTTTTTGTCCGGTTCAACTTCATCCAATTTCTTGTGTTTTATTTTTTCTATTACAGATTGGTAAGGTTTTTTGCAGAGTATCATTTGTACAAGCATTCCGAAGACGACCATCGCACAGGCCACCACAAGATAGAATTGTTTCTTTTGTGTGATGTAGCTTAGCGGATAAGAACCCTTGAACATCAAAAGCAGTATCAAGCCGAGAAAGACGGCCAATGTACCGGAGAGAGAGCTGGTAATTGAAATAATTAAATTGTACGCTGAAGTTGCAAGGCCGAAAACTCTGGAAACAATTATCTCAAAAACAAGGCCGACCAATGCGCCGAGGACGGCTCCGAGCAGTAACATCGAAGCCGGATGCGACTTAATTAAATAAGCGGCGATGCAGCCAAAAAAAGCGCCTATGGATGCCAAGGTAATTCTGCCCATACCCAGGCCAGCCAGCCAGATGACCAGACCTCCGAAGGTGAATGCTATTGCGGCGCCGAGAGTTACCGACCAGTGGTAAACCTCAAAAGCGGCCTGGATTTCATGCGCTGTTCTGTCTATCATATTTGGCCCTTTTAAGTTTTAAGGATATAAGCCCACGCTATTATATTATCGGGCTTTTGAATTATCAGCCTTAATTATTGAATGATGTTTTTCTCTTTGTACTTATAATCGGCAATCTGGTGTGTTTATTTTGAATAATGCGGATGAGAGGAGTCGAACCTCCACGGGCCAAAGCCCACAGGCACCTGAAGCCTGCGCGTCTGCCAGTTCCGCCACATCCGCAGCGGACAGCTATAATAGGGCATTTTTTGGCCGTAGTCAAGCATTACGGTGCGGCTTTTGGCTTTGTTTTTACGGTGATAAACCGTCTTGTTTGAAATTCGGGTTATAAAAGAGTCCGATTTTGAAAAATTAACATCATTTCTTTTCTTTTTTGAATTTGTGTAAATCTTTGAAACCGGAAGCTCATTTCCGATAAAAAGTTCTTTTTCCACAGTTGAAATTTTGACTTTAGGAGATTTTACCGACTTAAGTTTTATATTTTTTACTTATCCGCCACTGTGACAGAACCGATTATTTTTACTGCTGAATACCGTGCCAGCTCTTCAGATTAACAACAGTTTCGGTTTATGAACAAATGAGAAGATTAAATTTTGTTTTTAGTAGTTGATATTCAGGGTGTTGAAGACCAGAGCTAATCTTTGTGGAACTATAGAAAATTATGCCAATGCGTACGGCACAAGAAAGCAGAAATAGTATAAGCCAGGACAACAACCACATGCTGTTCGGAGATTTCCTGGTAAGCAAAGGATTGCTGACCCGAAGGGAGCTGATAGAAGCTCTCAACGATCAACGCGACAAACCCAGCAGACTTGGTGAGGTGTTGGTTCGTCTCGACATGCTCAGCGATGAAAAGGTAACAGAAGCACTGGCCGAGCATCTGTCCCTGGAATACGTCAAGCTTGATGATTTAGGTGCGATAGACAAGGAAGTTGCCAGAGTAATTCCCGAAAGTATCGCCAAACGTTTCAGCCTTATTTGTATTGGAGAAATCGACGATAAAATTATTGTTGCGATGGCCGACCCGCTTAATGTTGTTGCAATCGACACAATATCCCTGAAGACAAAACGAAAACTTAAGATTGTCTTAAGTTCCGCAAAGAGGATACAACAGGCAATCGAGGCCCTATATCACGGCTCTGATGTTGAAGAGCAGCAGTTGAGAGACCTTGTAGAGACGGAAGTCAATATAGAAACTGATACGGAGACTGATTTACGAATAGAAGATATAACCGGAGAAGAAACAAGCACCGCCGCCGAAGCGAAAAAAGCCCCGGTTATTCGGTTTGTTGATTTACTCCTGAGCCAGGCAACAAAAAGGAAGGCAAGTGACATTCATATCGAGCCTCAGGAGCATTCGATGTCAATACGCATGCGAGTTGACGGGCGTCTTTGTGAGATGGTTCCTCCCGCCAGAAGAATGCAGGCAGCGGTGATAACCCGTCTTAAGATACTCTGCAAGATGGATATCGCAGAACGGCGTTTACCTCAGGACGGGCGTTTTAAGATTAGGGCAACGGGCAGAGCTATTGATGTTCGAGTTTCTTCGATACCTACAATATACGGCGAAAAAATCGTGATGCGAATTCTTGATGCAACCGCTGTTAATCATGATATCGAACAGATAGGTTTTGAGCCTGATTTGCTTAAAAAGTTCAAAGCGATACTGAAACAGCCTTACGGTATTGTTATTGTTACAGGTCCGACCGGAAGCGGTAAGAGCACAACGCTTTATTCGGCGCTGAATTATCTAAAAGACCCCACAAAAAATATTACCACAGTCGAAGACCCTGTTGAGTATCGTCTTAGTGGAATTAACCAGGTACAGGTTAAATCGGAAATCGATTTGACTTTTGCATCGTGTCTGCGGTCGATACTGAGACAGGACCCTGACATAGTGCTTATCGGGGAAATTCGTGATAAGGAAACTGTAGAAATAGCTATCCAGGCGTCTCTTACCGGTCATCTGGTTTTGAGTACATTCCATACCAATGACGCGCCAAGTGCGATAAGCCGTTTTACTTTTATGGGGCTGGAACGTTATCTTTTGGCTTCGACTCTTAATCTTATAATTGCCCAGCGTTTAGTAAGACGGATATGTGAAAAGTGTAAGGAGCCGACCGAGCTTGACGAACAGATATTAAAACGTTTCCAGATGGAACCCGACGAAGCGGCAAATGCAACATTCTATAAAGGTAAAGGTTGCTCTGCCTGCGGCGGGACGGGTTATTCGGGCAGGCTGCCGGTTTTTGAATTTCTTGTTCTGGATAATGATTTAAGACAGGCGATAGTGACCGAAGCCACCGAGTCCCAGATAAGAGAAATGGCAAGGAGTAAGGGGTATGGAGGATTAATTAAAAGCGGTCTTTCCAAGATGAAACAGGGACTAACCACTGCCGAGGAGATTCTGAGCGTTACTTTCGCCGAAAGTATAGATTAGCTCCGATAATGAGTAAGTAAGTTAATTTTTCTGATTTTACGGTGGAGAGACTGACAGGTTTGTATGGCGTTACTGTATTAAGGATGAATTTGAGATTTAGTTGTGGGCTTTTAGCTAAAGCGCCGAGCAGAGCGAACCGATTTATTACCCGCATTGTTTATGTGCGAAATAAAGAGTGAAATTAAGGTCTTATAAAATTATTGGTTGAGAAGTTAATTAACAGTCGGAAGCTTAAGAAACACATTTTTCTTTTGCAATAGGATATTCGAATGGATGCTTTTCATTATATAGCGAGAGACACTGCCGGCCAGCGAAGAGACGGTGTTAAGCAGGCGGTGAGCGCAAGTGATGTCCTAAGCTGGCTTCGAGAGCAGGGATTTACTCCGGTTTCGGTTGATGCGATACAGCAGACAGTTGAACGTGTAAAAACGGTTCACGGCAGGAGGAAGAGTATTAAGTCGTCTGACCTGGCGGCACTTTGCTGGCAGCTTACAACGATGGTCGAGGGCGGAATACCAATCACATCCGCACTGGAGACAATAGCGGATGATATTGATAATTTACGGTTTCAGGAGATACTGAAGGAAGTTTTGTCGAGTATGCACAAAGGACAGACTTTTTCAGAAAGTCTTGCAGGTTTTCCAAGGGTATTTAATAGTTTAACAATTGCGATGGTGATGGCCGGTGAGAGCGGCGGCGCTCTTCCGGACACTCTCCGCAGACTGGCTCAATACTTTGATGATAAAGACAAGCTGAAAAAGAAAATTACCACGGCGATGGCGTATCCCGTATTTGTATTTATATTTATTATCGGAATAGTAGCCTTTATGATGGCTTTTATCATACCCAAGTTTCAAAAAATATTTGAAAAGTTCGGCGGAGATTTACCTGCTTTTACACAGGCATTTATGGACTTTTACAGTGTTACGAAGGTTAATATCCATTATATAGCCGGTGCGGTGGTTCTTTCGATAGTTTCGGCGACACTTATTAGTAAAACAGGAAAAGGACACTATATTTTCAGCAAGATATTTCTAAAACTCCCTCTAATCGGCAAGCTTATAAGTCAGGGTTTTGTAGCGATGTTCTGCAGAACTATGGCTACTCTAATCGGGGCGGGAGTTTCTGTTTTGGAGGTGTTCGATATTCTTGCCGGAATGACTAACAACGACATTATAAAAAGAGCGATAATCAACACTCGTGAGCGTTTGGTAGAGGGAGCGAATTTATCTCTGAGTATTTCCAGCAGCGGTTTTTTCCCGAATCTTGTAATCAAGATGATGCAGGTTGGAGAAGAAAGCGGTTCACTTTCGCGAGTTCTCGACCGCACAGCCGATTATTATGAGAGAAAAGTGGACGCGACAATCAAAACGCTTGTAAGCCTTTTAGAGCCGATAATGATTGTAACGGTCGGTTCGATTGTACTGGTTGTAGTTATTGCGCTGTATCTGCCAATATTTACACTTAAATAAAATCGGAAAAAAGTGAAAATCGACATAATTCGATTTGGCATTTGGCCGATTATGAAGACATATATTAGTAAGGCAACGTATAAACAGAATATTAGAAAAAACATTTTTTGGAGACTAAAACAATGAAAAGGAGAAAAGGATTTACATTAATTGAGCTGATGGTCGTGATATTAATCGTCAGCATTCTTGCCGGTGTGGCAATTCCGCTGATGCAGGGCAGAATCGACTCTGCGAAGTGGTCCGAGGCCAACGCCGCAGCAGGTACAATCCGTACCGCTGTTCGTGCCTATCACGCCGAAAAGGGGGCAACGGCCTCAGCGGCCCTGGCCACTGCGACCCTGGATGATTCGGACACACAGGCGGCTTTAGGTTTTAATGATTCTGACCTTGCAGGCACTTACTTTGACGCAAGTAACTATACCATTACCAGCGTGGACAGTGATGGTATCGCCGTGATAACAGTCAGTGCCGGTACCGGTCTTGAAGGTACCTATGTGCTTGGAACCGACGGCGCCTGGACAAAACAAGCTGAAGAATAATTTTTTGATGGATGCCTGAAGCTGTGTAAAGGTTCTTTAAAACCATCACAGCTTAAAGGCAGGTATATAAAGGCAAGCTATGGTCTTGAAGAGAATCAAGAACAGTAGTGGTTTAACATTAATAGAAGCAATGGCGGCTATGGCAGTTCTTGCCGTAGCCGCTCTTGGTACATTAGGATACCAGTATCATTCTGCCAAACACGGCCGCACGGCAAAGCTTGAAATGACAGCAACCCGGACGGCTCAGCTTATTTTAGAGGACTGGAAGAGTAAAGGGGGGGACGCCAACTATGACCCAAGTTCTCTTGGTCTGGGCTTTGTTAAAGACGAAGAGATGGATTTCTACAAAATTGAGATAGATGAATTACCGATTTTTGTAAAGCTTCTTTACAATGATGTCGCCCATGACGCAGTGGCTGGAGTAACTCTTCGGGAGATTTCCGTAATTGTCCGCTGGCGCAGGGATTTTACTGCTATAGAACCGGAGCTTAACGACCCGCATCTCGTGTTGACTACTTATGTGAGACTGGATGCTTCCGGCGGTTAAAAAGACAGAAGTATAGCATTATATTATGGGTTTAATAAATAAGAAAATCTCGGCTGGTTTTACCTTAGTGGAGCTGTTGGTTACAATGTTAATCAGCAGCATATTGCTTTTAGTGGTAGGGGTATTGCTGATAGGCGGTCAACGAAGCTGGGAAAAGATATATGGTGATGCCAACAGTGAAATGAGACAGGGTTCTCATGCGATAATGGCGGCCTTTGGCAGTATAGGCAGACGTTCAAACCGCTTAAATTACACGCTTTATAAACAGGCAGACTACAGTTATATTCCTTCAGAGCCTGAAACCAGCAATAGTGAGGAAATAGTCTATGGCGACGCGGTTGAGTTCAGGTACTGGTCCGCTTCGGCTCCTGATGCTTCGCTGCTTGATGTTACAAATACTGGAACAGACTACGCTTTCTTTTATATAGAAGATGGCGAGATGAAAGTGGACTATGGTTCATATCCGCCCGGTGCTGTTCCAGGAGGTTCGGGTTCGAAGAATACAGCGGACATTACTACAACAGTGCTTGCAGAGAATGTGGTTCCCTATGAAGATGGGGCGTTTAATCATACCACAATAAGCGGAGTTGGCCAGGGGAGTGTCCGGATTAATGTTACTTTAGAGGATGAAGACGACCCCGAAAAATCAGTTAAGGTTATAACCGCCACGTTAATGCGGAATATTTGGCCTCGTTAAGGTTCATTTATGATATATCCAGTAAAACTACAAAAAGCTTCTGTGCTTGTTCTTGTAGTGGTATCACTTGTTATTCTAACAGCTATCGGGCTTGGTCTTTTAACTGTTTCGTATGGTGTCAGGCATCGGGCAATTGCAGTTAAAAGCGAATCTATAGCCATGCTTGCGGCGGAAGCCGGTTACGAAGAAGCGATTTTTCGGATGAGCCAGCAGCCTGATATGCTTGGTGCTTTGAATAGTCCAGCGTTCGATTCTACCGGCAATTTAACTTTTGCCGACAGCTATTGTGATTATACGATTTCATTTTATAATTTTGTAGCTTCGAAGCCGGTTTATAGGGTGTTATCCGAAGGATACTGCGGTAACTTCAATAGAGTTGTAGAAGTGTATGTCGTGCAAGCGGTGAGCGGCTGGGATATGGGTATGTGCCGCGTACCGAGCTCCTCTACAGAGACAGACCCTGTGTATTATGCGAACGGTGAAATAATCGATATACTTATCCATATTAATAAACTTAATGATAATCCGGATGAAAAGGATATTTACATATCGGGTGCACCTCAGTTTCTGGATGCCGTTGAAATGGGTGAGTCCCGTTATACAGACGGCGATTCGGATAAATATTCCAGTGTTATGGGTTTGTTTGACAATGGAATATATTTTGACCAGCCTGACAGCAGGATAACAGATGAGGATAGCGTTGCACAGAAAGTTGTTCGCTTTAAGGACAGCACTCTCGAATCGTTAAAATTAAAGCCTCAAATAACCGCTCCTTTGTCTAATCCTCAAAAAGCGGTACAGCTTGAATTTTTTGTAGAGGGTGGAGCTGGTAAAGTACGCATAACCGAAGATTGCACGGTCAGAGGATTCCGTCAGTCGCAGGATAGCAGTACCTGGGATTATATTATAAAACCCGGCAGCGGAGGTAATCAGTACGAGCGATACGATATTTATGGTTATCACGTAATGCCTCAAGACGCGGAGGCAACCGGTAAGCGGCGTACTATAAAAGTTGAAGATACTTATGTCAGTCAATCTTTCGGAGGGGTTCAATCCGAACCCGGAGGGCAAATATTTGTTGACGGCAATGTCATTATAGGCGGTGACAGCAGCCTGCACAGTGGAGACCAGTTATTAAAAGGAAAAATGACAGTCGTGGCGACCGGTAATATCTGGATTGCCGATTCGATAAAAATGGATGGGGAACGTGATGGAGATGGTATGCCGAATCGAAACAATCCGAATGTACTTGGATTGGTTTCTCAAAAAGTGATTCGGGTGGTTGACCCCGGTATGAGCGAATGCGATGATTTTAGTGAAGACAAGCCTGTAGAGCCGTCAGGTTATAAATATGTTCCAATCGGCATAGCTGATTCAGGTGAACCTCTGGACAGTTATGAAAGGCGGCTTCCTTCGACAACAGTAATTGAAGGAGCTTTGACTGTAGGCGGCGGCGGCTTCGGAGCTGAAAATGTCCGTCGCGGTTATTATGGAGACAGAAAAGAAGCGGGTTTCAGCGCACAGGATAACCTGCTCCTTCGGGGTACACTATCAGAGGCATTGAGAGGTGTTGTCGGGCTGATAGGTAAAGACGGTTACCTGAAACATTATTATATGGATAAGCGTTTGCTTGAGGGAATTTTACCAAGCGACTTCTGGCTGAAGGGTAAATATATCCCGGCACCTGCAGGCTGGCATGATTACAGAATATAATCCTTAAGAGTATTTTCTGTTTGTGCTGAATGATTCAAAAAATAAGCGGATAGAGGCATCTTATAAGACGTTTATTTTGTTATTTGCCTATAAGAGGAAGGTTTTCCACAGGTACGTTCATCACTGCTGTTGAAAAGTCGATATCTTTTCATTAGTTGCATCCTGAGTCGGTTTTGAAGTGACCAGTATTAGAAAAAAGGGAGCATTTATTATGAAAAGAACCGGTAAAAAAACAACGGACCGACAAAACGGTTCCGTTCTGGTTCTTGTTTTGATATCAATTATAATATTGACAGCTTCGGGAGTTGGGCTTCTTACAGTTTCCTATGGTGTTCGACATCAGGCGATTAAAACCAGGAATGAAGTAGTAGCAATGCTGTCAGCCGAAGCAGGATACGAACGAGCGGTATTCAGGATGAGCCAGCAGGCCGACCTTTTGTCGGCGATAAGCACCGGCCAGTTTACAACTAGTGAAGATTTGACTTTTATAAAACCCGACGAGCCGGGTTATGAAGGGGATGAAGATGAGGAAACCGGCACTGCCGGTTATGTAATCAGCCTTGATTCGTTTATCGGCTCAAGGCCAGTTTACAAGATAGAGTCAACAGGTCAATGCGGCGTTTTTGAAAGGACAGTTAAGACCTATGTTATCCAGGCAATAAGCGGCTGGGATATGGGAATGTGCCGAATTCCAACGGGAACTACCTCGACGGCACCGGTGTATTATGTCAGCGGCGAAATCATTGATATGCCTATACATATTAACAGCTATAGCGACCCTTATGACAGTGACCGTGACATACATATTTCAGGTTCACCCGATTTTCAAAGAGAAGTTACAATGAGTGAATCGCGTTATTCATCCGAAGAGGCGGATAAGTACTCAAGCGTAATGTATCTTTTCGATGAAGGTATATATTTCCTTCAGCCGAGCAGTAAAATAACGGACCCTGATGTGATGCAGAATAAGGTTGATGCTTTTAAGACAACACTTCAGGACCAAAAACCACAATATATTTTTACGCCGACCAAGAACGGCAGTGTTACCAACGGAATGGCTGCGGTTCAGCTTGAGTTCTGGGTGGAGAGCGGTGTAGGCAAAGTTCGTATAACTAACGACTGCACTGTCAGGGGTTACAGGAATAACAATAATACACTCGATTATCGTATTGATAGAAGTTATGAATCTCTCCGGTTTGAAAAGTACTATGTGTATGGTTATCATTATATACCACAGAACGCTGAAAGCATCGGTAAAAGGATAACAACAGATGTAACGGAAACCTATGTAGTACCGCAATACGGCGGCGTACAGGGCGAACCGGGCGGACAGATTTTTGTCGATGGTAATGTAGTAATAGGCGGCAAGAAAACAAATCACAGCGGAAGCCAGGTTGTTAAAGGAAGGATTACTGTAGCAGCGACCGGCAATATCTGGATAGCCGACGATATAACCCTTGACGGCTCTCACGATGCCGACGGCAAACCTTCGGAAGATAATCCCAATGTTCTGGGGCTTGTTGCCCAGGGAGTAATAAAAGTCGTTGACCCGGGTATTATTAACGATGAGCTGAGCGGTCCAAGCCCTGTTAGTGGTGCCGAATATGAGCCGATAGGATTGACAGATGGCGGTGGAGATGATTCATATCCGAGAAAACTTGCCCGTTATACAACAATTGAAGCTTCAATAACAGTGAGCGGTGGCGGCTGGGGCGCTGAAAATGTGGACGCAGGTTATTCGCATAACGGACGCAAGGACCAGTCAGGTCAGGATTATCTTGTGGTTCGCGGAACTATAGCCGAGGCTGTCCGTGGTGTTGTCGGCTCAGGCAGCGATGGTTATGTAAAAAGATATTATCTTGACGAACGGCTTCTGGAGGGGATTTTACCTGGTGATATCTGGCTCAAAGGCAAGTTTATTCCGGCACCGGCGGGGTGGCATGATTATCGGTCTGACATCTAAAAAGTTTCTCATTAGAATTAGCCATAATAATTAGAAATCTGCGATTTACTCGAATAAATACAGCATATATAGGACTTAACCTTCTTCCCGCAGGTAACTGATTCTTACTTTTACTACCATCCTTTTTCTGCCTAAGCGGCCTTGTTTTTTGACCGATGAAAGTATGTGAATGTGAATAAAGTCTGTTGTCAGACGGCTTTTTAATCTGCAGGAAGAGATTATAAACAAGAGGTTTAAAGACAATGGGATTAGAGTGGAAGAAATTATTAGGTCTTGAAGCGGGTAGTATTTTCGGCCTGGACTTAGGGTCATCCTCTGTCAAGCTGGTTCAACTGGAGCGTAATGAAAACGGTTATACAGCAGTTGCAGGCGGCAGGATAGATATTATGGCAGAAGAAAATGAAGAGGAAATAGTACGAGACATCAAGGCTGTCCGCAGTATCACAGATTGCTGCAGGATAGCCGAAGTTCAAAGCAAATATGCGGTATGCGGGGTGTGCGGGCCAGAAGTAGCTGTCCGTTATTTCAAGTTTCCGTTGATTCCCGCTGAAGAGATTTCATCGGCGGTGTCACTCGAAGCCGAGCAGGTATGCCCCTTTGGCATTAATGACAGTATTCTGGATTACCAGTTAGTACCTGATAGCAGTGATAGTGTAAGAGGTATGCTTGTAGCGGCAACAAACAAGTCGATAAAGCGCAAGGAAAAAATGGCAAGGGATGCTTCAGTCCAACCTGTATTGATGGATGTTGACGGCTTGGCATTATTGAACTGTCTATATGAATGTATAGGTTGTCCGGATAGAAGGGCACTTGCAGTTCTTAATGTCGGTCATACATACTCAACGCTGGTAATAGCCGGCCGGCAGACTGTGCCCTTTGTCCGTGATATCAGTCACGCCGGAGAAAAAATCGTAAGCATTTTGTCTCAACAGACAAATCTCAGCAGTAAGAAAATATCAGAGATTTTGTTCAGTGATGAAGAAGAACAGGATGCCTCTCTTTTAGAGGCTGGCCTTGAGGATGCCTGCAAGGTACTGATTGATGATGTTACGGGAACGCTGAGATATTATGGAGCACAGAAAAAATCAATGCAAATTGACACGCTTTATGTTTGCGGCGGTTTCGTAAAAGCCAAAGGTTTTGTCCAGATTCTTAATAGCAGTTTACCGGTGGATGTTGTTCTCTGGAACCCCTTTGACAAGATTGCCTTAAAAAAGGATTGTCCCGGTGAAAATCTTTTAAGAACCGAAGGGCCTTCGCTTGCGGTGGCGGCGGGTCTTGCAATGAGGTCGATATAAAATGTATTACACTATTGATTTATTAAAGGGACAGGGCATTCCGGCCAAAAGCAGGCCGGAGGGAATTGTAGCTATGGTAATAACTGCGGCGGTTCCATTTGTCATAGCCTTGTCTATGATCGGAATATATTTAAGCGCGAAAGTTATCATTGGGATCCACAAAAGCGAGATAGCGAATTATGAGCGAAAGATAGAAGAATTTTCCGACCGGATGATTACATATAAGAACAAATGTCAACAGAAGGCTGAGTTGCAGCGGTATTTATCAGAAACATCAGAGGTGATAGACAAGCATAATCAGTGGTCTGTTATTTTGGTGACAATAGTGGAAAATATGCCTGATTCGCTGGTTTTGAACAGGCTTTCGGTCAATGAGAATAAAGTAAGGGTGACGGTGCCGGATAAGAAAAATCCGGATAAGAAAAAACAGTTAATGGTGCCGTCAAGAACTTTAAGTATGATACTTCAGGGTTCTTCAAGTGCTGAAACCGACAGAGCGGTCAAAGAATTCAGAAAGAGATTGCAACTTTCGAGTGTTTTAGGTCCCAAGGTGGAAGATATTCCTGTATCACAGAAAGTTGACGAAGAGAATAATCAGAAAATTATTAGTTATGAGATGAAATGTATTTTTAAGCCTCAGATATAGGTATTTAAATTATGAAAAGGTTCTTTCAAGAATACGGAACGACACTTGGTTTAATATGGATTGGTTCAGCATTGATATTTGTATTTGCCTTTATGCTTTTTCTTAAGCCTCAGCTTCAGACTAAGAAAAAGCTGGCAAAACAAGCGGCCAAGCTGAAACAGGAATATCAACAGGCTAGTGGGACTTTGAACGAGATGGCAAGGGGAAATTTTGAAAAAGAGCTGGCGATGCTCAAAGATAGGGTGGATGAGTTTGTTACTGATTCAGACGGGACAGCTAATCTTACTTTTGATATCAGCAGGATTGCCGGTAAAAATAAGGTATCGGCGTTCAGCATCAAAGGCAGAAACAACCTGGAGGTGTCAAAAATAGAAGGATGTCAGACAATAGGGGAAAGTAAGATAGACGTTGATTTCGAGAGCGGCTTTGAACAGTTTGCAAGGTTTGTCAATGCTCTTGAAAGGCATATGCCGGTAATTTTTATTGATGATTTCTCTATAGAAAGGGGGAGGAAAAAGGGTGAAAACAGCAGAGTAGCGATGACACTGGCGGTTTTTGTGCAGAAACGGCAAGATGGGTAAATAAGGATTCAGGTACAATTTTTTATGAGAACAATAGCTATAGCAAATCAGAAAGGCGGATGCGGCAAGACAACAACTGCATTGAATCTCGCAGCGGCTTTCGCTATGGACGGAAAGAAGGTTTTGATTGTGGACCTTGACCCTCAGGCTCATTCGACTCTGGGGCTCGGACATAATCCCGAATTGTTGGGGAAAACCATATATGATGTGATGACCAACAACCAGATTCCATTGTCTCGAGTTATAGTCAGCACATCGGTTATGGGCCTTAATCTTGCACCTAATAACATTCTATTAAGCGGCGTTGAATATGAGTTGGTTTCATCCTATGCCAGGGAATATGTACTTCAGGGGTGCTTATCAACCGTCTCAGAATCCTATGATTTATGCGTTATTGACTGTTCCCCGTCTTTGAGTTTGCTGACCTTAAATGCCCTTGTTGCCAGTAACAATGTAATCATACCGGTTCAGGCCCATTATTATGCAATCGAGGGTTTGAAACAGCTTCTTGAAACAATAAAAATTGTCCAGGAACGTTTTAATTCCGGTTTGACCATAGCTGGCTTGCTGCTGACTTTTGTGGAAAAAAGAACCACATTAAGCAGACAGGTACAGCAGCAAATGCGTGATTATTTTGGTGATTTGGTATTCGATACAGTTATTCACAGAACAATAAAGTTGGCGGAGGCCCCGGGTGCAGGTGAGTCGATACTGACTTATGCGCCTCAGAGCACCGCCGCAGAGGAATATAAGGCTTTAGCACAGGAGATTCTCCATGGCAAAGATGCGAAAGTCGGGATTGCACAAGGAAATATCAACGATATTTGATGGTGTGCAGGTACCGAACGGAAACGGTCAGGCTGGCTCTTCTTCGTCAACAATAGACCGTTCAGCCGGTCACATACCGCCTACGCCGAATGTGACACCCAGTCGAATAACGCAAAGTGTTGTTGCACAGGATAAGCTTGTAGAGTCGACTGTAAAACCCGCCGCAGCGGGCAAGCCTCAAAAGCCAAAGATACAGATGCCAAGTGCATTCAAAAAGGTTTCTTTTAGTGGATTAAACAAGTTTTTTGAACAAATACAAAAGAAACTATTTGCGCCGAAACCCGGAGTCAGTCCGACCAAGCAAAAGGTAATGGTCGCTCTTATGCCGGTATTAATCGTGATAGTTATATTTGTATTCGGCAGAAATTTTATGGGCTCAGGCGGCAAAAAAAGCAAGCCACAGAGCGGCCTGATGTCTCCATCTGCGGCAGCGGCTAAAAAAGAGATTAACTGGCAAAGGCCGGCACCTTACCCGGAAAATATGCGTGACCCGATGAAGGAATATGCCGTGCATATAGATGCTTCGCCGGTAAAGGGTGATATTGTTGTCAGAGGTATAGTCTGGAGCCAGGACAATCCATCGGCGGTTATTGGTACGGAAATTCTTTACCAGAGCGAGACTGTGCAGGGCGCCAAAATAATCAAGATAAACCAGGACAGCGTCGAATTCGAGCGAGACGGCGAAAAATGGACTCAGAAAGTGGCAGGATATTAAAAAAGAAGTACGGGTTTTATTTTTTAAGGTTATGAATATTAATAGTCGGAAAGGAACGAATATGAAAACAAGGAAAATCAATAAAATCGTGTTTGTAGCTGCGGCCTTTATAGCCTTGTGTTGTGTGGCTTATGCAGCGGACGAGCGGGTAGAAAAAGAGGTTTTGACCACCCTCGAGATGCGTATGCAAAAAAGAATCAGCGTGGACTTTCGTAACACTCCGATTGACGATGTCATACGTGTTATGGCCGAACAAGCCGACGTTGACATTGTCAAAAGCCCCAAAGTGGTGGGTGATGTTACGACCACTCTTACGGATGTTCCTCTTGTGGAAGCACTTAACAACATTCTGGCCGCGCATGGCTATGGTTTTGTAACAAGCAAGAATATGATTCGCATCGGGCCTATGAACGACTTTACGGAGCAGCAGGAAATTTTAACACATAAAATCTGGCGCATAACCTATGCCGATGTGGGCGAGGTGGAAAAAGCGCTAAAGAAGTTTATCAGCAAACGTGGTTCGATAAGCTCAAGTGCCGGTACAAGCAATATTATGGTTACAGACACCGAGAGCAAAATCAAGGCCATAGATAAATTCATTGCCGAAATCGACAGGGTTACACCGCAGGTGCTGGTCGAAGCCAGAATTTATGATATTACCTGTACCGACCGGTTTGATTTAGGAGTCGAATGGTATGCAGGCCGTAATACAACCTATAATTCTTCCGATGGAGTGACCGGAACAGGAACCAATCCGACTATCACTACTCGAACCGACCCGTTCATGACAGGTGTTTTTGACGGAGCACCGGGTAAAACCAATACTATGAATGGATTAGTTCGATTCGGCTGGCTTAATGCAGCAATCGATATCGACTTAATGATTAAAGCCCAGAAGCAGGTGCTCAACGCCAAGCTTCTTGCCAATCCGCGTGTGCTTGTACTGGACAATGAAAATGCTGAAATAAAGATTATCAGGGAAATTCCTTACCAGGAGATAACCGAGTCAACCGCCGGAGGCAGCGTTGGAACAACTAACTTCAGAGAAGTTGGTGTTACTCTCAAGGTTACGCCTCACGTTACAAGGGATGGTATGATAAGGCTTCACGTTTTACCGGAATTCAGTGTCGATGCCGGTGATGTTCAGGTGGGGCTTGTTAACAGCAGCTTTACTCAGCCGCAGGTTGACAGGCGAAGCGCCGAATCAACTTTGCTGCTTAAAAGCGGACAAACTATGGTCTTAGGCGGTTTGCGTAAGAAAGAAGTCAGTGACCAGAAAAACAAGATACCGCTGTTGGGTGACCTTCCTCTAATCGGCTTTGTTTTTTCCTCTAAGGCAGAAGAAGCAATCTTCAGTGAGGTTGTGGTATTTGTAACACCTCAGATTGTAGAACAGCCGGAATTGACCGAAGACGAGCAAAAAGCTTATGATGAAACAATATTTGACGGTCCTTGTCCCGGTGCGACAGATGTCGAAAAAGACGGTGACTGTCTGTGGAAATAATTAAGGGTCTTATTTGACCTGCAAGGCCCCGGTCTCGGAGGATACCGGGGCTTTTTTTCATATTACGTATCGCGTCACTTCTTTTTTTTACGGGTTCTTTTTTTCGCCTTGCGTTTGCGCAGCTTCAGTTTGGCTGCCTGATTTGCGACTGTGGTCGGATTTGAGTCTAATCTTCCGGCTAATTTTCTGAGGGATTCCACCGGGTAGAATTTCTTCAGGATAGCCAGTTGTTTTTCTGTCCAGGGTCTGTGTTTTCGCAGACCCAGGCGTTTCTTTTTGGCTATTACCGCTTCTATGCCTCGCCTTAATTTTCCGGCGATTTCCTCGAAAGAGAATTTCGGCAGGAGCTCTTCGAGTTTTTTCTCCTCCGCAGGTGTCCAGCGGTGCTGCTTTAGGAGCTTGAGTTTCCATGCCCTGGCTTTTACGCCGGAAACCGACCTTTTTAGCTTCTTTGCTATCCTTTCTATCGTCCAGGTAAAAAAATGTTTCCTGAGGAACTCGTCCTCCTTTGGTTTCCAGCCTATCTGCGGCTTGAGCGGTCTCAACTCGGGTTCCCGGACCCTGAGCTTGCTGAGTTTGCCGTGAACGCTGCTTTTGGTTTTGCCTAACTTTTCCGCCATTTGAGCCAGGGTCATTTTCCTGCAGTTTTTTCGTATAAACTCTACTTCTTTTTCCTTCCAGGACCTGAGTTTAGGATTAAGCGTCAGGCCGATATCGCCTATTTTGGTTTGCACCGCGGCCGGAGTCCGGCCAAGCTTTTTGGAAATTTCGTTGGTTGTATTGTCGTGGTACATTTGCCTGAGGGTTTCAATCTCCCTGCGTGTCCATGGATTTTCCGGTTTCGGCATAGGCTGGCTGTATCCGCCTGCCCAGTCTTTTTTCAGCCCCAGTCTGATTGCTTTTTTCCTTATTGAAAGCACCGAGCGGTTAAAGTGTTTGGAAAGGTAACTGTTCTGGACATAGGGGTAAATTTTTTTGAATACTATAGTGTCCTGGTCGCTCCAGCGTTTTGGTTTAGCTTGTTTGCTTTTGCGTTTGGTTTTAGTGCGTTTTGCCATAGGTTCACTCCTTCTTAAGGTAAAGAGTTTGTGTTGGGAAGGCGAACTCGATACCTTCGGCTTCGAAACGTTTCTGTATCTCGAAATTCACCCTTTCGTTGACCTCCTGAAACAGCCACCACTCAGGCGGTTTAACCCAGTAGCTCATATAAATATTTAACGAGCAGTCATTATAGTCGCTGAAATAGACCCGCGGCGGATTGTCCGGGTCGGTTGTAACTTCCGGGGTGTGTGCGAGAACATCTTTTATTATTTCGACAGCGCGAGCGGTCTTTTTGGGACCGGAATCATAGGTAATAGTAATATTGGAAGTCCTCCTGATAAAAGGGCGTTTGCCGATGTTCTCTATGGTTGAGCTTGTTATCAAGCTGTTCGGAATAGTAACGAGATTCCCATTCAGAGTGCGAATTCTTGTGCTTCTGAACCCAACCTCCTCGACTATCCCGTCGTATTCGGCGATTTTAATTCTTTCATCAATCTGGAAAGGCCGGTCGGCGAAAATAGTAACCGAGCCGAAGAAATTTGCGATGGTGTCTTTCGCGGCAAGGGCGATTGCGATACCGCCTACACCGGCGCCTAAGAGTATGGATTTAACATCCTGACCGAGAATGTTCTCGAGAATAAAAATTGCCGCTACGATAGCGATTGTAATACGCAGCGATTTGCGAACCACAGGTACGAGCATATCGTCGAGCTTGGTGTGTGTCCGGCTTGTCAGTTTAATCAGGTAGTGTTCGACCACATCGACAAGCTTATAGATTCCATAAGCGACGGCTATTGCGGCGACGGCCCTGGCTGTTCTAATCCAGCCTGTTTCAATGCTGTTTCTGAGGCCTTCGACCAGTTCGGTATTGGGATTGTCGAATACGAGACACAGCCTTGCCAGATGCAGCCCAAAAGCGTAAACGGCCACTGATATGGGTTTCGTAAGGCATTTAAGAACAAGGCTCAGGGTATTTTCGCCTTTTTTCTTATCGAGCCGGCTGACATAGCTTTCAATAAAAAATTGGGCGATTCGGCCAAGGGCAAGCGTAACGAGCAGTACGATAAGAATTAAGCCGAACCGCCAGAGGGCGTTGCCGGTAACAATCTCGTAGTTTATCGTTTTGTCCCAGATGCCGGTTTCGGCCATGATAAAAGTAATACTTGCCTGCATAAAGCGTAATCCTTATTATTAACCTTGGGTAATTTTGGTTTTGACGTGTATTATAGTGGGTAACGGCAATTTTTTAAGGAGAAAATCCAATGAAGGCTTCCAAATGTTTAATTTTAATGGTTTCTGTTTTGGTATTCTCATTCGGTTGCAGCGCCGAGCAAAAACAGGCAGAAGGTGTCGGCCTTACGATTTACAATGATAATTTCGGGGTGGTGCGCCAGGCCCGGCAAATGAATTTCGACAAGGGTGTCAATACGATGAAATTTACCGATGTAGCTTCTGCGATTGACCCAACCAGTGTGAATTTCAAGTGCCTGTCAAGTCCCGGTGCGATATCGATATTAGAGCAGAATTATGAGTATGACCTGGTGAACTCGGCATCTTTGCTCAAAAGATATATCGACAAAAAGGTAACAGTTGTAATAGGCGGCGGCGGTGCCGATGCCGCAAGGGAAATTCAGGGCAAGCTGCTTGCCGCGGTTGGTAGTGACTACATAGTGGAAATTAACGGCGGTGTGGAAATTGTCAATCGCGATAGTGTCGAGGAAATTGCCCTTGCCGAGTTGCCGGAAGGCTTGGTTACAAGGCCGACGTTAATGTGGCTGGCAAGCGCCGAAAAAGCGGGCCAGCAACTTTGCCAGGTAACATATACCACCGAGCAGATTAACTGGAAGGCTGATTACACCGCTATTCTAAGTGATGATGAAAAGACGCTGGATTTCAGCGGCTGGGTAACAATCGATAATAAAAGCGGCGCTGCATATAAAGATGCGGCACTGAAACTCATCGCAGGTGATGTCAGACGAATCAGACCGCCTCAGCCGCAGGTTATGTATCGGGCATTGGGTGCCGAGATGGAAGCAAAAGGCGGTTTCGAGGAAAAGGCCTTTATGGAATATCATATGTACACGCTTGGTAGAAAAAGCACGATTAATAATAACCAGGTCAAGCAGATTGAATTTATCGAGCCGGCACTGGGCGTAGCGGCCAAGAAAATCTTTGTCTATGACAGGCAGGAGAACGCCGAGAAAGTACAGGTCGAGATTGAATTTGAGAATACCGAGGAAAATAAGCTTGGCATAGCATTACCCAAAGGCAAGGTGCGTGTGTTCAAGAAAGACCCTGCGGATGAGAACCTCGAGTTTGTCGGCGAGGATATGATTGACCATACGCCGAGAAAGGAAAAGTTATCACTTTATATCGGCAACGCATTTGACATCGTGCCTGAATATAAGCTCGTAAAAAGCGAATGGGGTAGAAGCCGCAGGTCCCGCACGGAAACACATCAAATCGAGCTGCGCAACAGGAAAGACGAGCCTGTCGAGGTGTTTGTCGATGAGAAGTTCAGTAAGTGGGTGAACTGGGAAGTGCAGGAAAAGAGCCACGAATACGAAAACTATGACGCCTATACCGCACGGTTCAAAGTGAAAATACCAGCCGACTCCACCGAGATGATTACTTACACTGTGAAGCAATGGTGGTAATGTTATTTACAAGCCCCGAGCGCCAGCGAGGGGATTGAAAGCCGCGTGTATGAACATCTTCGTGAAATTCGTCGTTAAAGGTTTTTTATAAGTGCTATTTCGTCGCAGTGGTCCTGCTTGGGGCATCGGGCACAATCGCTCCAGACCTTCATCGGCAAGGCGTCTTTATCGACACGCTCGAAGCCGTTTTTTTCAAAAAAGACCGGCTCTAAAGTCAGGGCGAACAGTTTCGGCAGGTGTAATTGCCGGGCTTGTTCTGTGGCATATTCGACAAGTGCTTTGCCGATTCCAAGGCCTTTTTTCGATGTATCGACAGCGAGTGATTTTATCTCCGCAATATCGGCCCAGATGACCTGGAGGGCGCAGCAGCCGATTATTTGGCTGTTTTCTTCGGCGACGGTGAATGTTTGCAGATTTTCATAAATATCAGCCAGTGAGCGGAACAGCATCCTGTCCTGCTCGGCGTATTCGTTTATCAGGGCATTTATAGCCTTGACATCATCAGTTTTAGCGGGTCGAACTTTCATAATTTTTCCAGAGAATTATTATACTCCTCAACGGAGACTTTCACTTCGCGAAGAATTTCTCTGATTAAAGGACGTGCTAACGTTCTGGCTTTGTGATGCGGAACAGTAGTAGTTCTACCGTCGGGGTGTCTGTAAAAGGCGTGGCTTCCTTTCTGCCGAACCTTCTCAAAACCGAGCCGAATCAGCAGCTTTTCCATAGTTTTGGCATCAACAAGTTTGAGCCTGCTCAACCTGCCACCTCAAGCTGCTGAATTCCCACAAACTCGGGTATTTGTTTTTTTGCTTCGGGGTCCATTTCTTCAAGGCACAGCTCGACCACCTCTTTGAGGTTGTCTTTAAGCTCGTCCAGTGTCTCTGCCTGAGTATGAGCACCCGGAATACCCGGAACGATAGCTACATATAGACCGGTCTCCGTGTCTTTTTCAATATAGCCCGTTATTTTGAACATTTAGTCGTCTCCCGTTCTTTGGGTGTGTCAATTATTAACCTTTACACTAAATGAATTCTATCATATTAGGCCTGGGATTCCAACGGAAAAAGCGGCCTGGTACATATCAATAAGCAGAGACTCATCACGCTGCATAAATCTGCCTCGCTGATTCGAGTATTTCACGACAACATACAGGGTTGGCGTTTTCTTCTGCAGCTTTGATATTAACGAGGTCAATTTCTCTGCCGAACAGGTACGTCAATTCCTCTTCCATTTTATAATGGTCGAACATACTCCATTCGGAATCCGGCGAAAAAGTTACAAGCAGGTCTATATCGCTTTCCGGACGCATCTTACCCTCTGCGGCAGAGCCGAATATAGCAAGCTCTTTCACTTTCCACCGTTGGCAGAAACTGGTTATCTGTTCGTCCGTTACTCCCAGATTTATCGCTACCATTTATGTTTCCTTAAATCGAGTTATTTATCCATATATTAACTGTTCTGTTAATTTTTTACAAGCAACAAAAAAGGCTGCGGGCATAATGCTCGCAGCCTTTTCGTTTTTCATTAATCCATCAATTTTTTCTTCTTCGCAGCAAAATTCCACCCAAGCCAAATAGCAAAATAGTAACAGGTTCGGGGATAACCTCTAAGTTAAAGTTATCCAATCGTATATGGCTTTGTCCAACATCGGATATATCCGATTCAAAGCGGATAACTAAATGACTAGCTCCGGATGTGAGAAAAGGCATTAAATCAATAAGCCCGGTACTATCCTGAATCTCACCATTATTTGAACGCTTGATAAAAGCAAAGGATACTTGATTTAGATTTGTGTATTCATCGACAGATGATACATAAATTCTAAAAGTGGCATTACTTTGCACAAGGTAATCAAATTCTAAGTTAACTTCTGTGATTGGAACAGGTGTATCTACAGTAAAGGCTAACC
Organism: Sedimentisphaerales bacterium; assembly: GCA_016930645.1. Classification (GTDB taxonomy): domain Bacteria; phylum Planctomycetota; class Phycisphaerae; order Sedimentisphaerales; family Anaerobacaceae; genus JAFGGH01. Next base: position 25,600 of record JAFGGH010000025.1, read on the forward strand.
AGTGAATCTGTTGGCCTACCGCGCCGAATGAATTTGCAAAATTTCCAAAAGTTGGCGCATAAGCTGGATCATCAACAATATGCCAGGCTCTCTGGTTAGTTTCATAAGACTCATCGCTGGACCAATAGGAAGCGTAGAGACCACTAGCGGGAGGATTCATGCTACCTGGATTGTCATAGCTACCAAAATCATCGAAATAAACTATTCCGTTTGAAGGACTAATAAATAAAAGAGCGAAAAAACAAACAAATATAAGCCTTCTCATTTTTTCTCCTCTCAAAATTTGCTTTCATTTTCAAAATGAAATGGATTCCTGCCCTTGCTTAAAACATGCAGGGGTGACAATCTTGCGCAGGAATGACGTACTTAACTCAAAACTCGACATTAGAATTTGAAGCTATTCTCATCCGTCCTCCTTTCCGCGGCTCAATAAAAAAGGGCACCGCTAAATATGCCCATCTCTGGTTAGCCAGAACCATCGGAAAGCACGCAAGCAGCGCCCCATATCGGGGCACTGTCTTTTATGCGCCTTTCCGAAAAACAAACTGGCGATTTGAGACGGAACGCTAAAATTCAGTACTTTATATTATTCAATTGTCAAAAACATAAATTAAGATTGCCTCATGGCTATAAATCGAGATTAGTGTCTCATAATAATACAAAACAAAAGACAAAAAAAGGGAAAAATTAGAAAATTATCCATTCAAAATTTATTGCTCTTGTGTTTGTTAAAGTGTATAATATACAAAAAAGGATATAATATATGAAACTGAAAACCATCATTCATAAAGCAGAAGAAGGGGGTTACTGGGCGGAGATTCCAGCTATACCCGGCTGTGCTACACAGGGTGAGACATTCGAAGAGCTTCTAAAAAACATATACGAGGCAGTCGAGGGATGTCTATCCGTTGATGTCAAAGAATTTCAAATCCGAAAAGATGACCAGCTAATGGAGATTATGGTTTGAAGCAGGTCAGTGGAAAGTCATTTGCCAAACTGCTCACCAAAAAGGGCTGGGAGCTAAAAAGAATACACGGCAGCCACCATATCTATACTAAAACAGGCAGAACAGAAAGGATTTCACTGCCGATTCACGCTAATAATCCTTTGAAAACAGGCTTGCTCAAACACCTGATGAAAATCGCTGATATAAAAGAAACCGAACTATAAAAAAAACGGTTCTCACACCGGCAACCTTTTCGTATTGTGTTGTACGTAAGACATATTGCGGATTATGCCATTTACCGTTACAAACTCGAAAATCGTAAAAAACTATAAACCGAAAAAAAGCTGGAAAAGGGCAGCTCATTCGTTACAATTACGCAACTATGCGATTTATACTAATAGACAAGGTAATAGAATTAGAGCCGGGCAGGTATATCAGGGCGATTAAGAATGTTTCTCTGGCGGAAGAATATTTAGCCGACCATTTTCCGACATTTCCGGTCCTGCCGGGTGTATTGCTGCTTGAAGGACTGATTGAATCGGCGTCGTGGTTAGTCAGAATAAGCGAAAATTTCGCTCACAGTATGGTTTTGCTCGAAGAGGCAAGAAACGTAAAATATAAAAGTTTCCTTGCGCCGGGTGGCCAAATCGAGTATAATGTCCAGGCCAAAACCATAGAAGAAAACGTAAGCAGCTTTACCGGCCAGGGTAAATGCGGCGATGAGATGATTATCGAGGCGAAATTCGCGTTAAGGCATTTTAATTTGACGGATAAAGACAATAAAATGGCTGCCGTTGATTCGGCGGTTATTGAGAATTTGAAGAAACGCTGGGATTTGTTAAAACCGAGAAGCTAAGAAATGGAATTTGCAGGATTTTACCGGAGGTAAAAACTAATGGCAATGAGTCGGGACGAGATTTTTAGTCAGGTGCAGGAGGTTATGGTTGACGCTCTTGGTGTTGATGATGATGAGGTTACCGAAAATGCGACACTGATGGGTGATCTTGGCGCAGAAAGTATCGACTTTCTGGATATAGTGTTCAGGCTGGAAAAGGCGTTCGCGATTAAGATACCGCGCGAGGAGCTTTTCCCCGCTGAGAATCTGATGAGCAATAGTGAATATGTCAAGGACGGCAAGCTGACCGATGCAGGCCTTGCCGCGCTGACCGAAGCGATGCCGCATACGGATATGTCCGGCTTTAAAGCCGACCCCGATATAAATAAGCTTGGCGATTTGTTTACGGTCAGCTCGGTTGTAAACTACATCGAAATGAAGCTTAATGCCGCTTAAAAAGTAACTATGTTTGGATATATCAAACGGCAGGAGTGAGCTAATTTCTCCTGCCGCTTTAGTTTAACTCAGGACTGATTATGAGATGGATTTGGATTGATAAATTTGTGGAATTCGAAAGCGGCAAAAGGGCGGTGTCGGTTAAAAATGTTACCCTTGCCGAGGAGCATATTCACGACCACTTTCCGGGCTTTCCGATGATGCCCGAATGTTTGATGATAGAAGCAATGGCGCAAACGGCGGGGATACTGGTTGGAGAGGCGAGAAACTTCCAGGAAAAAGTGATACTCGCTAAAATTAAAAAAGCGGTTTTTCATCATTATGTAAGGCCCGGTGACACAATCAGGCTCGAAGCGGAATTGGAATCTATCGCTGATGAGGCGGCAAGTACGCACGGTAAGATAACCCGTGATGGAGATTTGATTGCAGAGATTAGCTTGATGTTCAGTCATATCGACCGGAATCTGGCAGGTAAGGAATTTCCAGAAGAGAATTTTGTTTTTACCGATATGTTCGAATCTCTTATACAGGGCGTGACAATAAAAGGTAAAGAATCCTGATAATGAACAGGGTAGTGATAACCGGTATCGGGGCGATAAGTCCCCTTGGCAAAACCGCCGCAGATTTGTGGGACGGGCTTTGCGCAGGCAGATGCGGAATTGACAGGATACAGGCTTTCGACCCATCTAATTTTCCCTGCCGGATAGCCGGCGAGATTAAGGATTTTAATATCCGCGATTACATCCCGAAATCACTTAGAAAAAACACCAAGCTAATGAGCCGTGACATCGAGATTTCAATCGCCGCGGCAAAAGAAGCATTTGAAAACGCCGGTATTGTAACAAAGGCTTCGGACAACGGTGAAATTAATTTAAATCCTGAACGGACGGCGATTGTATTCGGTGCAGGCCTGATTAGCTGTGATTTGGTCGAACTTGCTCCTGCCGTTGCGGCAGCGATTACCGATGGTAGATTCGATATGAAAAAATATGGCAAAGACGGGCTGGAGCTGGTAACTCCTTTATGGCTGTTAAAATATCTGCCTAATATGCTGCCCTGTCATGTAGGGATTATTCACGACATTCAGGGACCGAGCAACACAATTACCTGCGCCGAGGCGGCGGGGCATCTGGCAATAAGCGAAGCGCGTGATATTATCGCGCGCGGTGATAGTGACATGGCTTTGACAGGCGGCGCAGAGGCAAAGGTCAATCCGATTGTTATGATTCGACAGATGCTGCTGAAACGAACCACAAGCGAATATAACGATAAGCCTGCCGAAGCCTGCCGGCCTTTCGATGCAAAAGCGAGCGGCTCGGTCTTCGGCGAAGCGGCAGGGCTGGTTGTTTTAGAGAACATGGAAAAGGCAAAAGGCCGTTCCGCGACCATTTACGCCGAGATTATCGGAACCGGAGAGAGTAATAATATAAATCCTCAATATGAACACCTTGAAAAAGACGGCAAAGCTATTCAGATTGCCATAGAAAAAGCTCTTAGTGAAGCCGGTATTAATCCCAGTGACATCGACCTGATAATCCCGCATGGTACAGGCATAGCTGCCGATGACTTGGCTGAAAGCAAAGCTATAGAAGCCGCTTTGGGTGATGCCGTAAAAGATATACCGGTATTTCCCACTAAGAGTATGACAAGCAATACCGGCGCAGCCGCCGGCGCTATTGATGTAATCGCCGCAGTCTGCGCGATGCGTGATGGCAAAATCCCCGCTGCTAAAAATTGTGATAGTATTGCCCAAGGTTGTAATTTAAATATTGCAACTGAACCGATTGAAAAAGAAATTAAACATGTGCTTTGCTGTAGCTATACTTATGGCGGACAAACAGCAGCTATAATACTAAAAAAGAATGACGAATGACGAGTAGCGAATTACGAACTACGAATAGTATTTGTACTGTAATTTAGAAGGGATGATAAGGTGGATAAGAAGAAAGATTATGACCTTGAAGAAAGGCTTATTGATTTTGCTGTTCGAATTATAAGATTGGCCGATTCTCTGCCGAGAACGAGAGCTGGTAATCACGTAGCCGGGCAGATTGTACGTTCGGGAACAAGCCCTGCACCGAATTATGCTGAGGCAAAAGATGCTGAGTCCAGAAATGATTTTGTGCATAAAATTAAAATTGTTCTTAAAGAGCTGCGCGAAACTTACGTTTGGCTGCGTATAATTCAGCGAGCAAAGCTCTTGACCAAAGTTGAACGTATCAAAGAACTGACAGATGAATGTAATGAGCTGATTTCTATATTTGTAAAAAGCGCCAAAACAGCTAAGAATAACAGCGTAAAAAGTAAAAAATAAGTGAATGTTCGTAACTCGTAATTCGGCGTTCGTTATTCGTAATTTATGATTGGATATTCGTTATTCATTTTTGATGTAAGGTTTATTAATGCGTAACAGGGTTGTCATAACAGGTCTTGGCTTAGTTTGTCCGATGGGGCATGATGCCGAGACCGTCTGGAGCGGGATGCTGACCGGTAAAAACGGTTTTAATTACACGACTATCTTCGATGCATCGACTTTTCCATCGCAGTTTTGCGCAGAAGTCAAAGATTATGATTTAGCAAAGCATGTCAAAAATCCCGGCCTGCATAAAGACAGTAATCGCGGAAGCGGATTTGTTCTTGGCGCCGCTGTCGAGGCGTGCAGGCAGGCAGGCATCGATATCGAGACGGATAATCCTTCTGACGGTATCGACAGGACAAGGATGGGGATATATCTCGGTGCAGGTGAAGGCTCGGTCGATAATGATGTCTTCTTCGATGCCATAGTTAAAGGCTGGGATAATGAAAAGAACCGGATGGACTGGAACAAATGGGCAGATATTGCCTTCGGCAAAATGAGCTCAATGCGTGAGATGGAGCAGGAGCCGAATATGCCTGCTGCTCATATTGCGATGCTGACCGGTGCCCGTGGGCCGACGCGAAGCTGCCTTACCGCTTGTGCGGCAAGTACTCAGGCGGCAGGCGAGGCAACGGAAATTATTCGAAAAGGCACCGCCGATGTTATGCTCGCAGGCGGAGCGCATTCGATGATACATCCACTTGGCGTAACCGGCTTTTGCCGTCTGACTGCGCTATCGACACGCAACGACAGCATCGAAACAGCGTCAAGACCGTTCTCTGCAAGCAGGGACGGTTTTGTCATCGGTGAAGGCGGAGCGGTTGTAGTACTGGAATCGCTCGAACACGCCAAAAAAAGAGGAGCGAAAATCCTTTGTGAGGTAATCGGCTACGGCAGCAGCTCCGACGCGTTCAGGGTAACCGATATGCACGAAGAAGCCCGCGGTGCTATCCAGGCCCTCGAAGCTGCACTGAAAGACGCTGGCATTACATACGCCGATGTCGATTATATCAGCACACACGGCACCAGCACTGCTGAGAACGATTCTGTCGAGACCAAGGCTATCAAAAGCGTATTCAAAGACAAAGCTAAGAGTACCCCAGCCAGCTCAATAAAGAGTATGCTGGGTCATCTAATCGGTGCCGCTGGTGCAGCAGAATTGATTACCTGTGTGCTGGCGATTCGTGATAATATAGCCCCGCCGACGATGAACCTCAACGATCCCGACCCGGCTCTGGATTTGGACTATGTACCAAACGATCCGAGAAAGACCAGTGTGAATATCGCGGTCAACGAGTCGTTCGGCTTCGGCGGACAAAATAATGTGGTAATTGTGAAAAGATACGAGCCATGATTGATATTAAACTAATACAAGAAAATCCAGAGATATTTAAGAAGGCAGTAAGAGACAAAAATATCGGGATGGTGGATATCGACGACCTTTTGGAAACCTATGAAGAGTTAATCGCTGCCAAGAGATTATTGCAAGAAATAGCGACTTCTAAAAACAGAATAGGCAAGGAAATCCCAAACTTAACTGGTGCCAAAAAAGATTTTGCCCTTGAGCAATTGAGGTTTGCCAAACAACAAGAAGCGGATTCAGAAGAAAGGATAAAAAATAATCAGCCCTTTTACGATGATGCTATGCTTCGAGTACCCCAGCCTGCCGACGATGATGTGCCGGTTGGAAAAGACGATACCGAAAATGTCGAGCTACGCAAAGAAGGGCAGGTGCGGCAGTTTGATTTCGAGCCTAAGGACCATATTCAGTTAGGCCAGTCGCTGGGTTTAATCGATGTCGAGCGCGGGGTCAAACTGGCGGGGTCGCGAAATTATTTCCTGAAGGGCGATGGAGCGCTATTACACTGGGCGGTGCTTCGCTTTGCGATGGATTTTATGGTCGAGCGCGGCTATCAGCCGATGTCGGTGCCGCTGCTGATGAAAGATGAAGCGATGCGCGGTACCGGTTACTACCCAGGCTCCGAAGAGCAGACCTACCAGATGGAAAGAGACGAGCTTAGCCTTGCTGGAACAGCGGAAGTGCCTTTGACTGCCTATCACATGGGCGAAATTCTAAAGCAGGAGGAACTGCCTAAAAAGTATGTCGCGATGTCGAGCTGTTTTCGGCGAGAGGCCGGAGCGGCGGGAAAAGATACATACGGCCTGTACCGAATCCATCAGTTCGATAAGGTCGAGCAGGTAATAGTCTGTGAAAATAGCATCGAGCAGAGTAATAAATTCCACGAAGAGATTTTGGCCAATGCCGAAGGCGTGATGCAGGCACTTGGATTACCTTATAGAGTAGTGATTGTCTGCACCGGCGATTTGGGCAGGGGACAAGCTAAAAAATACGACATCGAGGCCTGGATGCCGTCCAGAGAGAATTACTGCGAGACACACAGCGCGAGCAAATTTTATGAGTTCCAGGCCCGGCGCATGAACCTGCGTTATAAAGACACTACAGCGAAAAAGAATATCTTTTGCCACACGTTGAATAATACCGTTATCGCCAGCCCGCGGATTTTGATACCGCTTTTAGAGCTTTATCAAAACGGCGACGGCTCGGTAACTATACCCGAAGTGCTGCGGCCGTATATGAGCGGAAAAGAAAAAATTACAGCAGAATAGATTTTGAATTTTGGAAGGGGCGGCAAATGACAAAGGAGCAGATTTACGAGTTTATAAGGGCCAATCCGACTTTTGCCCTGGCTACAGCGCATAATAATCAGCCTTTTGTAAGATTAATAATGCTCTATCGCGCCGATGAGAACGGTATCATTTTCAGCACCGGAGAAAATAAACAGGTTCATAACCAGCTTCAGAAGAATCCCCAGGTCGAAATGTGCTTCTACCGCGAGCAAGATGCTAAGCAAATCAGGATTAGCGGCACGGTCGAAGTGCTCGAAGATTTGGAGCTGAAAAAGCAAATAGTAGAAGATTTTCCGTTCCTAAAGGCCTGGGTCGATAAGGAAGGCTACGAAGTCCTGGTGGTCTATTGCCTGCGAAGCGGCAAAGCACTCGAATGGACGATGGAAACGAACTTCAAACCAAAAGAGTTCATCCAGCTTTGAACATTATAATGCAAAATGATATTCAGATTATTCCGGCGATGGGGGACAATTTTATTTATCTTTGCAGGTACGAAGATAATAATGTGTTTGTTGTTGACCCGGGACAGGCTGATTGTGTCGAAAGCCAATTGGAAAACCAGGAACTTGAGCTTACCCATATCCTTGTAACGCATCATCATTTTGACCATATAGGCGGAGTCGCTCCTTTGAAGAAAAAATACGGCTGTCAGGTAATCGGTGCATATAGCGGTGTTGACAAAATCGCTAAAGACGGCGATTTAATCAATTTAGGAGACTGGCAGGTAAAGGTCATTTCAACGCCCGGCCACACTAAAACGAGTGTTTGTTATTATATAAAAGATAAAGACAATAACGGTGCTGTCTTTACCGGTGATACCTTGTTCGTAGGCGGATGCGGCAGGCCGTTCGAATGTTCGGCTGAAACGATGTGGAAGTCTCTGCAAAAGCTGACAGCTTTACCCGATGATACGCTGGTTTATGTCGGTCATGATTATACGCTTGATAATTACAATTTCGCGTTGAGCATCGAACCGGATAACAAATTTGTAAGAAGACGTGTCGAAGAATTAAAATCAGGTAAATGCCCCGTTCCATCAACTATCAACCAGGAAAAACAAACCAATCTGCTTTTGCGTGCTGATACGGCTGAAGTCTTTGACGAGTTGCGGAGACGCAAAGACATCTGGGGATAGCTTTACATTTTTTGAGTGGTCAATAGAAGTTACTGCCGTTAATATATTGCCAATTATGGACGACATTCAGCGGCAACTTGAGTTAATCGATAAGCAGCTTCGCGGCAGGTGGGATTTTCACAGGGAATTAACCGGCACAGCCCCTCTTGTATTCATCGCTGTCGGACTGATTTCCGGAATTTGCGTTCAGCATTACATTCCAATTGGCGTCTGGCTCTGGCTTTTAATTTGTGCTTGTTTTTTTGCTGCTGGTGCTATCTTGTTTCTTATCCAGCGAAAAAATAATCATATCCTTTTGATATCAATGCCGTATGTCGCTTTGTTATGTGCTGTTTGTCTCGGCGGGATAAGACTAATAAATTATAAGCGTGCTGCCCCCAATGATATATCACACTTTGTAAAGGATGAACGTACTCTTGCGACAATTCGCGGTGTTGTTATTAGCTATCCTTATACCAACTACAACAAAGGCTGGACGTTTGAAAAATTTTCC